>CAZATV010000005.1:0-61323 GCA_964488145.1 uncultured Polaromonas sp.
GCGGCGCCAAGGCGCGGGCCGATGGTGCGTTCCGCGATGATTTCCATCGGCGCGGCCAGGGAACCGGCGCGCAAAAGCAAGGCCAGGTCATTGGCCTCGACGGTGGTCATGGATCCCGAGATCTGGAATCGGTTGCCCAGCTCGCCCTGGATCACCGGGGCTGTAAGCACTTCGCCCTTGCCCTTCTCGAACAGCACGATGGCCATACGCTTCTTCAGGTTCTCCCGGCTGACATCGCGCATGATGCGCCCGCCCTTGGCGTCGACCGTGAGGTCGACCTTGGGCTGCTGGGTCTGAGAGTCGAAGCCCGGCTGCGCGTCGGTCAGGCTCTCGCCGGTGAGTTCAACTTTCTTCTTGAGAATGATGGGCCGGCCTTCGCGGTCGAGAAACCTCTCGGAGTTGAAGGGCACCAGGCCCCCTCCGATCTCGGCCGCTCGCGCCTCGGCGCTTTCATCGACCAGCCTCATCTCCAGGGTGGCGGTGCGGCCCAGGATGTCCTTGGCTTTGGCGGTGTCCTGCACGCCGGGGAGTTGAACCACGATGCGGTCTATGCCCTGCTGCTGAATCACCGGCTCGGCTACGCCGAGTTCGTTGATGCGGTTGTGCAGCGTGGTGATGTTTTGCTTGAGCGCCTGATCCTGCACCTTGCGGATGGCCTCGGGGCGGATGTTGGCCACCAGACGGATCTTGCCGCCGTCGGCGCTGGTGCGCGCCTGCAGATCGGCGAACTGCTCCTGAATCAGCCGCTGCACCGTCTCGGCGGTGGCCTCATCGGGCAGCTTCATTTGCACCGAATTGCCCTCGCGCATCAGGTCTTCATAGCGCACACTTTTCTCGCGCAGGGCCAGCCTCAGGTCCCCGGCCAGGGAGTCGGCCCGCTTGGTCAGGGCGGCCTGCATGTCGACCTGCAGCATGAAATGCACCCCGCCACGCAGGTCCAGACCCAGGTACATCGGCATGGCATGCAGGCTGCGCAACCAGGCGGGCGAGCGCGACACCAGATTCAGGGCGACGATGAAGGGCGGGTTGCTTGGGTCGGGGATCAGGGCTTTCTGGATCGCATCCTTGGCCTTGAGCTGGTGGTCGGTGCTGTCAAAGCGGGCCCTCACCGAGTTACCGTCCAGCACCACCTCTTCGGTGGGCACACCGGCTGCCTTGAGGGCTTCCTGGACCCGGGTCACCGTGCTCTCATCGACCTTGGCCATGGCCTTGAGGCTCGAGACCTGCACGGCCGGAGCCTCGCCAAAGAAGTTGGGCAGGGTATAGAGCGCCGCAATCACCAGCGTGACGGCAAGCACCAGATATTTCCAGATCGGGTAGCGGTTCATGGCAGCTCTGTGCGGTTTTCGGCCGGCGCTTTTTGCCGGCTCGAGGGGCCAGACCGGCCGGGTGCGGCTGAGCGTCCCGGCGCAGGCCTTACTTCATGGTGCCTTTGGGCAGCACCTGCACGACGGAGGCGCGCTGCATCTGGACTTCCACGCCCTGGCTCAGTTCAACGCCAATAAAGGCATCGTCGATGCGGCTGACCCGACCGATCAGTCCTCCGGCGGTGACCACTTCATCGCCTTTGGCCAGGGCTTCAATCATGGCCCGGTGTTCCTTCTGCTTCTTCATTTGCGGCCGGATCATGACGAAATAAAGGACCACAAACATCAGCAGCAGCGGCAGCATGCTGGCCAGCGAGGACATCATGTCACCGCCACCGGCTGGGGCGGGGGCGGTTTGGGCGAAGGCAGAAGAAATGAACACGGATGGCTCTCCAAGGATGAGGGGCTCCGCTTCTTTGGGGCGGGCCGTCGAGGTCGGGGCAGGGTTGAGTTCCGCCCCGAACGCAAACCGCGCATTGTATGCGTCCCCCCCCGGCTTCGTGGGTGTGCGGCTCTGGCCGGGCCTGTGCCGGGCAGGGGCTTGCCCGGACCCTGGCTCAGCGCGGCCAGAGGGCCCACATTTGCAGCGGCTGCCGGATCCGGGCGGCCCACTGTCCCGCTTCTGGACCGGTGCCGGCAAAGTAGTCGGCCCGCACCGCGCCCACAATTGCGCTGCCGGTGTCCTGCGCCATGACCAGCCTGGCCAGCGAGGCCGCCGGGCCCCGCGAGACCAGCCAGACTGGCGTGCCGTAAGGGATGCTGCCCGGGTCAACCGCGATGGAGCGGCCAGCGCTCAGCGGCACACCCTGGGCACCTCGGGGCCCTTCGGCATTGGCCTCCAGGGGTTCTTCCCGAAAAAAAACATAGCGCGGATTGCTCCACAACAAGGCCGGCACCCGCTGCGGATTCTGCGCCGCCCAAGCCTTGGTCGCCTCGGGCCAGGGGTGTATACGCTGCACCCCCTGATCGAGCAGCCACTGGTTGATGCTGCGATAGGGCTGATCGTTGGAGCCTGCAAAAGCCACGCGAATCTGGCGCTGCGAGCCGTCGGGCTCGGTCAGCAGGAGGCGGCCCGAGCCCTGGATGTGCAGCAGCATGGCATCGATCGGGTCGGCCAGCCAGGCGATTTCGCGCCCGCGCAGCGCACTTCGCGCCGCGGGCAGGGTCTCGATCTCCTGCCGGGTGAACCAGGGCCTGCGACTGCCCAAATCGGCCGGCGGGTTGTAAAGGGGCACACGATGGATTGCATCGCTGTGGCGGCGCGCGGGCAAGATGGGCTCGAAATAGCTGGTAAGCAAGCCTTCACTTGAGCGGTCAAGCGTCTCAATTCGGTAGGGGCGCAGGTTTTTGAGGATCCATTGCCGCTGCGTCTGCGGGTCAGCCTGGGCCAGTTGCCGGATCTGCGGACACAAGGGAGCGAAGGCTGGGTGGGGCCTGCGGCAACTTTGCAGTTGGGCGGGCCAGGCCTGCTCGATCGGGTCTTCAGACCAGCCCGGCAAATCAGACCAGTTCACCGGCACCCAACGGCTCTTGCTGAATTGGAGGGTGGGGCCCAGAGGCTCGGGGTCAACCGGGGCGGGTACGACCGGGTTGATCGAAGCTGGCTTCGGCGGCTCGGTGGGCCCGGGCTCCGGAGCCTGGGTTTGAGGTAAAGGCGGCGGCAGAACCACCGTGCTGCAAGACACCAGTGCCGATGCAAGGGCAAGGACGCTGACGATAATCGGGTTCATTTCGTGTCTTTTCTATGCTGGGTGTCCATGACCTTGCTGCTGCTCGAAGCCTTGTTGGCGCTGGTGTTGTTGGTGTTCATTGTCTGGTGGACCATGTTTTCCGGGCGCCCCGGCGGCGAGCGGCCGGATGAGGGTCAGGGCAGCGACCGGGAGCGCTGAGGCGCAATCGGCTTGCCTCAGTCCTTGCCGGATGAGCGCAGCAGGTTGGCCAGTTCGACCGCTGATTTGACCGCCATCTTGTCAAACACGCGGGCCCGGTGCACCTCTACCGTGCGCACGCTGATGGCCAGTTCATCGGCCATCTGCTTGTTGGCCAAGCCAGCAATCACTCGCTGCATGATTTCGTTTTCACGCTCGGTCAAGCTGTTGAGCCGGGCCTGCACATCTCGCCGGTGCTGGCGTTCGGCCAGTCCGGCGGCCGATTGCGCCAGGGCTCGTTCGACGCGATCGACCAGGGCGTTGTCGGAAAAAGGTTTCTCGAAGAAATCAAAGGCCCCCCGCTTGACCGCATCAACGGCAGTCGGTACGTCGGCATGGCCGGTCAGGAAGATCACCGGCAGGATGGGCGGCAGGCCCTGCCGGATCAGGCGGTCAAACAGGGCCAGTCCGCTGAGTTCGCCCATGCGTACGTCGAGCAGTATGCAGGAGGGCTCGCGCACTTCAAAGCCCGGTCTGGCCAGATATGCCGCGAAGGTCTCGGCTGAATCGAAAAGTTCACTGACCAGGCGACGCGAACGCAGCAGCCAGGCCAGTGCATCGCGCACGCCAGCGTCGTCGTCAATCACGTAAACGGTGGCATCAAGGGGTCGCTTCATGGGGCTGCGAGGTCGAGGCTGCGGGTCTCAGCGGGCAAGGTGAATCGGAAGGTGGTGCCCTGCGGCGGATAGGGCTCAAACCGGAGGATACCGCCGTGTTGTTCCACCACGGTGCGGCACAGGCTCAGACCCAGACCCATACCCTCTTCCTTGGTGGTGAAGAAGGGGGTGAACAGTTGCTGCGCCACATCCTCTTGGATGCCGTGGCCCCGATCGCTGACCGAAAATTCGACCCATCCCTGGCCGTCCTGCGGGAGACCGTGTACGCCGAGGGTCAGTATGCGTGTCGGCCCGGCCTCGTCGGCGCCCTGCATGGCCTGCATGCCATTGCGTGCCAGATTGAGCAGCACCTGCTCGACCATGGTCCGGTCGCACACCACCCGGGGCGTATCTGGGGCCAGATCCAGCACCACCTGAATACCCAGTTTGCGCGCCTGCAGGGCTACCAGGGGCATCACCGCCTCGATCAAGTCCTTGGGGGCGACAGATTCACGTCGCTGTTCCCGGCGCCGGACGAAATCGTGAACGCTGCGGATGACCCGGCCCGCGCGTTCGGCCTGTTTGGCAATGCGCTGCAGCGCTTGCATCAGATCCTGTTGCAGTCCAGCCGGGATCGTGGGGGCGCCGGAGGCCGACGGTATCGCGTCCTGCATGAGATTGATCGATCCATTGGCATAGCTTGAGATGGCGGCCAGCGGCTGGTTGAGCTCATGGCTGAGCAAGGAGGCCATTTCGCCGACCATGGCCAGACGGGCTGCTGCCTGCAGTCGATCCTGGCTGGCCCGAGAGATTTCCTCGGCGCGTTTTTGCTCGCTTATATCCAGCACTGCGCTCATCCACCCAGTGTGTCGGCCTTGGGCATTGATCAGGGGCGCCTCCATGATGAGCACCGGGAAGCGGGTGCCATCGCTGCGCATGAATACCGACTCCAGGCCGCCACGAAGGGATGCGATGTTGTTGTGCCGGTCCTGTTGTCTGGCGCTGTAGGTGGGCGCTAGTTCGGGGGGCCAGTACGGCGCGGGGTCGCCCTGCTGCAGCAATTGCTGGGCTTCAAAGCCCACCATCCTGCAGAAAGCGGGGTTGACATAGGTGATGGTGCCTTGCAGGTCGCGGGCGCGAAGACCGGTGCTCAAGGAGTCCTCCATCGCCTTTCGAAAGGCCAGGGCCTCGGCCAGCTCGTTTTCAACCCGCTGGCGCCGGCGCATGTCCCGAACCATCAGGATCAGCACCAGCGTCAAGGCCAGCGCCATGGTGCTAACCAGCGCGCTCAGGGGGTTGGGGAACAGGGCTGTGGTGCCCTGCAGGGTGTCCAGGCGCAGCACCAGCGTGTTGCCAGCCAGATCCAGCAGCGACTGTGAGCTGTACATGCGCCGGCCATCGCCCAATTGGCCGTGCATCGCCAGCCGAGTGCCGTCGGGATCGGTGAAAGCCAGGGTGTGACCACGCGGCAGCTGGGGGCCGACCATCTCAGCCAGCAGATCGCCCAGTGAATAGGTGGCCACGGTGTAGCCGATCAGGGCGCCCGATTCCCGGTGTGCGATGCACAGGTCCATCAGTTCCAGTCCGCGACCATCGGTCTGCGGCAAAAAATAACTGCTTGAGAACGCCGGGCTGCTAAAGCGCTGGGCTGCGCCGCAAGCCAGATTGACGTCGGCTTGGCTCTGACTGCGGGGCATCTGGCTAAAAACGCCCGGACGGGCCGGGGTATCCTGCCCGAGCTTGAGTTGCAGTTGCTCGCCGCGCCACTCAATGCGGACGATTTCCCGGCGCTGCTGCATCAGTTCAGTGCTTTGGATTTGCCACTGTGCGGATCGCTCGCCGTTGAGGATTTGCAGGGCGCGCAAATTGCGGGCCAGTCCATTGCGGATGTCCCCCGCCAGTCCATTGACCTCGGTATCGAGTCGGCTTTGCACACGACTGGCCTCGTAGCGGCCGGTCAGGAAGGTCAGGAGGCCTAAAAGACCGGTCAGCAGGGCGATCAAAAGGCTCCAGAGCAGCCAGCGGCTGCGCAAATGGGGGTTCAGACTCCAAAAGCGGCCCAGACGAGCGAGAAGGGAAGGGCTCCCAGTAGGGTTCAAGCCTGCGCTCTGGGGGTCTTCGGTTGAACTCGGACTCATCGCAGCACGCGGTGCTCGAGCGAGGGCAGCTGTCGACGGCGCTTGTGCAGCTCGGTCGCATCCAGGTCGGCGGTGACCACCCCAAAGCCTTCGGGCCGAAGAGCCAGCACCTGGCCCCAGGGATCGATCAGCATGGTGTGCCCCCAGGTGCGTCGACCGTTGTCGTGTTGCCCTCCTTGTGCCGCCGCGGCGACGAAGGCGAGGTTTTCGATCGCTCTGGCACGCAGCAACACTTCCCAGTGGGCCTGACCGGTGGTGTGGGTAAAGGCGCTGGGCACCAGGAGCAGATCGTTTGATTGCTGCCGGAACAATTCGGGAAAGCGCAGGTCGTAACAGATGCTCAGGCCCACGCGCCAGCAGTGGCCATCGCGTGAGGGCAGTTCAAGGCTGACGCTCCTTTGTCCGGCCACCAGGGTGCGCGCCTCGTCGTAACTTTCTTGCTCGCCCTTGAATCGGAACAGATGCATCTTGTCGTAGCGCGCAGCCAGGCGACCCTGCGGATCGAAGACCAGGTGGCTGTTATAGACCTTGCCCGGCTGATCGGTGCTCATCGGCAGGGTGCCGCCGGCGAGCCAAAGGCCGTGCTTGCAGGCCTGTTCGCCCAGAAAGTCCTGCAGGGGGCCGGCGCCGACTGGCTCGGCCATGGACAGTTTGTCGGTGTCACGATGACCCAGCAGACAGAAATATTCGGGCAGCAGTGCCAGTTCGGCCCCCTCGCTGGCCGCCTGCGCCAGAGCGCGGGCGGCGGCAGACAGGTTGGCTTTCGCATCTGCGCCGGAAACCATCTGGATCGCCGCTACTCGCATGGGCGCCTCATGGAGGAGTACTGCTGCTCGAGCTCGCGGCGGGCTTGCGTGGTACGCGCTCGATCAGCGGATCAGTCCAGGTTCCGCGCACGGTGAACTCCTGGGTGTTGGCCTCGTTGAGGGGGCGACGCAGCAGCCATTGGGCAATGAAGGTGCTCAGGCCGACCACTGGGTTGACCGCCGAGGCCAGCAGAGAGGCCGTACCCGCATTGATTTCGGGGACCACCACCACGCGGAGATCTTGCGTCTCGCGCGTGATATCGGCCGAGCCGGCCATCAGCACCGCTGCATTGACTCCTTTCATCCTCAGGCTTTCAGTGCGGGCCACGCCCTGTTCAATGTTGATCTCCCCGCGGATCCAGTCGAAGGAGAAGCCTTCGCTGAAGACGTCCCTGAAGTCCAGCGTCAGGCGTCTGGGTAGCGACTGCAGGTTGAGCACGCCCAGCAATTTGGCCGCCCCGGGATCGACCTTGAGGAACTGGCCCGACTCGACGTCCACCACAAACTGGCCCTGCAGGGTCGACGTGCTGAAGGCCAACGGCGAACCACTCCAGCCGATGCGCCCCTCCAGCTTACCCTTGCCACGCCGGATGGCTCCGTCGAGCCCCATGCGCTTGAGAAGTTCGCCGGAGTCTTCGATCTCCAGCCCGAAATTGAGCTGGGTCATGCGGGGCGCATTGGGACGCGCGCCCGGCAGGGCAGCCCAGTTGCCCGTGGCGGTCAGCTTGGCCTCCGGTACGCTCAGACTGAGTTTGGTCAGTCGCCACTCGCGTGCTGTGCTGCCAGCGCCCTGATTCCGATTGAGGGCCTCGACTTCCAGACGGCCCAGTTTGCGCCCGCGCAGTTCCAGATCGTTGACCACAATATCCAGAGCCGGCACCGAGCTGGGCTGATTGTCCAGCAGGGCCTCGACGTTGCCGGTGTTGCTCGGACCCAGCGCCAGGCGGGCCAGTCGCGCATAGACGCGGCCGGCCCCGGCGCTGCTGGCGGGTCGATATTCACCATAACCGCTCAGTTCGGAGGCATCGATATTGGCCCGCCAGGTCAGGCCATCGCGCGAGGCGCCGATCACCACCTGCTGCAGAGTGTGGCCTTGCGTGCGCAGCTGCTCCGTGCGCAGAGCCAGCACATTGGGCAGATAGCTGCTGCTGGCAGGGCTGGCTGCGGCCTCGTTTCGGTTCAGGCCCTCAAGAAACTTATTCCATACATCCAGATCGAGGCTGCGCAACTCAACCAGGGCACGTACCGGGCCTGTCGTTGCGTCTGCGGCTGGCGAGCCTACCGTCAGTTCGCCGCCGAGTACTTGGGCAGAGTTGCCGCTGACATCGCGCAGATAGCTGACATGTATCCCGTGGGACAGGCCAGGCAGGGGGCCCAGATGCAGCGTAAGGCGGTCTTGCGGTTTTCGCTCGCCCCCCAGGCTGCTTGCCACCATGCTTCGCTCGATGCGCAGCGGCCATTCGGTGGTAGCGGGCTTGTTCAAGGGCTCCGGCAAGTTCAGGGCCAGGCCCTGAAGCCGTGACTGGATATTCATCTCGAGCCAGCCTTGGCGCATACCCAGTTGGGCGCTGAAACTGGTGCTGCCGCTGGCGCTGCGCGCCAGTTCGGCCAAAGCGGGAATGTTCCGCACCTGCTGCAGGGCCTCGGCGGTCAGTTGACCCTGCACTCTGAGCTGGGCCTCAGGCTCTGTGGCATCGCGGCTTCTTGGTTTGAGACTGCCCTCAAATTTCAAGTCGCCGCCCATCACGCGCCCTTGTGCGCTGGTGACCTGCAGGCTGTTCTGGGTGAACTGCAGGTTGGCCCTGGCCTGCGTGATCGGCGGCAGGTCGCTGGACAGTTGCAGGTCATTGCCCGGCAGCAGCAGGCTGCCTTGCACCGTGGATTTGCCCAAATCGTTTAATGGCAGACTCAGGCGGAGCTGGAGATCGGCCGAGCCGGTGCCGCTAGCCGAAGCGAGCAGCTCGCCGGTCAGGCTGGACAAAGGGGAGGTCTGGACCAGCTTGAGGGCCTGGGCCAGCGGACCGCGTAGATCGCCGCCAAGCTCAACGTTGGACTGGGGCCCAAGGTCGGCAATGCGGGCCTGTACCTTGTTCAGGTTCAGGCCGGGCAGGCCGGCAATCTGAGCGCTGGCCTGACTCAGCTGCAGGCTGCTGCGGTTGAGCTGCAGGTCAGCCTCCAGACGTTCGAGTGCAGGCCAGGGTTTGCCGCCCGGGTTGAGATACGTCGGCACGGGCACATAGCGGGCATTGCGAATCTTGCCGCCGATCAGGAACTCGCCGTCTGCCGCCTGGCGAAATGGAAAACGCGCCAGCGGCCCCTTGACCTTGATCCGCACATCGGCCAGCTGGGCCTGCGGCACCGCCTCTTGCAAATAGCGTCGTGTGCCCTCGGGCACGGCCAGCGGCAGGTACCGGTAGACCCGAGAGCCATTGCCCTGGCTGATCTGCCCCTGCAAATCAAGTTCGCCCAGCCCTTGACCTTGGCGCTGCCAGCTGCCCTGGAATTGCGCCTGTACATCGCTGTTCTGCAGTCGACCTTGCTCGAATTGGACCTGGCTGCCCGCAGAGCTGTGCCTGAACTTCAGGGCTGCGCTGAGCTTGTCCAGGTCGATCCGGGGTTCGGCCAGCAGGCCGGGTAGCTCCAGCCAGCCTCGCTCGATCTGCAGGTTGGCCTGGCCGCTGTCCAGATCCTTTTCACGTTTCCATTGGAAGTCCAGGCTGGCACCCTCGACCCCGGGCCGGCCAAGTCCACCAGCCGCTCCATGCGGCTGCGCCGCCAGCGCCAGATCCACAATTCGGCCCCGTGCCTGGGCCTGCTCGGGCTGTTCCAGCGGGCCCTGCCAGCTCAGCTGCAGGTCCCTAACCTGTCCCCTGGGTTGCAAATGCTTGAACTGCTCATGCAGCTGGCCCGGCAAGGGCAACCGCTGAGCGATGGAGCCCAGCGAGGCCAGGTCGATTTGGTCGGCCTCCACTTGATGGCGGACGAGCGTACCTTTCTCGCCCGCCTGCTCGGTCCACTTCAGCAGGCCAGCTGCCCATTGCAGGCCTTCTGCGCTTTCAAGGTGCAGTGCTTCGGCGCGGACTTGCCGGCCGCGCTCCATTTGCTGCCACCCCAAGCGACCCTGGACGGTCTTGAGTGCCAGCCTCGGCAGTTTGGGGCCAAGTTGTGCCTCAATGCTCTCCAGCCGTACGTCGGCCAGCGCCCCCAGCACCTGGCCTTTGTGGACATCAGCCCAGGTGCGCAGGGCTCCACGGCCCTGCTCGATTTCTATTCCCGCCAGCCGACCGTAGGCCCGCAGCGGCCCGGCTTCGATACGTCCGAATTCCGCGTAGAGCTCCCCGCTCCAAAGCCGCCAGTTGCCCGCGCCCCCAGACAGCAGGGGCTGGCGCAGCATCCCGCGCAGACTGAAGCGGTCTCCCCACTGGCTCTGGGGTGTTGCATCGAGCCGCATGTGGTGGCGCTGGCCGCTGTTGCGCATGACCCAGTCGACCTCGGTGAGCTTCATGTCGATGCCCTGCTGCTCGTCGCGCCAGTGCACGGTGCCGCCCAACAGCGCCCATTCGGTCTGGGAAAAAAGCCAATCGAGCGCCGGCTGGATGTCGACCCTAGGTGCTGCACTCATGTCCATGCCGGCCAACACAAACCGCCCGTCGGCCGTACGTCGTAGCTCCAGTTCGGCGCCCTCAATGACCAGCTGTTCCAGCCCGAGCTTGATCGCCGAGCGCGGCGAGAGTGCCACCACCACCTTGGGCAATTGCAAGGCCGCCTGCCCCTGGGCATCCAGAAGCCTGACCTGCCGCAGCTCAAAGGCGGGGATCAGGCCGATCGAGCGGGCCTGCAGCTGACCGATTTCAATGGGCAACCCCGTACTCTTGCGGACCAGACTTTGCAGTGCCGGGCGAAATTCGTCGATACGCGGCACAATCATCCAGTGAAGCAGGGCCCAACCCAGACCCAGCAGCAGGGCAAATGAAAGCAAGAGGACGAGCAGCCACTGCGTGGCCATCGCCCACAGTTTCAAGCGCGGCGGCAGGGGCGTTGGTGGCGAGGCAGTTTCTGGTTGCATCTCGCCCGGAATTATGACCCTCGTCCGGGGTGGCTTTGTGTCTCCTTTCGTCAGCTTTTTTGACCATGCCGTTGTTGTCATCCGTTCTGGTTTCCCGTTCCGCCTGCCCTGGCGATGCGGACCGATCGGCCGCGTACAGCCGCTTTGTGCAGCGCATCCGTCGGCGCTATGCGACCTGGTTGGGTTTGCTGCCGGTCGCACCCCTGACCCAGCCGGTCTTGCTCAACGCCTATGAGGCCTTGCGCCAGGCCGGTCATGACGTCGGGGCTTCCTTGCGCATTCTGCGCCAGCTGGTGCTCGAGCGGCTGGTGGTCATGGACGCGCAAACGCCGCAATCGGCCCCTCTGGGGGTGGTAACCGGGGCCATGACGGAGCTGGCCGAGTTTGCCCTGGACGTGGCGATGCAGCAGACCAGCGCTGACCTCGACGCCTTGTATGGCAGCCCGCAGCTGGAGTCGGCGGCGGACGGCTCGCCCAGGCGGGCTTGTATGTGGGTCATCGGCATGGGTAAGCTCGGCGCACGCGAGCTCAATGTCTCCAGCGACATCGATCTGGTATACGTTTACGACGAGCAGGGGCACACCGCTGGCCGCCCCGACGGTCGCGGCGTGATTTCCAATCACGAGTACTTTGCCCTGCAAGTCAAGGCGGTGCAGGCGTTGATCGGTGACGTGACCGAGCACGGCTTTGTGTTTCGGGTCGATCTGGCCTTGCGGCCCAATGGCAACTCAGGCCCGCCGGCCGTCTCGCTCGGCGCGCTGGAGGAGTATTTCCAGGTCCAGGGTCGCGAGTGGGAGCGCTTTGCCTGGCTCAAGAGCCGCGTAGTCGCCCCGCGCGCCAGCCGCAGTGACGGATCGACCGATGGGCTACGGCAGCTGGTGCTGCCCTTTGTGTTCCGACGCTATCTGGATTACAGCGTCTTCGAGTCCCTGCGCGTGCTGCATCGGCAGATCCGTGAGCAGGCAGCCCGCCGTGCGGCCGGCCATCCCGAGCGGGCCAACGATGTCAAGCTCTCCCGCGGGGGGATACGGGAAATTGAATTTACCGTTCAGTTGCTGCAGGTGGTGCGGGGGGGACAGTTTCCGGAGCTGCGCACCCGGGCCACGCTGGATGCATTGGCCCGTGTCAGCAAGGCCGGGCTGATGCCGGCCTCCACCGCAGCCGGTCTGGCGCAAGCCTACGATTTTTTGCGGCGCGTCGAACATCGCATCCAGTATCTGGACGATCAGCAGACCCATGTGCTGCCCACCCAGGATGCCGACCTGGGCTGGATTGCGGCCACGCTTGGGTTTGATCACACCGGTCAGCTGCTGGCCGAGCTCGATCGCCACCGGGAATTCGTGGCCGAGGAATTCGACAAGCTGCTGGGCGGTCACACCGATTGCGTGGGTTGCCACAAGGGCGGCGCGCAGGCGGCCCCGCAGGACTTCGTGGAATTACTCGCTCGCGAAGGAACCGACTGGCCTGAGGCGCTGCGCCAGCGCTTGAGCGACTGGCAGAGCCACCCCCGGGTGCTGGCTCTGCGCGAGGAATCCCGGGGCCGTCTGCTGCGTCTGGTCCAGCGCAGTGCAGCTTGGTTGCAGGCCGGGCGGGTGAGCGAGGACGGTGCCTTGCGATTGCTCGATTGGATCGAACCCTTGCTGCGGCGCGAGAGCTATCTGGCTCTGCTGATGGAGCGGCCCTCGGTCCACGAACGGCTGCTGCGTCTGTTGGGTGCGGCGCGCTGGCCAGCGCGCTACCTGCTGCGGCATCCCGGCGTGATCGATGAGCTGGCCAATGGTCAGATGTTGCAGCAGCGTTTTGATGCCCCCGCTTTTGAGGCTGAGCTCGATACACGCCTGGAGGCCTTGCGCCGCACGGGCGAGGATGATGAGGAGGCCTGCTTGAATCTGCTGCGGCGGGCGCATCATGCCGAGGTATTTCGAACCCTGGCCCGCGATGTGGAGGGCCAGCTCACGGTCGAGCAGGTGGCCGATGACCTGAGCGCGCTGGCTGATGCAGTGCTGGCCGTCACCGTTCGTTGGTGCTGGCAGCGTTTGAAGAGCCGTCATCGGCCCGAACCCCAACTGGGCGTGATTGCCTATGGCAAGCTCGGTGGCAAGGAATTGGGCTACGGCAGTGATCTGGACCTGGTCTTTGTCTACGAGGACGAGGACGAGCGGGCCCCGGAGGTCTATGCGGCCTTCGTGCGCAAGCTGATCAATTGGCTGACCGTCAAGACGGGCGAAGGGGACCTGTTTGAGATTGACACCGCCCTGCGGCCCAACGGCAACTCCGGCCTGTTGGTAACCCGCTTTGCAGCCTTTGCCGATTACCAGGAGCAACGCGGCAGCAATACCGCCTGGACCTGGGAGCATCAGGCCATGACCCGCGCCCGCTTTGTCATCGGCACGCAAGCGCTGCGTCAGCGCTTTGAGGGCGTGCGCAGCCAGGTCATTGCTTCCCACCGCGATGCCCACGCCTTGCGCGCCGAGATTGTGGCCATGCGCGAGAAGGTCCGCACCGCTCACCCGGTGCGCGGAGCCGATGTGTTTGACCTCAAGCACAGCGCGGGCGGCATGGTCGATGTCGAGTTCGTGGTCCAGTTTCTGGTGCTGTCCCAGTCAGGGCGTCACCCCGAGTTGGTGGATAACGTCGGCAATATCGCCTTGCTCGAACGGGCCGAGAAGGCGGGCCTGTTGCCTGGCGGCGTGGGCCATGCGGCTGCCGATGCCTATCGCGAACTGCGTCGCCTGCAGCACCGCGCACGCCTGAATGAGGAACCCACCCAGAGACCGGTCGATGAGTTGTCCGCACCGCGTCAGGCCGTGCTCACGCTCTGGGGTCAGGTGCTCGGTTGAGTGCGGTCTATCCCCTGGGCTGAGCTCGGGTCATAGGGCCTCTGGCTACACTGCAGGCCTCGGGTTCTCCCTAGGTTTGATGATGAAAACTGCAAGTCTCTGGCGCCTGGTGGGTTTGGGCGCTCTCGGCGCGCTCTCCTTCGCAGCGCCCGCCCAGGAAAAGGCTGCTGCGCCCCGGCCAGCGTTGACCGTGAGCATTGAGCAGCCACAGGCGATGACCCTCCCCCAGCTCCTGCAGGCCCACGGCTCGGTGGCGGCCTGGCAAGAGGCCTCGGTGGGCGCTGAGGCCCAGGGGCTTCAATTGGTTGAACTGCGGGTCAATGTGGGCGATTTGGTCAAGCGGGGCGATGTTCTGGCCCGTCTTCAGTCCGACACCCTGCGTGCCGAACTGGCTCAGACGCAGGCCCTGCTGGCCGAGGCGCAGGCTGCGGCCCAGGAGGCTCAGGCGCAGGCAGAGCGTGCTCGGTCCTTACAGCAACAGGGCTTTTTCAGCTCGGCGCAGCTGACGGCTGCTCTCTCGGCGGAGGCGGTTGCACAGGCGCGGGTGCAATCGGCCCGCGCTGCGGTGGGTCTGCAGCAGTTGCGCCTGGCACAGACCGAAGTGCGCGCCCCCGATGCCGGCGTTATCTCCGCCCGCCAGGCCACGCTGGGCAGTGTGGTGATGCCTGGGGCCGAGTTGTTCCGTCTGATCCGGCAGGGTCGTCTGGAGTGGCGAGCCGAGGTCACGGCGGCTGAATTGCCGCGGGTACGTGTCGGAGCGCCCGTCCGTATCCAGACGGCCAGCGGACTGGAGGTCAGCGGACGTGTCCGGGTGATCGCGCCCTCTGCCGACCCCCAGACGCGCAACGCCCTGGTATACGTGGACATCAGCAGGCCCCGCGGGATCGCCAGCGGCGCGGCCTTGGTGCCCGGCACCTTTGCCAGCGGGCAGATCGAACTGGGCCGCAGCACAGCCCTGACCGTCTCGCAATCGGCAGTGGTGGTGCGCGAGGGTTTTAGTTATGTGTACGTGGTCGGTGCCCAGGACCGGGTCGCCCAGGTCAAGGTGCGCACCGGGCGGCTGGCCGGCGACCGCATGGAAATTATCTCGGGTCTGGAGCCGCAAGCCCGGGTGGTGGCCAGCGGCGGCGCCTTCCTCAATCATGGCGATTGGGTGCGCGTGGTTCCTGCGGGGACGGCCGCGCTCGCCCCCGCTGCCCGCTGAGCCGGGGTGCCCGATGATCAACGTTTCATCCTGGTCCATCCGTAACCCGATACCGGTCGTTCTGTTCTTTGTGCTGCTGACCGTGGCTGGCTTGATGGCCTACGGGTCGATGAAAGTGCAAAATTTTCCCGACCTGGACTTGCCCACCATTCAAGTCAGCGCCAGCCAGCCGGGCGCTACGCCCTCGCAGCTCGAGACCGAGGTGGCGCGCAAGCTGGAGAACGCGCTGGCCCCGCTGCAGGGGCTCAAGCACATCACCACCAAGGTGCAGGATGGATCGGTGTCGATCGCGGCGGAATTCCGCATGGAAAAGCCGGTTCAGGAAGCCCTTGATGATGTGCGCTCTGCGGTCCAGGGTGCGCGCGCCGACCTGCCGGGCGACCTGCGCGATCCGATCGTGCAAAAGCTCAATCTCGCGGGCACGCCGGTGCTGGCCTACACCGTGCGCTCGCCCGGCCTGGACGATGAGGCGCTGTCCTGGCTGGTCGACAACGAGCTGACGCGCAAGCTCCTGGCCATCAAGGGTGTGGGCGCGGTCACCCGGGTTGGTGGCGTGAGCCGACAGGTGCGGGTGGCCCTGGATCCGCAGCGGATGCAGGCCCTGGGTGTGACGGCCGTGCAGGTGTCGCAGCTCCTGGCCCAAGTGCAGCAGGAAGCCTCCGGCGGGCGGATCGACCTGGGCGCCGGTGAGCAACCGGTGCGAACCACGGCCACGGTTCAGACCGCCCAGGAGGTGGCGCGGATCGAGCTCAGCCTGCCCGGTGGACGCCGGGTGCGACTCGATCAGATCGCCACGGTCAGTGACGGTTTGGCTGAACCCCGATCCTGGGCCAGCCTCAATGGTCAGCCGGTGGTCGGTTTTGAAGTGGTCCGAAGCCGTGGCGCCAGTGAGGTGGCCGTGGGGCAGGCCGTGCGGCAGATGTTGGCCGAATACCGTGCAGCGCGGCCGGATCTGGAGATCGCCGAGGCCTTTGACTTCGTCACGCCCGTCGAGGAAGAGTATCAGGGCTCCCTCACCTTGCTCTATGAAGGTGCCCTTTTGGCGGTGCTGGTGGTCTGGCTGTTTTTGCGGGATCTACGGGCCACCTTCATCTCGGCGGTGGCGCTGCCGCTTTCGGTGGTGCCGGCCTTCATTGGCATGGCGTGGCTGGGCTTTTCCATCAATGTGGTCACCTTGCTGGCACTTTCCCTGGTGATTGGTATTTTGGTGGACGATGCAATCGTCGAGGTGGAAAACATCGTGCGCCACCTGCGTATGGGCAAGTCGCCGTATCAGGCCGCGATGGAGGCGGCCGATGAAATCGGTCTGGCGGTGATCGCCACCACCTTCACCCTGATCGCGGTGTTCCTGCCGACTGCCTTCATGAGCGGTATTGCTGGCAAGTTCTTCAAGCAGTTCGGCTGGACTGCTTCGCTGGCGGTGTTTGCCTCCCTGGTGGTGGCCCGCATGCTCACGCCCATGATGGCCGCTTACATGCTCAAGCCCCTGGTGGCCGCTGAGCGTGAGCCGCGCTGGCTGGGCGCCTATATGCGCCTGGCCCAGTGGTGCTTGCGCCACCGTATGGTCACCTTCGCAGCGGCCACCGCATTTTTTGTGGGCTCCCTGGCCCTGATCCCCTTACTGCCCACTGGCTTTATTCCGCCTGATGACAACTCGCAGACCCAGGTTTACGTGGAACTGCCGCCAGGCTCTACCCTGGCGCAGACCCGGGCCAGCGCCGAGCAGGCCCGCGCCCTGTTGATGCGGGTTGACCATGTTCGAAGCGTCTACACCACCATCGGCGGGGGCAGCGCCGGCAGCGACCCGTTTGCCAATGCCGGCGTATCCGAAGTGCGCCGGGCTACCCTGACGATCGCCCTGAGCGACCGTGGGCAGAGGCCCCGCAAACAGCTGATCGAGGCTGATATCCGTCGAGCCCTCTCGGATCTGCCCGGTGTGCGCACCAAAGTTGGCTTGGGCGGGTCTGGCGAGAAGTATGTTCTGGTGCTCACCGGCGATGACCCCCGGGCCTTGCAGCAGGCCGCGCTGGCCGTTGAAAAAGACTTGCGAACCATCGATGGTCTGGGCAGCATCGCCTCTACCGCCAGTCTGGTTCGACCGGAGATTTCGGTGCGTCCCGATTTTGCGCGTGCGGCCGATCTGGGCGTCAGCAGCGCGGCCATCGCGCAAACCCTGCGGGTGGCCACCCTGGGTGACTACGAGGCGCAGTTGCCCAAGCTCAACGTGTCGCAGCGGCAGATCCCCATCGTGGTTCAACTGCAGGAGTCGGCGCGCAAGGACCTGTCCCTGCTCGAGCGCCTGATGGTGCCGGGCAGCCGTGGTCCGGTCATGCTCGGACAGGTGGCCAGCCTGGAAGTCACCGGTGGCCCGGCGGTTATCGATCGCTATGACCGGCAGCGCAATGTGAACTTCGAGATTGAACTCTCGGGTATACCGCTGGGCGAGGTCACGCAGGCCGTTGAGCAACTGCCGGCTATTCGCAATTTGCCCCCGGGCGTTCAGGTGGTGGAGGTCGGCGATGCCGAGGTCATGGGCGAACTCTTTGCCAGCTTCGGGATTGCCATGGCCGTGGGCATCCTTTGTATTTACGCGGTGCTGGTCTTGCTGTTCCGGGGCTTCCTACATCCGCTGACCATTCTGGCGGCCTTGCCCTTGTCGCTGGGCGGTGCCTTTGTGGGGCTTTTGCTGGCGGGCAAGAGTTTTTCTATGCCTTCGCTCATCGGCCTGATCATGCTGATGGGGGTGGCCACCAAGAACTCGATCTTGCTGGTTGAATATGCCATCGTGGCTCGGCGTGGCCAGCCAGCGCGCGATGGACAGCCCGCCGTCGCGCCGATGTCGCGCTGGGATGCGCTGCTGGACGCCTGTCACAAGCGGGCTCGGCCGATTGTCATGACCACCATCGCCATGGGCGCAGGCATGCTGCCGATCGCCGCCGGGTGGGGCGCGGCCGACGTCAGCTTTCGCTCGCCGATGGCCATTGCGGTCATTGGAGGGCTGCTCACCAGCACGGTCCTGAGCCTGCTGGTCATTCCGGTGGTCTTCACGTATCTGGACGACCTGGCGCAGTGGGCTGCTTCGCTCTGGCGCCGCCTGCGCCGGCCGGCTGCTGCGCCTGCGCAAAACGCGGCCGCTCAGCCCTGACGGATTCTGCGCACCAGGGCTGTGGTGGAGTAGCCGTCAACGAAAGGCAAGGCCAGAGCTCGCCCGCCATAGGCTTGCACCACCGCCGTCTCGGGAAGCCGGCTCATGTCGTAGTCCCCGCCCTTGACCAGAATATCGGGGCGCAACTCGGTGATCAGTTGCAGCGGCGTGTCTTCGTCGAACCAGGTCACCCGGTCTACCGACTGCAGCGCAGCGATCACCAGAGCGCGATCGGCCAGGGTGTTGAGGGGGCGGTCCGGGCCCTTGCCCAGACGCCGCGCCGACGCGTCGGTGTTGAGCGCCACCACCAGGCTGGCGCCCAATGCGCGAGCTTGGGCCAGATAACTGACATGCCCGCGGTGAAGCACGTCGAATACCCCGTTGGTCAGCACCATCGGCCTGGGCAGCAAGGTGATTTGTTCGCGCAGTTGTTCGCGCGGAACAATCTTGCCAAGGAAGTCTGGGTCGGCCGCTGCCCTCACGCCACTTGGGCCTGCTGGGTTGGCGCCAGCTGGCTCATGAGCTCCTTGCGGAAGCGGTTGAGTTCCTGCACGGTCTCGAAGCTGCGGTTCATCAGCAGGCCCATGTTGTGCAGGATGCGCTCGACCACCTTGCTTTCCCATTCGGCATCAAATTTGATTTGCTGGCTCAGCCAGTGTTCGAGCCATTGGGGGTCGGGCAGCCGCGACTGGATGGTGTCGCGGGGGAATAAGGCCTTGTTGACGTGCAGATTGGTCGGGTGTAGCGCCTGCGCGGTGCGCTTGGCGCTGGCCATGAGCACGCCAATCTTGCTGAAGGCTGCCCGTGCTTCGTCACCGAACCGTCCGATGGCCCGTTTCATGTAGCGCAAGTATGCGCCCCCGTGCCGGGCTTCGTCCTGGCTCAGCTGGGTGTAAATGTGCCGGATCACCGGTTCGCTGTGCCACTGCGCGGCGCGGCGGTACCAGTGGTTCAGGCGAATCTCTCCGCAAAAATGCAGCATCAAGGTTTCCAGCGCGGGGGCCGGTTCGAACTCGAACCGAACCTCATGCAGTTCCTGTTCGCTCGGCGCCAGTTCGGGTCGGAAGCGGCGCAGGTACTCCATCAACACCAGGGCGTGTTTTTGTTCTTCGAAGAACCAGATGGACATGAAGGCCGAGAAGTCACTGTCTTCGCGGTTATCGCGCAGAAACATCTCCGTGGCCGGCAGGGCCGCCCATTCGGTGATCGCGTTCATTTTGACCGTCAGGGCCTGTTCATCGGACAGCAGGGACGGGTCAAAGCGGTCCCAAGGGATGTCCTTGTCCATGTCCCAGCGTACGGATTCCAACTGCTTGAACAATTCGGGGTAAAGCATGGCGGTCCTCGTCCAGCCCTCAGGCTTTAAAGCACAAGCATTCTAGGGCCAGGCTTTCCCTGGGCCCGAATTGGGCTTACATTAGCCCGACGGCCATAGCTGTCAGCCTGTGTTGACAGTCGGGGGTGTCCGATGGATCGGCGTGCTCTTTTTGCCCCTTACTACTTTTGTTTTGGAGAATCGCCCATGAGCCGATCTGCATCTCAGCCCTTCAGCCGCATCCGCACTCTGGTGGCTGCACTTTTCTTCGGCTTTTGCTTCTCGGTCGGAGCCCAAACCCCGGCCGGTGCTGAGCCGGCGGCGGCCTGTCCGGCGCTGTTACAACATACGGTGCCGCGCCTTCAGGATGAAAAGCCACAGTCCTTGTGCCAGTACGCCGGCAAGGTGCTCCTGGTGGTCAACACCGCCAGCGCATGCGGGTTCACGCCGCAATATGCGGGTCTTGA
Source organism: uncultured Polaromonas sp. (assembly GCA_964488145.1). Taxonomy (GTDB): domain Bacteria; phylum Pseudomonadota; class Gammaproteobacteria; order Burkholderiales; family Burkholderiaceae_C; genus Polaromonas. The sequence continues at coordinate 19,873 of CAZATV010000005.1, forward strand.
GGCCTTGTATGCCCGTTACCGGGACCAGGGCTTGGTGGTGCTCGGTTTTCCTTCCAATGACTTTTCACAGGAGAGAGGCAGTAACCGGGAGATCGCCGACTTTTGCCAAAACACCTACGGCGTGAAGTTCCCGATGTTCACCAAGACCTCGGTCACCGGGCGGGACGCGCATCCCTTTTTCAAGCGGCTGGCCAGCGACGCAGGCAGCGCGCCAAGATGGAACTTTCACAAATATTTGATTTCAAGAGACGGAAAAGTAGTAAGCGCTCACGGCGCAACGACCGGGCCAACGGAGCCCCGATTTGTCAGGCAAATTGAGCAGCTTCTTGCAAAATAACCAAGTGGTCATAAAATGACCGATCAGTTCACATTTGTGGGCCGCTATTGAAATTCAGGATGGAGCATGCATTTGACGCGGTGTTTCAGGACGCTGGCAAGGCGCGCCGCGAAGGCTGCAGCCCGAACCGGTCCGGAGCAGGGTCGGCTGCATTGGGGCCGTCGTCTGAATCAAGGTCCAAATCATGGTCTGAAGGTTTTCTTGTTGCGAAGTCTTCCGGTGCCTTGCGGCCCGGTTGTCATCCCGGGGTGTCTCTCCTCCTCCCTCCCTCCCTCCATTGCCTCGGGACGCTTCGCAACATTTTTTTATTTGAGCGCATGAAATGGGCATGGATCAAGTCATGCGCTCTGGCCTCCCATCCTTGAGCACCGGGGGGCCGAGGGTCGCCATCGTCGGTTCGGGCATTGCCGGTTTGGCGGCGGCTCACCGGTTGCGAGGGCAAGCCCGCATCACTTTGTTTGAATCGGGCGATTACTTCGGCGGTCACACGCACACGGTGGACGTGACCCTGCCCACGGCGTCGGGGCCGCAAACGCATGGGGTCGATACGGGCTTTCTGGTGTTCAATGAGCGGACCTATCCGCAGTTGATTGCCCTGTTTAATGAACTGGGCATCCCGACGGCCCGTTCGGACATGTCGTTTTCGGTGCAGTCTCCGAGCATGCTGGGCCGACCGGCGCTGGAGTGGAGTGGCTCAAGCCTCAATACCGTCTTTGCTCAGCGCAGCAATCTTTTTCGTCTGGGGTTTTGGCGCATGCTCTCCGACGTGCTGCGCTTCAATCGCCTGTGCACGGCCTTGGCGCTTGAGCTTGAGCGCCAGCCCGAAGACCCGGCCTTGATGCAGGCGTTGTCGCAGTTTCTGCGCGCGCATGGGTTTTCAGACGAGTTTCGGGATGGCTACTTCCTGCCGATGATCGGGTGCATCTGGTCTTGTCCCACCGACCAGATGCTGGAGTTTCCGGTGGCCACCATGGTGCGGTTCTGTCACAACCATGGCCTGCTGCAAATCTCCGACCGGCCCCAGTGGTGGACGGTCGCCGGCGGTGCGCGTCAATACGTGCAAAAGATCACGGCTGCCATCGAGGACAAGCGCCTGAACAGTCCGGTGTTGCGGATCGCGCGTGAGGCCCACGGTGTCCGGGTTGAAAGCCGCTGCCAGGGGCAAAGCGTCCATGAGACTTTCGACAAGATCATCGTGGCGGCGCATACCGATCAGGCTCTGGCTTTGCTGGAGCAGCCCAGCCCTGAGGAACGCGCGGTCCTCGGGGCGATCGCCTACCAGGACAACCGTGCGGTGCTGCATACCGATGTGTCGGTACTGCCCCGCCGGAGACTGGCCTGGGCGGCCTGGAACTATGAGCGGGCGGCGCAGGCCCACCGGGAGTCGGCCCGGGTCTGCCTGCACTATCTGCTCAATCAGCTGCAGCCCCTGCCCTTCGAACAGCCGGTGATCGTTTCGCTCAATCCGGTGCGGCCGATTGATCCCTCGCAGGTGCTGGGGGAATATGACTATGCCCACCCGGTCTTTGATGCGCGGGCGATTGCCGCGCAGCGGCAGTTGGACGGCCTGCAGGGCTTGCAGCACAGTTATTTCTGTGGCGCCTGGGCCGGTTACGGCTTCCATGAAGATGGCTTGAAGTCGGGCCTTCAGGCGGCCGATCGCCTGCTGGCCGATTGGGCGCTGCAGGGCGGCGCTCTTCTACGGGCGGCCGCATGAGCGATCGGGCCTCGTCTGCTCAGACGCCGGCCGTGCCGCTGATCGGCCGCGGTCAGGTGCGACACACCCGCCTTCGACCGACAGCCAACGCCTTTGCCTATCCAACCGCCTTTCTCATGCTGCCCTTGCGCAGCATGCGCCAGCACGGCAGCGCAGCCTTGCCGCGTAACCGGGCCGCCCCGCTGAGCTTTCACGACAGTGATCATGGCGAGGGCGGAGAAGACTGCCTGCGCTGGCTTGACGGCCTGCTGGTCGCTGAGGGATATCACCTCACCGGTGAAGTCTGGCTACACACCTATCCGCGCATGTTGGGATACGCCTTCAAACCCGTGAGCTTCTGGTACTGCCATGATGAGTCGGGCCAGCTGCGGGTCATCGTGGTGGAGGTCAACAACACCTTTGGTGAGCGCCACTGCTATCTTTTGGAGTCGCCGCGCTATGGGCACGAGATGAGCGCGCGCAAAGTGTTTCATGTCTCGCCGTTCTGCCGGGTCGAAGGCAGTTATCGCTTTCGGTTCATGCGAGCGCTGCGCGATGGACGCGAACGCACGATTGCGCGCATCGATTACGACGACGCGCAAGGCCCGCTGCTACAGACCAGCGTGGCTGGCACGCTCGAGCCGCTGACAGCGGCCAGTTTGCGCAGGGTGCTCTTGTCGCATCCGATGATGACCCTGGGCGTGATCGCTCGCATTCACTGGCAGGCGCTGAGACTCTGGCTCAAGCGCGTGCCCTTCTTCCACAAGCCCGAGCCCCCCGGGCAGTTCCTGACGCGATGACCATGTCCTCCAACTCCTCCACCGCCCCACAAGGACTGAGCCTGCCCGCGGGCGCTCCCGCCGCGGCCCAGACCGTTTTGAAACTGTTGAGCCGGCTCAAGCATGGCAGTCTGAACCTGAGCCTGCCCGATGGTTCGCAGCACCGCATCGGTCAGGGGCAGGCCCCTGTGGCGGCGCTGCGCCTGCACAACTGGAATGTCTGTGCGGCCGCCCTGAAGTCTGGTGATATCGGATTTGCCGAGAGCTACATTGCCGGCGATTGGAGCACCCCTGATCTGACGGCGCTGCTGCGCCTGTTCATTGCCAACCGACGGGAGGTCGAGGACGTGATCTACGGCACCTGGCTGGGCCGCCTGGCCTACCGCGTGCGGCATTTGCTCAACCGCAATACCCGCAGCAACAGCCAGAAGAACATCCATGCCCACTATGACCTGGGCAATGCCTTCTATGAGCTCTGGCTCGATGAGACGATGAATTACAGCTCGGCCTGGTTCGAGTCACCTCAGGATGACATGCGTCAGGCCCAGCGCGCCAAGGTGAGGCGGTCCCTGCGCATGGCGGGCGTCAAGCCGGGCGATCGGGTGCTGGAAATCGGTTGCGGCTGGGGTGCTCTGGCCGAGATGGCCACTGTTGAGTTCGGCGCCCGCTTGGTCGGTGTAACCCTGAGCACCGAGCAGTTGGAATGGGCTCGTGCACGCATGGAGCGCTGCGCCGTGGCGGATCGGGCGCAGCTGCGTTTGCAGGACTACCGTGACATCGGCCGCGACGACCCGGCCGATCGGCAGTTCGATGCGATTTGCTCCATCGAGATGATCGAGGCGGTCGGCCGTGAGTATTGGCCCACCTACTTCGGCGCCCTGGCTCGACTGCTTAAGCCCGGCGGCAAGGCCTGCATCCAGAGCATTGTGATTGCCGACGAGCTGTTCGAGCGCTACCTGCAGTCAACCGACTTCATCCAGCAGTACATCTTCCCGGGCGGCTGTCTGCCCAGCCCTCGGGCCTTTCGTGAGCAGGCGCAGCAGGCCGGACTGCGGGTGGTCGATGAGTTTTGCTTTGGCCAGGACTATGCGCTGACCCTGGCCCACTGGCGCGAGGCCTTTCTGGCGCAGGAGTCTAGGGTGCTGGCGCTGGGGTTTGACCGTCGCTTTGTCCGAATCTGGGAGTTCTATCTGGCCTACTGCGAGGCGGCCTTTGCAGAACGAAACACCGACGTGGTGCAGTACACACTACTCAAAGCCTAGGCCCCTATGTTCCCCATTTTGCAGCGCCTGGCCGCAGGCGCACTTTTAATGCTTGCGCTTGCAGCTCCGGCGTCGGCCCAGCAGGCGGCCGTGCCTGCAGCTGCCTTGCCGCCAGACTTGGTGCAGTCGGTGGGCGAACTCAGCCTTCGGGGTCAGATGCGATTTCGGGTCTGGGGCTTTGAGGTCTACGATGCTGCCCTGTGGATGGTCCCTGGCGCCAACCCGAGCGCCGTCGATGCGCAACCGCTGGCCCTGGAGCTTCGTTATCTGCGCGATTTTCAGGCCCGTGACATTGCCGAGCGCTCGATCAAGGAGATGCGGCGAAGCGGTGCGCTGGCGGCGGAGCAGGAGCGCCGCTGGCTCGATGAAATGCTGCGCGTCTTTCCGGATGTGCGGCAGGGCGATCGTCTGGTCGGTCTGCAGCGGCCAGGCATGGCCGCTTCTTTCTGGCTCAACGGGCGGTTCAGGGGGGAGATTCGCGATCCCGAGTTTGTGCGGCGCTTCTTTGGCATCTGGTTGTCCCCGCAGACCTCCGAGCCAGGGTTGCGCAAGGCCCTTCTAGGCCTGCAGCCATGAATCCGGCCTTTGCCTGGCGCAATGCGCTGGCATACGGGCTGCTGGGTTTGCCCCTGGCATTTGCGGCCTTGCCGCTTTATGTGATCTTGCCCAATCACTACGCCAAGCAGTTTGGGGTGCCGCTGGCGGCTCTGGGCCTGGTTTTGCTCGGCGCGCGCCTCTTTGATGCGCTGCTCGATCCCTGGCTGGGGCGGCTCAATGACCGTTTGCTGGCTCGATCAAGCCGCGCCGTACTCCTTGCGGGTGCCGGGGCGGCGCTGCTGTTGGCGCTGGGCCTGTGGTTGCTGTTCGCACCACAGTGGATTCTCTCTGATCCGGACGCCGATGAACTGCTGCTTTGGGCGGCCTTGATGCTCCTGGTGACTTATCTGGGCTACAGCCTGCTGAGCATCGCCCATCAGTCCTGGGGCGCACTGCTGGGGGGCAACGAAATGCAGCGCAGCCGCATCACCTCCACCCGCGAACTGTTGTCCCTGATCGGCGTGCTGCTTGCGTCGGTGTTGCCGGGCTTGCTGGGTCTGCCTCTGGCCTTGCTGCCCTTCGTGTTTCTGTTGGCCCTGGCCTGGTGGACCTGGAGCCAAAGTGTGCCGCCAGCCCTGACGCTCGAGCCGACGGGTGCATCGCTTTGGCAGCCCCTGCGCCAAAGGCGGTTTCGCCGACTGTTGGGCGTGTTCATGCTCAATGGCATTGCCAGCGCCATTCCGGCCACCCTGGTGCTGTTTTTCGTGCAGGATCGCTTGCAGGCACCGGCGCATCTGGAGCCCGCCTTCCTGGGCAGTTACTTCCTCAGCGCCGCGGCCTCCATGCCCCTGTGGCTGATGCTGGTGCGGCGCATCGGCCTGTCGCGAAGCTGGTGGGTCGGGATGCTGCTGGCCGTGGGTGTGTTTGTCTGGGCCGCCGGGCTTGGCGCAGGTGATGCCGGTTGGTTCCTCGCGGTTTGTGTGCTGTCCGGGGTCGCCCTGGGGGCCGACCTGGCCCTGCCATCGGCCATGCTGGCCGGTCTGCTGCAGCAAAGTCGTGCGGCGGACGGTCCGGCGGCAGCGGGTGCCTGTTTTGGCTGGTGGAATTTCGCAGCCAAGCTCAATCTGGCCCTGGCCGCGGGCCTGGCTTTGCCCATGCTCGAAGTTCTGGGCTATGTGCCCGGCTCTCGCGACCCGCAGGCCCTGCAGGCCCTGATGCTGGCCTATTGCGTTCTCCCTTGCCTGCTCAAGCTGCTGGCTGCCTGGGCTTTGTATGTCTGGATCATTCGGGCCGAAACACGGTCCGCACAGGAGTTGTCAACATGAATCAACTGGGAATACCTCGGACTTGGGTGGTCTTTTGGGGGGCGGTGCTGGTCGTCTTGGGTCTGGCCGGCTGTGCCGGACCGCAACCGGCCGACTACGCGCGCGAGCAACCGCGCCTGGATCTGCGCCAGTATTTCAACGGGACGCTCGATGCCTATGGGGTCTTTACCGATCGCTCGGGCCGCGTGGTCAAGCGTTTCATCGTGGTCATGAATTGCAGCTGGAGTGGTCCGCCAGGCCAGGAAACGGGTGTGCTCGATGAGCAATTCATCTATTCCGACGGGACCCGAGATCGGCGCGTCTGGACGCTCAAGCGTACCGCGGAAGGCCGCTATGTCGGCACCGCGGCCGATGTGGTGGGGCAGGCGCTGGGCGAAGAAAGCGGCAATGCCTTTCGCTTCGGCTACACCCTGCGTCTACCGGTGGATGGCAAGACCTATGAGGTGCAGTTCGATGACTGGATGTACCTCATGGACGAGCGGGTGATGCTCAACAAGGCTGTCATGAGCAAGTTCGGCATTCGCCTGGGTGAAGTCACCCTGAGCTTTGTCAAGCGCTGAGTCCCCGATCGTGTCCCTCAACCCACCCCTGACCGACTGGACTGGCAAGCGAGCCTGGCTCATCGGGGCCTCCAGTGGCATCGGCCTGGCCACCGCGCAAGCATTGCATCGCGAGGGCGCGCAGGTGGTGGTGTCGGCGCGCCAGAAGGGCCTGCTGCAGCACTTTGTGGACCAGCATCCTGGCGCCAGCGCCCGAGCGCTCGATGTCACCGACGCGCAGGCGGTGCAGCAGGTGGCCGCTGAGCTCTTGGCCCAAGGTCCTCTGGACCTGATCGTTTACTGCGCCGGTCACTACAAGGCCCAGCGCGCATTTGACTTCGACCTGCCGCAGGCTTTGCTGCATCAGCAGATCAACTATGTCGGGGCGCTGCACATGCTCGATGCGGTGCTGCCCGCCCTGCTGGCCCGCGGCAGTGGCCATATCAGTCTGGTGGGCAGCGTGGCGGGCTACCGCGGCTTGCCCGAGAGTCTGGCTTACGGGCCGACCAAGGCGGCCCTCATCAACCTGGCCGAGAGCCTTTACGCCGACCTGCATCCGCGGGGATTGGGCGTCAGTCTGGTCAACCCGGGGTTTGTGCAAACTCCGCTGACTGCTCAGAACCGTTTTCACATGCCGGCCCTGATCACCCCCGAGCGCGCTGCGCGGGATATGCTCAATGGCTGGCGCCGTGGCAAATTCGAGATTCATTTCCCGCGGCGTTTTACTGGGTTCATGAAGCTGTTGCGAGTTTTGCCCGACGCCTGGTTTCTGCGCCTGCTCGCCCATTTTTCCCGGGGCCGCAGATGAGCGCTCAAGAGATGCAGCAGCGGATCGAAGCCCTGGAGCGGTTTTTCGAGCAACTCGATCCGAGTGAACTCCAGAACCTGGAGCAGTTCTATGCCCCGCAGGCTTACTTCAAGGACCCATTCAATGAAGTGCGCGGCCCGGACGAAATCCGCCGCCTGTTTGAGCATATGTACCGGGTGCTCGAGCGCCCCCATTTTGTGATCACCGAGCGGGTGCTGCAGGCGCCCCAGTGCGTCCTGATCTGGGAATTCCGATTTCGTTTCCGCCGTTTTGACCGCAGGCGTGAGCAGGTGGTCAGGGGCAGCTCCCACCTGCGCTTGGCCGCCGATGGGCGGGTGGAGTACCACCGCGATTACTGGGACGCCGCCGAGGAACTCTATGAAAAGATTCCGGGGCTCGGGGTGTTGATGCGCTGGCTGCGGCAGCAGGCCAATCGCTGAGGCCGGGGGTCTGCCCTGGCCCGGGGTCAATTCAGGCGGGCGCCGTCTCGATGAAGCTCGGTCTTTGCGCCAGTTTCTGGTACAGCCGGTCGAGGTTGGGATGGGCTGAGCGCCAGTCGATGTGTGCAAAGCGCAGGTCCAGATAGGCCAGCGCGCAGCCCACCGCGATATCCGACAGAGTCAGGTGCACATCGCTGCAGAAGCCCCGATCGCCTAGGCCGGTGCTCATGGCCTGAAGCGAGGCGGTGACCTTACCCATCTGCCGGTCAATCCAGGCCTGGCTGCGCTGACTCTCGGTGCGGCCCGGCCAGGTGGCCTCCAGCCGCGCGAGGATACAGGCGTCGAGCACACCATCGGCCAGCGCCTCCCAGGTCTTGACCTCGGCGCGCGCCCGGCCGCTGGTGGGAATGAGCTTGCCCACGGGGGAGAGGGCGTCCAGATATTCCACGATCACCCGAGAATCAAACACCGCCTCACCCCCCTCCATCACCAGACAAGGCACCTTGCCCAGCGGGTTGGACAGGCCCATCTGCGTGTGGGCTGACCAGACGTCTTCGACCACGAATTGGTAGTCGAGTTTTTTCTCGGCCATCACGATACGCACTTTGCGTACATAGGGGCTGGTGGGGGATCCGATGAGTTTCATGGCTGGAAAGGTGGGACGGTGGCTGATTTGAAAAACATTCTAGCCATTGAGGCGCTGTCGATGTGGCGGCAGGCCATCTTGGCGCCAGCCCGGCTCCCTACAATGGCCCCATGATTTTGTCTTCCCTCAGTGCACTTTCGCCGCTGGACGGTCGATACGCTGCCAAGCTGCAGGACTTGCGTCCCATCCTGTCAGAGCAAGGCTACATGCACCGCCGTGTCCAAGTGGAAGTTACTTGGCTGGTGGCCTTATCCGACGCCGGCTTAGAGCAGTTCAAGCCCCTGAGCCCGCAGGCCCGCACCTTCCTGCAAAGCCTGGTGCACAACTTCGGGCCCGACGATGCGCAGGCCATCAAGGACATTGAAAAAACCACCAACCACGATGTCAAGGCGGTGGAGTACTGGCTCAAGTCGCGTTTGCAAGACCGGCCCGATTTGCAGGCGGCGCTTGAATTTGTCCACTTTGCCTGTACCAGTGAAGACATCAACAACACCAGTCACGCCCTGCAGCTCAAGGCCAGCCGCGAGGCGGTGCTGTTGCCCGCGATGGATCAGATTCTTCAGACTCTGCGGGCCATGGCGCATCAGTACGCGCAGGTGCCCATGCTCAGTCGCACCCACGGGCAGACGGCCAGCCCCACCACCGTGGGCAAGGAGTTGGCCAACGTGGTGGCCCGCCTGCAGGCTGCGCGCGAGAAGATTGCGGCGGTTCGCATTCTGGCCAAAATCAATGGGGCGGTGGGCAATTACAACGCGCACACCGCAGCCTGGCCGGACTTTGATTGGGAGGCCTTGAGTCGCCGCGTGGTTGAAGCCCCGGAGCCGCAGGGCTTGGGCTTGTGCTTTCAGCCCTACAGCACGCAGATCGAGCCCCATGATTACATGGCCGAGCTCTTCGATGCGGTGGCGCGAGCCAATACCATCCTGATCGATCTGGCGCGCGACATCTGGGGCTATATCAGCCTGGGGTATTTCAAGCAGCGCCTGAAGGCCGGTGAAATTGGCTCGTCCACCATGCCGCACAAAGTCAACCCGATCGACTTCGAGAATGCCGAAGGCAATCTCGGTCTGGCCAACGCCGTGCTACGCCATCTCAGTGAAAAATTGCCTATCAGCCGCTGGCAGCGGGACCTGACCGACTCGACCGTCCTGCGCAACCTGGGTGTTGCCTGGGGTCATGCGGTTTTGGCCTACCGTTCGCTGAGCCTGGGGCTAAGTAAGCTCGAACTCAACGAGGCCGCTCTGCGTGCAGATCTGGCGCAAGCCTGGGAAGTGTTGGCCGAACCCATACAGACCGTGATGCGTCGGTATGGCGTGCCGAATGCTTACGAAAAGCTCAAGGACATTACGCGCGGCCAGGCGGTCACCGCCGAAGCCTTGCATGCGCTGGTGCGGGAACTGCCCATCCCCGAGGCCGAAAAACAGCGCCTGCTGGCCATGACCCCGGCCAGCTATGTCGGACTGGCGGCCGAGTTAGCGCGCCGGATCTGAGGGCCTGTTGGGATCGCGCGATTCCATCAGGGTTGGCGCGGGACTGCGTTTTTCCAGGGCCCGGTCGGCATAGCGGCCAAAGCGCCAAGCGCTGCCCTCATGCATGATGCGCCGCCAGGTGGCCCGCTTGGCCCCTGGGCTCATCTGGGGCCACATCTGAACCTCCTCGAAGGTGCGTCCGCAGCCCTTGCACAGGTCATCGCCCTGGCTGGTTGAGCAGATGGCGATGCAGGGGGTATCGGGGGTGCTGTCGTACCAGGCGCGCCAGGCGGCCAGGGCTTGGGCCGGGAAGCTGGCCTCATCGGCCTCGTCTTCCCGGAAATAGACCATCAGCGCATACACCTCAGCCAAGGCGCGCAGTTCAGGCGCCAGGGTAAAGCCATCGGGCGACGGACATTTTTCGCGCCAGAAATTGATGGCGGCCTCGATGTCGGTGATGTGCAGCGTGGTCATGCAAGGGCTCGAGCCCATTCGGAGGGATCGCGATTATGGGGCAGAGTCGATTTGCGCGCTCCCCTGATTTGAGGTCTAATCGGGCCGACGAAGGGGAGTAACTCCCCGGTTGCGGTCTCGTCCCCCTCCGGGGTTGCAGGCCTGCACCGATTGGCGTGTCGTCATTACGGAGCCTGGCGCTCCCGGCACGCCAGGTGACCTTCAAGTTCGGTCATCGAGCCAGACCTTCGATTGGAGCCTGCTCGGGGTTCGGTCGAGGCGTGATTCACACCCGCGTGTCCTACCCGTTCAGGCCAGTGCGAGGTCTTGTCCTAACTCCGTCACGACAACATTTTTCAAGGAGAGCGACTGTGGAACTTTTTTCACCTGCTTGGTTTTCGGCCCTCTTGGCCATCATCCTGATTGACCTGGTACTTGCTGGCGACAACGCCATCGTGATTGCCCTGGCCGCGCGTAATTTGCCGCCCCACTTGCAGAAGAAGGCCATTGCCTGGGGCACGGTGGGCGCAATTGCCGTGCGATCGGTCATGACGGTGGGCGTGGTCTGGCTACTCAAGATTCCCGGCCTCATGCTGGTCGGTGGCTTGGGCCTGGTGTGGATTGCCTACAAATTGCTGGTCGACCAAGGAGATGATGAGCATGATGGGCCAGTCGCGACCACCTTCTGGGGCGCCATGAAGACCATCATCATTGCCGATGCCCTCATGGGAGTTGACAACGTGCTTGGCGTGGCCGGTGCGGCTCACGGTTCCTTTGATCTGGTGGTCATCGGCCTGTTGGTCAGCGTGCCCATCGTCGTCTTTGGCAGCTCGATCGTACTTAAGCTGGTCGAGCGCTTCCCCATCATCATTCAGCTCGGTTCTGCGGTGTTGGCCTTTACCGCTGCCAAGATGATTGTCAGCGAGCCTTGGCTGAAGGACTACTATGGGGGCAAGGATGTTTGGTCGAGCGGCCACGTCCCCCATATCGCGGCCCACGTCGCCACCTATGTGGTGGCCGTGGCAGGAGTGCTTCTGGCCGGCTGGTGGGCCACCCGACGCGCGTCGACAGACACCCCTCCCTCAGATGACGACAAGGCTGCTGTCTGACAGGTCTTGCAGCTTCGCCCTATCCTTGCGCGCATCCGGTCCTAGTGCGTTTTTTCGGGAGCTCCTCATGCAAACGCTCATTGTTTATGTCGACGATGCCCAGCACGCCCTGCTCCAATTGCCGCTGGCGCGCGGCGAGGACGGGGGTGCCCGGCGATGGGTTTTGATTGGTTGTCCTCCGCGGGTGACGCACCATGTCAGCCGGTGGGTGACCAGGAGCGCGCGCGAGAACTGGCGCAACAAGTGGGCGCACAAGCTGTTTTCCCAGTTGGTCCCCGCCCTCGGACGTCCGGGTGATGAGGTGATCACCTGTTTGGGCGATAACAACCTGCAGGCGCAGGCTGAGGCTCTCTTGCGCGAGCATCATCAAGCCCGTATTGTGGATGCCCGCCGACCTCGATCCGGCCTGTCCGAGGGCAAGCCTGGCTCGTCGGGCTTGCTGTCTGTATTGATGACCTCGGCAAGCCCGGCCATGTGGGCGCTGGCCGAGTAAAGGGCCGCCAGCCCTGGCCTGTGGGCTATTTGAGCCAGCCGCGTCTGCGGAAATACCACATGGGGATGAGGGCGCTGGCCAGCATCAGGCCCAGCGCCAGGGGGTAGCCCAGGGGCCACTCCAGCTCCGGCATATAGCGGAAATTCATGCCGTACAGGCTGGCCACCAGGGTTGGCGGCAGCAGGGCCACGCTGGCCACCGAGAAGATCTTGATGATCTTGTTCTGATTGATATTGATGAAACCGACGGTGGCATCCATCAGGAAGTTGATCTTCTCGAACAGAAAAGCGGTGTGTGAGTCCAGCGAGTCGATGTCGCGCAGGATCTGTCGTGCGTCCTCGAACTGTTCAGCGCCTAGCATCTTGCTGCGCATCATGAAGCTCAAGGCCCGGCGCGTGTCCATCATGTTGCGGCGGATCCGCCCCGAAAGGTCTTCATGGCGGGCAATGGCCGCCAGCACCTCGCCGGCCAGTTCGTCGGTCACGTTGCCCGACAGCACCCGGGCACTGACTTTCTCCAAGTCGACGTAGATCCCCTCGATGGTGTCGGCCGAGTATTCGGCATCAGCGTCGAAGAGCTTGAGCAGCACATCCTTGGCGTCCTCGATCAGGCCTACAGCTCGCCGGGCGCGCATGCGGACCAGTCTGAACACCGGGACATCTTCATCATGAATCGAAAACAGTACGCCCCGGCTCTTGTGCCCCTCAGTCATCATGTTGAGGATAAAGGCCACCCGTACCGTGTGCGGCTCGTCTGCATCGGCAATCAGAAAGTCCGACCGGATATGGAGATCTCCGCTGTCTTCTTCGTAGAAGCGGGCCGACTCCTCGATGTCCTCGTCCATCGCATCTTCCGGGATGGACAGGCTGAAATGCTGTTTGACCCAGCGTTTTTCCTCCGGAGTGGGTGATTCGAGATCAACCCAGATCGGCTGAAAGCGTGAGAGCTCTTCCAGGGATTCGATTTCTTCCTGGAACAGTCGTCCGTTGACGAGGGTGAAGATATTGAGCATGGCGGGCTCCCTGCGGGATCTTGTGGATCGGGTCGGGTCGCAGGCAGTGGCGACAGGCCTGCGGGGCGGGGTGAAGGCTCGCTTCCAACCCCGCTCGGCCGGCCAGGCCGGGGCGGAGCTGAAAGCTAGCGACTAGGGCTGCTTTCCATGAGGCACTCCAGAGTTTTGGCGCAAGCTTGATTATGGCACCGCAGGGTGGGATTTTGGGGCTTTCAGCGACGTTTGAGGACTCTATCGGCCCAGCCCATTCGGAGCCGCTTGGCTCAATTCCCACCGTGTCAGTGTGGCTCTTGCAAAGTCGCCGCGACAGGCGCATGATGATCCTCAGGTGTGCCTCCAGCGGCCGCCCGCAGATGCAGGCGGCCATTCGTTCAACCCTCGAAAGCAAGGAGCCCTTCATGAACTTGACGATCAGCGGCCATCATCTGGAAGTCACGCCCGCGCTTCGATCCTACGTGACCAGCAAGCTCGACCGCATCGCACGGCATTTTGATCAGGTGGTCGACATCCGGGTCCTGCTGACCGTGGACAACATGAAGGAAAAGGAAAGGCGGCAGAGGGCCGAATGCAGCGTGCATGTCAAGGGGCGGGACCTCTTTGCCGAAAGTTCTCACGCGGATCTGTATGCAGCCGTGGACGAGCTCGCCGACAAGCTCGACCGCCAGGTTGGCCGCCACAAGACCCGGGTTCAGGATCACCACCATCTTTCGGTCAAACGGCAGGTTGACGGGTCCGTCCTCAACGCCTGAGCCTGCGCTCGGGCCCCTGTGGCGGGGCTGCCGCACAGATGGCTTTTTTCGCAGATCCTGAGCCGTGAGCCGGTTGTGCCGTGCATAATCCGGCCTCATTCGCCATGAACCGCCTGTCCCAGATCCTGCCGGTCGGCCACGTCCTTGTGGATGTGGAGGCCACCAGCAAGAAACGAGCTTTTGAAGAGGCGGGCTTGCTGTTTGAAAACCAGCATGGGCTGAATCGGGCGCTGGTCACTGACAGCCTGTTTGCCCGCGAGCGCTTGGGTTCAACCGGGCTCGGTCATGGGGTGGCTATTCCCCACGGTCGGATCAAGGGCCTCAAGGCCCCCCAGGCGGCTGTCTTCAGGCTATTGGCCCCGATCGGCTTCGATGCTCCGGATGAGCAGCCCGTGCGCCTCCTCATTTTTTTGCTGGTGCCGGAGGCGGCAACCCAGAAACATCTGGAAATCCTTTCGGAAATTGCCGAACTCCTTAGCGATGTGGCCCTGCGTGAGCAGATCATGAACTGCCCAGGTGCTGCCGACCTCCATGGCCTGGTGGCTCGCTGGCAGCCGGCCCAGGTGGCTCCCTGACCGGGGGCCGCAGCCCATGAAACCCACCGTCGTCAGCGCCGACGTCCTGTTCGAGGACCATCGCAGTGCCCTCAAGTGGCAGTGGCTTGCGGGGCTGGGCGCCTCGGAGCGTCGTTTTGATGAGGTGGCGGTGCGTGCCGCCCGCTCGGGTGCTGATCTGGTGGGTTACCTCAATTACATCCACCCCTACCGGGTGCAGATTCTGGGGGCTCGTGAGGTTGCTTACCTGAGCGAGGGCAGTCCGGAAGACTGCGCCCGTCGCATCAACCGCATCATCACCCTGGAGCCGCCGGCGCTGGTGGTGGCCGATGGTCAGACGCCGCCAGATATGCTGATTGCCCTGTGCGAGCGCGGCAACCTACCCATGTTCGCCACGCCCGAGTCGGCCGCTTTTGTCATCGATGTGTTGCGGGCGTATCTGTCCAAGCACTTTGCCGACCGCACCTCCATGCACGGGGTGTTCATGGACATTCTGGGGCTCGGTGTTCTCATCACCGGCGAATCAGGTCTGGGCAAGAGTGAGCTGGGCCTGGAACTCATTTCCCGCGGCCACGGCCTGGTGGCTGACGATGCCGTTGACCTGTTTCGGATCAACCAGACCACCATTGAAGGGCGCTGCCCGGAGTTGCTGCGCAATTTGCTGGAGGTGCGGGGCATCGGTCTGCTCGATATCAAGGCCATCTTTGGTGAGACGGCCGTGCGTCGCAAGATGCGACTCAAGCTCATCGTCCATCTGGTGCGGCGCGAAACCCTCGAGCGTGACTACGATCGCATTCCCTACGAGCCGCTGATGCAGGACATCCTGGGTATCGCGGTGCGCAAGGTGGTCATTCAGGTGGAGGCCGGCCGCAACCTGGCTGTGCTGGTGGAGGCAGCGGTTCGCAACGCCATTCTTGAGTTGCGCGGTATCAATACCTATCAGGAGTTTGTCGAGCGGCACCGCCGTGCGATGGAGCAGGGCGACTGAATGTCGGGCTCAGCCTGGGCTGCCCGTCGCCGCGCGAGGATTGGGCCGCCGGTGCGGACAAGGGTTCTTGGTGCAGCTGGCATAGATGGCCAGTGAGTGGTCCGAAATCTCAAAGCCTTTGGCCTGGGCCACCGCCTGTTGACGCTTCTCAATTTCGGCATCGTAGAACTCTTCCACCCGGCCACAGTCCAGGCAGACCAGATGGTCATGGTGCTGGCCTTCATTGATCTCGTAGACCGCCTTGCCCGACTCGAAATTACTCCGGTTGAGCAGGCCAGCCTGCTCAAACTGGGTCAAAACCCGGTAGACGGTGGCCAGGCCAATATCCGAACGCTCTTCCAGCAGAACCCGAAAAACGTCCTCGGCCGTCATGTGCCGCTGCTTGCCCTTCTGGAAAATCTCCAGAATCTTCAGCCGCGGCAAGGTGGCCTTCAGGCCGGTGCTCTTGAGCTCATCGATGTTGTTCATGCCCGGGATGCAGTCCTGGCTGCCGTGTGTGGGATCACAGCTCGGGGATTGAAACCCGGCCGCTACAATTGTGCGCATCATATCTGCCCCCTCCCCGTCATGCCCACCCGTCCAACTCTTGCCCTGATGGCTGCCCTGGTGCTGGCCTCGGGCATCCCTCTGGCCGGCTGCAGTTCGGGGCAGTCGGTGCTGGCGCGGCCCGCGCAATGGCTGACACCTTATCGACCGGACGTGGTCCAGGGCAACTTCATTGCCGCCGAACAGGTGGCTCAGCTCAGGCCGGGCTTGTCGCGTCTGCAGGTTCGCAACCTGCTCGGTACACCCCTGGTTTCGAGCCTTTTTCACGCCGACCGATGGGACTACGTGTTTAGCCTCAAGCGCGGCGGCGATCCCCAACCGCGCCTGTACCGGTACACGGTTTTTTTTGAGGGTGATTCGCTGCGGAAGTTCGAGGGCGATGCCATGCCCAGCGAAAGCGAATTTGTGGGCCAGCTCGGTCAGCAACGCAAGAGTCGTCCGGTGCCTTCTCTGCAGGCCACGCCCGAACAACTCGAGGCAGCGCGGGCATCGACCACACGGCCGCTTGAGCCTGCCGAATCGGCCGCCGCGTCAACTTCAGCTGCGCCCGCTCCACCGCCGGACTCCTATCCGCCGCTTGAAGGAGCCCGGCCTTGAGCGCTTCGGGTACTTCCGCCGCCCCGCTGCGGGTGGTGGTGGCCGGATCGGGCGGGCGCATGGGTCAGATGCTGATTCAGGCGATTCTGGCCGCCGATGACCTGCAGTTGCACGGGGCCCTCGAGCAACCTGGCCGTGTCGAGATCGGGCGCGATGCGGCCGTCGGTCTGGGCCGGCCGTCTTGCGGCGTGACGATCGCCAGTGATCCGACCCTGGTTCTGCGCGGCGCGCAGGTCCTGATTGACTTCACCCGACCCGAGGGCACGCTGGCACATCTGGCCGCCTGCCGTCAGCTGGGGGTCCATATGGTCATCGGGACCACTGGCTTTTCGGAGGTGCAAAAGCAGGAAATTGCTGCGGCCAGCCGCGAGGTGGCGGTGGTGATGGCCCCCAACATGAGTGTGGGCGTCAATGTCACGCTCAAGCTGCTGCAGATGGCCGCCCAGGCCTTGTCGACCGGCTATGACATTGAAATCATTGAGGCCCATCACCGGCACAAGGTGGATGCGCCCTCGGGCACTGCACTGAAGATGGGCGAAGTCATCGCTCAGGCGCTGGGCCGTGACCTCAAGGACTGTGCGGTTTACGAGCGCTACGGTCACACGGGCGAACGTGATCCGTCGACGATTGGGTTCTCCACCATTCGCGGCGGCGATATCGTGGGCGACCACACGGTGCTGTTTGCCGGAACGGGTGAACGCATCGAGGTTACCCACAAGTCCTCCAGCCGCGCCACCTATGCACAGGGCAGCCTGCGTGCGGCCCGATTCCTGGCCGGCCAGCGCAGTGGTCTGTACGACATGTTCGACGTGCTCGGGCTGCGGTAGGTCAAAGATCAGACCATGTCCTTGCTGACCGAGGGCGACGCCATCAGTCTGAGTGTGGCCTGGGTGCTGCTCCTCATGTCGGTAGCCAGCTGGGCGCTGATGCTCTGGAAGTCCTGGCTGCTGCTGCGGCTGCGACAGGACTTACCCCGCAGCATCGCGGCCTTCTGGCAGGCGCCTGCCCTCGAAGACGCGGTGCAGCGTGCGCAAGCACTGGACTCGCAGGGTCTGCTGCGGCCCCTCTTGCAGGCTTGTGATCCCGCCCCGGCCGGGGGTCTGGCCGCGGCGGGCGACCTGCGAGCCCGCCTGACCCGAGTCTTGCGCGAGGGCCTGCAAGCCGCCGCCGAGCGCCTGCAATATGGGCAGATTCTGTTGGCCACCGTCGGCTCGACCGCCCCCTTTGTTGGGCTGCTCGGGACGGTCTGGGGCATCTATCTGGCCTTGGGGGGCATGGCCAACACCGGACAGCTCTCGATTGACCGCGTGGCCGGCCCGGTTGGCGAGGCCCTGATCATGACGGCCGCCGGCCTGGCGGTGGCTTTGCCGGCGGTGCTGGCCTACAACGTGATGGGCCGGCTGATCGCTCGGCTGGAGGCCGACCTGGAAGGTTTTGCGCATGACCTGCGCGAGCTGCTGGACCAGCGGGCGGGGCCGGCATGAACTTCGGACGACTGGGGCTGCGTCCCGCGCAGGAGCCGATGAGCCAGATCAACGTCACCCCCCTGGTGGATGTGATGCTGGTGCTGCTGGTCATCTTCATCGTGACAGCCCCTTTTTTCGGCAGCTCGCTGCAACTCGATCTGCCACGCGCACCGGCCAGCGCTGCCCAGGAGGGGCCCACTGCACTGCTGGAAATCGACCGCAACGAAGCTCTGGTCCTCAATGGCCAGCCGGTGGCTTTGGAGCAGCTGGCCCAGCGTTTGTCGCAGCTGGCGGCCAGCGGCCCCGAGCTGGCCTTGCAGCTGCGCGCCGACCGGGCGGTGCCCTATGGGCGGGTGGTGCAGGTGCTGGGCCTGGCCAACCAGGCCGGCATCGCGCGCATAGGCTTCATCGCTGAGCCGGATGTCTCGTCGCCACGGCGCTGACCCTCCCTTGGCCCGCCTGCATCTGCTCAGGCGCCGGCGCCTAGAATCCTCTTTTTGACCTGTTGGGCCCCTTCCGGTGTTGGCGGGAGGCGGCTTGTCCCCATGCAAGACTCCACTTACGACCCCAAGAAGATCGAGGGCGCTGCCCAGGACGCCTGGCGCCAGCTCAACGTCTACCGTGTTGAAGACCACAGCAGCAAGCCGCTAGGCAAGTATTACGCCTGCTCGATGCTGCCCTACCCCAGTGGCAAGCTTCATATGGGGCATGTGCGCAACTACACCATCAATGACATGCTGACGCGGCAGCTGCGCATGAAGGGCTACAACGTGCTCATGCCCATGGGCTGGGATGCCTTCGGCCTGCCCGCTGAGAACGCCGCTCTCAAGAACGGCGTGCCCCCCGCCAAGTGGACCTACGAAAACATTGCCTACATGAAGCAGCAGATGCAGGCCATGGGCCTGGCCATCGACTGGTCACGTGAGGTGGCTACCTGCGACCCAGGCTATTACAAATGGAACCAATGGTTGTTCCTGAAGATGCTGGAGAAGGGCATTGCCTATCGCAAGACCCAGGTGGTGAACTGGGACCCGGTAGACCAGACGGTGCTGGCCAATGAACAGGTGATTGACGGCAAGGGCTGGCGCACCGGCGCGGTGGTTGAAAAGCGCGAGATTCCGGGCTACTACCTCAAGATCACCGATTATGCGCAGGCGCTGCTTGACCATGTGCAGGTGGGCACCCCCAGGGCCAGCTTGACCGGTTGGCCCGAGAAGGTCAGGCTGCCGCAGGAAAACTGGATCGGCAAGTCCGAGGGTGTGCGCTTTGCGTTCACGCACGATATCCGCGGTGCCCACGGCGCGCTCATTGGCGACGGCCGCCTGTATGTCTTTACCACCCGCGCCGACACCATCATGGGCGTGACCTTCTGCGCGGTGGCCCCCGAGCATCCGCTGGCCCAGCATGCGGCGGCCGGCGATCCGGCGCTGGCCGCCTTTCTTCAGGAGTGCAAGGCCGGCGGTACCACCGAGGCTGAATTGGCGCTCAAGGACAAGGTCGGACGGCCCACTGGGCTGCAGGTCACGCATCCGCTGACCGGTCAGAGTCTGCCGGTGTGGGTTGGTAACTATGTGCTCATGAGTTACGGCGACGGTGCGGTAATGGGCGTGCCGGCGCACGACGAGCGCGACTTTGCCTTTGCCCTGAAGTACCAGCTGCCCATTCGACAGGTCATTGCTGTGGCCGGCCAGACCTTTGATGACCGCCTCTGGCAGGACGGGTACGCCGACAAACAGAGCGGCGTGTGCATCAATTCCGGCGCGCTTGATGGCCTGGCTTACAAGGAGGCGGTCGATCGTGTGGCCGAACAACTGGCCCAGCGCGGTCTGGGCGAGAAAAAGATCACCTGGCGCCTGCGGGACTGGGGCATCAGCCGGCAGCGCTACTGGGGCACGCCCATCCCCATCATTCACTGCGAGGTGCATGGCGCGGTGCCAGTGCCCGAAAAAGACCTGCCGGTGATCCTGCCCCAGGACTGCATCCCCGACGGCTCGGGCAATCCCTTGAACAAGCATGCCGGTTTTCATGCCGGCGTGGTCTGCCCGGTCTGCGGCAAGAGTGCCCGGCGCGAGACCGATACCATGGACACCTTTGTCGATTCGTCCTGGTACTTCATGCGGTACTGCGACCCGACCCATGCAACAAAGATGGTCGCCGAGGGCACCGATTACTGGATGCCGATGGACCAGTACATCGGTGGGATCGAGCATGCGATTCTTCACCTGCTCTATGCGCGATTCTGGACCAAGGTCATGCGTGATCTGGGACTGGTCAAGGGCGATGAACCCTTTACCCGTCTCTTGACCCAGGGCATGGTGCTCAACCACATTTACTCGCGCAAGGGCGAGAAGGGTGGCATCGAGTATTTCTGGCCGCACGAGGTACAGGACCAGCACGATGCGAGCGGCAAGATCATCGGCGCTGTGCTCAAGCAGGCCAAGGGCGAACTGCCCGCCGGAACCCCCATCGTCTACGAAGGCGTGGGCACCATGAGCAAGAGCAAGAACAACGGGGTCGACCCGCAGGACCTCATCGAAAAATACGGCGCCGACACGGCGCGTCTCTACACCATGTTCACCGCGCCGCCGGAGGCCACCCTTGAATGGAACGACGCGGCGGTTGAGGGCAGCTACCGCTTCTTGCGCCGGGTCTGGAATTTCGCGGTGCGCCTGGCGGCTTTGCCCGCAGGCTCGCTTGAACCTTCTGGCTTGCGGCCCGCCGCCAAGACGCTGCGTCGTGAGATCCACACCGTGCTCAAACAGGTGGACTACGACTACCAGCGCATGCAGTACAACACAGTGGTCTCCGGTGCCATGAAGATGCTCAACGCGCTGGAGGACTTCAAGCCCGAGCCGGGGCAGACCCAGGATGCCGCTGCGCTGCGCGAGGGCTTTGACATCCTGCTGCGCTGTCTGTACCCGGCCACGCCCCATCTGGCCTATGGGCTGTGGCAAGACCTGGGGTTTGACCGCGTGCATGGGCCGCTGCTGGATGCGCCCTGGCCCCAGGTTGATCCGCAGGCGCTCGAGCAGGACGAGGTGGAGTTGGTGCTGCAGATCAACGGCAAGCTGCGCGGTTCGGTCAAGGTGCCTGCCAGCGCCGACCGCGCGCAGATTGAGGCAGCGGCGTTGGCCAGTGAAGCCTTTCAGCGACAGGCCGCCGGCCAGACGCCGCGCAAGGTGGTGGTGGTGCCGGGCCGCCTGGTCAACCTGGTGGTTTGAGGTGATGCAGCGACGCACCTGGCTGGTATCGGGCACGGCCTTACTGGCCGGATGCGGGTTTGCGCTGCGCAAGCCGCCACAGTTTGCCTTCAATTCTCTCTATCTGCAGATGCCTCCGGGCAGCACCCTGGGGCCTCTGGTCACCCGCGCCTTACAGTTCAATCCGCAAGTTCGTGTGCTTGATGGGGCCAGTGACCGGGCTTCGGCTGACGCGATTTTGGAGGTGCGCTCCGAGCAGCGCGAGAAGGTGGTGGTGGCCCTCAATGCGGCCGGGCAGGTGCGGGAATTCGATCTGCGGCTGCGGCTGCGCTTTCGCCTGGTCACGCCGCAGGGTCGTGAGTTGATCCCCGACGCCGAAATTCTGCTCTCGCGCGAGATCGGATTTGTGGAAACTGCGGTCTTGGCCAAGGAGGAAGAGGAGGCCTTGCTCTACCGTGACATGCGCAACGACATGGTCCAGCAGTTGATGCGGCGCCTGTCGGCGGTCACTCGGCTCGATGCCGGTGCGGCGCCCCCTGTTCGATAGACGGCATCTTTTTTACAATCGCGCCCATGCAGCTGGCCCCCCACCAACTGGCCGACCATCTCGCGCGCGGGATGCGTAGTCTTTATGTGCTGCACGGCGATGAGCCGCTGTTGGTTCAGGAAGCGGCCGATGCGATCCGCAGCTTCGCGCGTGAGCGCGGGTATACCGAGCGCAGCGTGCATACCGTTTCCGGCGCTCACTTCGACTGGAGTGCCGTGGTGGCTGCCTGCGGCGCCATGAGCCTGTTTGCCGATCGCCAGCTCATCGAGTTGCGGATGCCCGGCGGGAAGCCTGGCAAGGACGGTGGGGTAGCCCTGGTGGCCATGGTCGAGGCCTTGCAGGATCAGGACGCGGTGCTGGGTCTGATCACCTTGCCCCGGCTGGATCGGCAGACCCGCAGCAGCGCCTGGTTCAATGCCCTGGAGAACGGTGCGGTTTGCGTGCAAATTGATGCTGTAGAGCGTAGCGCGCTGCCGCAGTGGATTGCCCAGCGACTGGCCCTTCAGGGCCAGCGGGTGGCGCCCGGCGTGCCGGGCCAGCAGGCCCTGAGTTTTTTTGCCGACCGGGTTGAGGGCAATTTGCTGGCCGCCCATCAGGAAATCCAGAAGCTGGGATTGTTGTATCCCGCCGGCGAACTTTCTCTGGAGCAGGTCGAGGCGGCGGTGCTCAATGTGGCCCGCTACGATGTCTTCAAGCTCTCCGAGGCGGTGCTCGCCGGTCAGGCCTTGCGGGTGCAGCGCATGATGGATGGGCTGCGTGCTGAGGGCGAATCGGAAGTGCTGGTGCACTGGGCCCTGTCCGAGGACATTCGCAGCCTCAAGCGCGTCAAGGACGCGATCGCAGAAGGCCGGCCGATGCCGGTGGCGCTGCGTGAAAACCGCGTCTGGGGTTTGAAGGAGCGCCTTTTCGAGCGTGTGTTGCCGCATCTGCCGGCCGGTACCCTGGCCAGTTTGCTGGAGGCGGCGCACAAGGTCGATGGCATCGTCAAGGGGTTGCGCCAGCCCGACTGGCCGGCCGACGGCTGGCAGGCCCTGCACCGGCTGGCTTTGCAGCTGTGCCAGCACTGCGCCCAAGGTGCGCGGCCGGCTCGTTCGGCGCGCCCGGCCTCCTGAGCCGATCGCCCATGCCGGACCTTGCGCTCAATTTGGGGCCAGGCGGTCGGCCTCTGGCCCTTCTCAGTGCCTTGGTCGATGAGCAGCGGGGTCTGGTTGAACAGCTCGAGGGCGCACACCGTGTTGATCATGCAGGGCGGCATTTCTGGCTGGGTCACTTGCAGGGCCTGCCGGTGGTGCTGACCGTCTCACGCATTGGCAAGGTGTCGGCCGCCCTGACCGCCGCCACCTTGATCGAACGCTTTGGGGTGGGTGCCATCGTCTTTACCGGCGTGGCCGGCGCGGTTGAAGAGTCGCTGCAGGTTGGCGATGTGGTGGTGGCGCGTGACTTTTTGCAGCACGACCTGGACGTCTCGCCCCTGTTCCCGCCCTATGAGCTGCCGGCCTACGGACGAGCGCGACTGGAATGTCACCCGCAGCTCTCGGACCTTCTGGCCCGGGCCGCCGAGCGAGCCCTGGCGCGGGACTTTGCCTCGGCTCGCGTGCATCGGGGGCTGGTGGCCAGCGGTGATCGCTTTGTCAGCAGCGCACAGGAGGTCCGGCAATTGCGCGAGCGCTTGCGACAGGCAGGGCATCCGGCGCTGGCGGTCGAAATGGAGGGGGCAGCCGTAGCCCAGGTTTGCGTTGACCACGGGCTGCCGTACGCGGCCATGCGCACCATTTCAGACCGCGCTGATGATCAGGCCCAGCATGATTTTGCAAGCTTTGTTTCGCAAGTGGCCAGCCGCTACGCACAGGCCATCGTGCGAAGCCTGTTAGAGGGACTGACAGCCCTAAGGCGCTGAGCGCTGGCTTGCCCAGCTGGGCTGGGGCCCTTGCCGGCAGGCTCAGGCGGCCAGCGCCGCTTCGATATCGGTACCCAGCGATTCGGGCTTGTCCATGGAGCCGTAGCGGCGGATCACCTGCCCGTCCTTGCCCACCAGAAACTTGGTGAAATTCCATTTGATGGCCTGCGTGCCCAGCACGCCCGGAGCGCTGCGGGTGAGCCACTGGAACAGCGGATGCGCCCCAGCCCCATTGACCTCGACCTTGCCCATCATCGGAAAGCTCACGCCGTAGTTTTTCTGGCAAAAGCTCAGGATCTGCGCCTCGGGGTTCGGGTCCTGCCCGCCGAACTGGTTGCAGGGAAAGCCGATGACCGTCAATCCTCGCGCGCCGTAGGTCTGGTGTAACTGCTCCAGACCGGCAAACTGGGGCGTGAAGCCACAGGCGCTGGCGGTGTTGACCACCAGCACCACCTGCCCTCGCAGATCTTTCAAATCCCAGTCCTGACCGTCGATGCGGCGTGCGGTGAAATCATGAAGCCTCGCCATGCGCTCTCCTGCACCCAAAGTCTCCTATTGTGCGGCTCGGCTGATAACTCTGCTTTCCCCGGATAGAACCCAGCTCTCAGTCGGCGCGTGAAGCCCCCAAATCCCCAAATCCCCAAAGCCCCTAGGAGTCGCTCCACCTTTGCGATTGGCAATTGTTGAGAAAAGGACAAATGAATTAACATTTGAATACAAAAAGTCGTCTAAATCAAAAAGTCTTTCCCGCTCGCCTAAAAACCCTTAAATGTCAGCGTTCGGTCGGCTTCGTGATGGGTCGGTTTGTTCCGACTGACGACTTGCAATCTTGTCTCGGTTTTTTAACGTCCAGCAGAGGAAGTAAATGTCTTTGTTCTCCAGGTTTATGAGTGTTGCTGCTGTGGCTCTCACGGCACTGTCGGTGAACGTGTCTGTTAGCACCGCGGCAAGTGCGCAAACAGCTCTTCCGCAATGCCCTACCGGCTTTTCGCTCAACGCGGGTAGATGTACACGGCCAGCAGTGGCTCCTCAGTTCTCGTGCCCCTCCGGGTACACGCTGTCTGGGCAAACTTGCACGATAAAACTTTCCAGCGCTACGCCGGCGCGGTGTCCGGGCAGTATGGGACTGCCGGGAAACTCGTCTACGTGCCAGACATACGACATGAGAACGCGTAAATGGGGGGCTCCCACTGCGCAAGCCACTTGCTCTACGCCCGGGGCGCGTTTGCAAGGTGCCCAGTGTGTCGTTGAGAGGACACAGACGATCCCTGCATCTCCCGGTGGTCGAGTCTCCTGCTCCCCCGGCAGTCAGGTGGGTTCGCAGTGTGTGACCAACCCAACGTGCCCCTCAAACGCCCCTTTCCTCAGGGGTAACATCTGCAGGGCCAACCGCTAGTCGCGCTTGACTCCGAAAGAGCCCGCCGTGTGCGGGCTCTTTCATCTTCTGCCCTGGCGCTGCAAACTGAAGCCGGGGGCGTGTCAGCCTGATCGCTTGAGACGTGGCGGCCTTTTTCGATCGGCGACAGTTTGCAGGCAAGCTGGGTGTGATTGCCAACATTGAGTGCCCTCCATAGACCATCAGCGTGCAGCATTGGAAATGGCTCTGACCGAGGTAGTTGTCGAGGGCGCTCGGTTGCTGTTTTTGGCTCTCTTGAGGCCTCCTCGGGCTAACGTTCAAAATCAGCAAGTCCGATCTCTTCAGTTGAGAGGAATCCTATGTTCCCAGCCCTAGCGTTGCGCCGCGCTTGTTACGGTGGTCGGCACTTGATGATCGGGTGCATATTGGCCTGCACCTCGGCTGCCTCGGCCGTTGCCGCACCATTTGACTTTGAGGCGATGGTTCTTGTCGCCGAACGTGGAGATCCACAGATCGCGAACGCATTGACATCAAAAGAGGCTGCCAGCCAGCGACTCCAGCAAGCGCGGCGCTTCGTGAACCCCAGCGCCCTGTTAGGGCTCGGTTCGCAAAGAAATCTATTGAGCATGCGTGGTATTCCCGAACTCCCCCCTGATCGGCAATCGTTCAATTCCAATACCGCGACGGTCTCGGTGACCCAATCCCTCTATAACCCTCTGCGCGCGTTCAATATCGAGGAGGCTCAACTTCAGGCCGAATTCGAATCCGTCCAAATGCTGGTAACGCGCAATGAGCTGGCGCTGAGGCTGTTTCAAACACTCATTGAGCTTGCTGGAGCCACCTCGACAGGCGAAAGTCTCCAGGCTGATGCCTCGGCCATTCGCAGTGTTCTGGAACAATTCAAAGAAAGGGCAGGAGAACTCGATCTTTCGCATTACCGCGTGAGGCTCGCCCACGTTGAGGGACAGGCAGCACTTTCTAGGAATCTTCGCCTGCAGAGACAGCGCGATCTGGTTCGGTTGGGTATCGCCGGCACACCGGATAACAGTCCTCGCCTGAGCGGGACGCCAGACGACATCGAGCTCCGGGCCTTACCCAGCCTTGAAGACCTTCTGGCTGCCGCCCAGCAGGGTAACCTTCAGTTGCGCCTGCAAAGAGTGAGCGTCGAGCTGGCAGCCGCCTCAGTCAAGCGAACTTCTCGGGACCAGTATCCGACGGTGGATTTAGTGGCTAACAAAGCCATTATGCGAGGAGGGGCGATGTTTCCGAATATGCAAACAGAGGCCACGTTGCTAGGGGTCCAGATCAATTTGCCGCTCGGTGATGGTGGTATAGGATCTGCTTTGAGGACAGAGGCTATCTCGCAGGAAAGTCGGGCCAGGAATGACCTCGAAGCGCAACGCAAATCAGTTCAGCAGACCGTCTCCGATACTTTTTTTGAGCACCTCAACAGCGCTGCCCAGCTGGCTACTGAAAGTCAAGTTGTCGAAATTTACGCGCAGAAGAAGGTGCCCCCTCCAGCAGAAGGCGAGGAGGTGGATCCGTACTTTGCCGCCTCGCAAGCCCTTGAGGAGCATCTTGCGCGATCACACTCGCTGCGCGAGATGGGGCGCCTGCAGCGAGACCTCTTACTGACCCGGGCAAGACTATGGGCTAGCGCTGGTCCGCTGGAGTCCTCCCACTTCCGTGCCATCAGCGCTTATTTCCGTTAGCGGTGGGTTGGACCAGGAAAATCTGATCTGGCCTGAATCTACCGTTTTCCCTTTAGGACCCGAGCCGATTGCACTCAAGGCCTGGGCCTAGCCGCTACGCCGGGTTTCCAAAGCGGCCAACAGGGCTGCGACGACGATGAGGCTGCCGCCCACCAGAGTTCTGACTTCCACCTGCGCCGCATCCATCAGCGAGGACGAAACACTGGCAAACAGGATTTCGGTGAGCATGATCAAGGCGGTGGTACTGGCGGCCAGTCGCGCCGCTCCGTACTGCAGCGCCAGATTGCTGGCCAGGAAGGCCAGGCAGAGCCCCAAAGCGATGGGCAGGCCCTCGACCGGCAGGTCTGGTGCAGCGACAAGCCCCAGGCCGGTGCCCAGCAGACCGGCTGTGCCGGCCATGAGCGCCCCCCCGCCGAACATGGCCAGCATGCGGCCTTCACTGGGGGTATGGTTGTAGCGGCGCAGCAGGATATTGGTCAGGGCAAAGAAAAACCCACCCACCACAGCCAGCGCATCGGCGGCGTCTTGTGGCAGTGGCCAGGGCGAGTCCGGCGTTTTCAGAACGATCACCACACCGGTCAGGGCCAGCAGCAGCCGCATCAGTGCAGCGGGCGTCGGGCGCTCGCCCAGCAGTGGCCAGGCCAGCATGATGGACCAAGCGGGCATGAGGTAAAACAGCAGCACCACGCGCACCACATCGCCCACGCTGACGGCCCAGTTGAAGCCCACGTTGGTCATGCCGGCTGCCAAGAGCAAAAACCACAGAGGCCGATGCGTCAGCAGCGCGCGCCATGATTGGGGGCGCCAGAGCAGGATGAAAACCAGAGCGCCTGCATAGACGAAGGCGGTGGACCACAGCGGATGCAGGCCCAGGTTCTGCAATTGACGAAAGGGCCACCAGGACAGGCCCCAGACCAGCGCATTGATCAGCAGACCGCCCGCAGCCAGCCAGGGCACGGTGGTCGAAGGGATGTTCAGATCGCGCATCGGTGATATCGGTCGGCCTCAGCCCTGCCGCAGCGGCAAGTTGACGGTGAAAAGGGCTTCAGTGTGATTTGTCGCTGCGTGCGACTTCCAGCAAGGCCTGCACTTCCTCGGCGTGGTGCACCAGATTGCTTTGGTGCCAGCGTTTGATCAGCCACATCACCGTGGCCACCACCAGGCCAAAGGCGGTGATGGCACCGAAGGCTGACAACCCCAGTCCGGTTGACAGGGCGTAGAAGGCTCCCAGACCCAGAATGCAGGCCTGCTCGTTGAAATTTTGCACCGCGATCGATCGCCCTGCGCCCATCAGGTTGTGCCCGCGATGTTGAAGCAAGGCATTCATCGGGACCACCAGAAATCCGCCCAGGCCACCGAGCAGGATCAGGAAGGGCGCGGCGACCCAGACGTTGTCGATAAATATCATCAGGATCACCAGCAGCCCCATGCCGATGCCTAGCCAGATCAGGCTGGTGGCCTGATCCAGTCGGGTACGGGTGGAGGCGATCACCGCGCCCACGCCCGTGCCTATGGCGACCACCCCGACCAGCGTGGAGGCCTGGGTGGTGTTGTAACCCAAGGCAGCGGCGGCCCAGGCCAGCACGATGTAGCGCAGATTGCCCGCGACACCCCAGAAAAGCGTGGTGGTGGCCAGGGAGATTTGACCGAGTTTGTCCCGCCACAGGGCGCGGTTGCAGACCTGGAAGTCTGGCAGCAGATGGAGCAGGTTCGCCGGCATGGGCCGCATCTCCACGCCGGTGCTGGGGATGCGCGTGTTGAACCAGGCGGCCAGCGCGTAGACCCCCATGAGGGTGACCAGCGCCGCCTCGGGTGGCGTGTCGATGCCGGTGTCAAAGACCGGGATGTCAAAGCCCAGCAAGGCGCTCGAGATGTTCGGCCCTACCAACTGACCGCCGAGCAGGACGCCCAGAATGATGGAGGCAATCGTCAAGCCCTCAATCCAGCCATTGGCCTTGACCAGCTGGGAGGCGGGCAGCAATTCGGTCAGGATGCCGTACTTGGCGGGCGAGTAGGCGGCAGCACCCAACCCCACGATGGCGTAGGCCAGCAAGGGATGCGCAGAGAACAGCATGGCCACGCAGCCGACCACCTTGATGGCATTGCTGACGAACATCACCTGCCCTTTGGGACGCGAGTCCGCAAACGCCCCGACGAAAGGCGCCAGCACCACGTAGAACAGGGCAAACATGGGCACCAGAGCAGCGGGCTGCCATTTGGGGGCCCCGCCGGAGCGCAGAAGTTCAACGGCCACCACGAACAGCGCGTTATCAGCCAGCGAGCTGAAGAACTGCGCCGCCATGATGGTGTAGAAACCGCGTTTCATGCAGGGGAGGTCAGGGAAGGAGCCGGCGCGCCGGGCCAGTCGCTGGGATCAGGGGGCCTGATGGACTGGCAAAAATAAGGGCCAATTGCTTGAGGTCAGGGTTTATAGCACGGCCGCTGGTGCCAAAATCCCTTCGATTCCCTTGCAAATGCGCTGGGTTTGCCCCGGAGGGGGGCATTGACCGGCCCCGGACCCACTTTGCGGCCAACGCCAAACTGACCATGCCTCGCCCGATACTGGCCACCATCGAACCGCAGCATCTGCGCCATAACCTAAGCCGCATCCGTGCCTTGGCCGGCGAGGCCAAGGTCTGGGCGGTGGTCAAGGCCGACGCCTATGGGCACGGCATCGAGCGCGTCTTCGAGGCTTTTCGGGCCGCCGATGGCTTTGCCCTGCTGGATCTTTCAGAGGCGCAGCGGCTGCGCACTTTGGGATGGCGCGGGCCTATTTTGCTGCTCGAGGGTTGTTTCGAGGCCCGCGATCTGGAGTCCTGCTCGCGGCTGGGCCTATGGCATGTGGTGCACTGTACGGAACAGATGGACATGCTGGCCGCACACAAGACGCAACAGCCTCACCGGGTGTTCCTGAAAATGAACTCGGGCATGAACCGGCTGGGCTTCAAACCCGAGCGCTATCGGGCGGCCTGGGCCCGATTGCAGGCCTTGCCCCAGGTCGAGGATGTGGCCCTGATGACCCACTTCAGTGATGCTGATGGTCCGAAGGGCATCCAGGCGCAGGTGGACGTCTTTGAGCGCGTGACGGCCGACCTGCCGGGCGAGCGCTCGCTCAGCAACAGCGCGGCCAGCCTGCGGCACGCTCGTGCGCTGACGGGTCGGACCGATTGGGTTCGGCCGGGCATTGCCCTCTATGGTGGGGCTCCCGATTTTCTGTCGCCCGATGCGGGCGCCTGGGACCTGCGACCGGGCATGAGCCTGCGGGCGCGGGTGATTGCCACCCAGGATCTGCAGCCTGGCGATACCGTGGGATACGGATCGATCTTCGCGGCCGATCGTCCCATGCGGCTGGGTGTGGTGGCCTGCGGCTATGCCGATGGTTACCCCCGGCATGCGCCGACCGGTACCCCTGTGCTGGTGGCCGGTCGGCGCAGCCGCTTGCTCGGTCGCGTCAGCATGGACATGCTATCGGTGGACCTGACCGAACTGCCAGCCTGTGGGTCCGGCAGCGAAGTGACCCTGTGGGGGCAGGCCAGCACCGGCGAGTGCCTGTCCATCGACGAGGTCGCTGCAGCCGCCGGAACCATCAGTTACGAATTGATGTGCGCCCTGGCCCCGCGTGTGCCGGTGGTGGTGCAGGAACGATCTTGAATCGCGGCGCTTTTGCCCCCGGCGAGGGGCAGGGATAGCCCGCTTGCGTTTGGGGCCGCAGTCTCCGATAGTGGGGTCTTGTCGGTTCCAGGCCTTTCGGGCCCTGTCTGGGCCACAAGCCCCCCACTTTTTTTGACCGCAACATGAACCGTCGCCATTCTTTATGTTCTGCCTTGGCCCTGGCGCTTGCATGGGCCGCAGGGTTGCCGTCGGCTTTGGCCCAAGCCTTTCCCAACAAACCGGTGCGTATCGTCGTCCCGTTTGGTGCGGGGGGTGTGGCGGATCTGACCGCCCGCACGGTGGCAGGCCGCCTGGCCGAGCAGCTGGGGCAGGCGGTGGTTATTGAGAACAAGCCCGGCGCAGGGGGTATCGCGGCGGCTGAAGCCGTGCTCAAGGCCGAGCCCGATGGCCATACCTTGCTGCTGATGTCCAACGGCACTGCCGTCAGCGCGGGTCTGTTCAAGTCCCTGCCCTTTGACACCCTCAAGGACTTGGCGCCGGTGTCCACCCTGGGTTTTTTTGACATTGCCATCGTGGCTCCAGCGGAGTCTCGCTTCAAATCGCTGGCGGAGATGCTTGCCTTTGCGCGCGCCAATCCGGGCAAGCTCAACATCGGTAGCATCAATATTGGCAGCACGCAGAATCTGGCTGCTGAGTTGTTCAAGTCCACGGCCCAGATGGACGTGCAAATCGTGCCCTTCAATGGCACGCCGGCGGTGGTTACCGCCCTGCGTGGGGGTCAGATCGATGCGGCCGTGGAAATTCTGGGCCCCATCATGTCGCAGGTTAATGCGCGTGCCTTGCGGGTGCTGGCGGTCACCGGTGAGAAGCGCGCCGCCGCCCTGCCCGATGTGCCGACTGCGCGCGAGAGTGGGCTGTCTGGCTTCGTGGCCTCCAGCTGGAACGGCTTGGCTGCGCCGGCGCGCGCCCCGCGGCCGGTGATCGAGCGTTTGCACCGCGAGGTGGTGGCTGCCCTCAACCACCCCGAGGTGCGCCGGCGTCTGGCCGAACTGAATGTGGACGCACAGTCCAGCTCACCGGAGCAGGCCTCGGCCCTGCTGGCCAGTGAGATCAAGCGCTGGGGTGAGGTGATGGTGCGGGCCCGTATCCCGCAGCAGTAGCGCCAGCTTCTGGCCGGGCTTGACAGTAGGGTTATAGGGGCGGACGACACCTTTCATGAGCACTGCAGACACCCTCGCCTGCATTTGCTCCATGGCACCGCGCCCGGTGCTCGAGCAGTGGGCCGCTCACGGCCACAGTCTCCCAGCCGTCCGTTTGCAGGCCCTGGGTGGTGTTGAGGTCGCCCGGCGTGTGGCCCAGGGCGAGGCCGCCGATGTGGTGGTGCTGGCCCGCGATGCCATTGAATCCCTGATCGCACAGGGGCACCTGAAGGCCGGCTCATGCCGGGACCTGATGCGATCCCTGGTGGCGGTGGCCTGGCCGGCGCACCGGAGCCCACCTGACCTGTCGAGCCTGCAGGCCCTGCAGCAGGCCGTTCTGGCGGCGCGCTCGATGGCCTATTCCACCGGTCCCAGCGGCCTGGCTTTGATGGATCGCTTCAGCCAGTGGGGTCTTCTCGATCAGGTTCGGGCCCGATTGGTGCAGGCGCACCCGGGCGTGCCGGTGAGCCAATTGCTGGCTCAGGGACAAGCCGAGCTGGGTTTTCAGCAGCGCAGCGAGCTGATGAACCAGCCTGGCATTGAGTGGGCTCTGCTGCCGCCGGCGGCGCAGATCGTCACCGTCTTCAGCGGGGCCGTGACCACGGTCTGTGCACGGCCGCAGGCGGCCCAGCGGTGGCTGGAGTTTTGCACCGGTGCACAGGCCCGGGCCGATCTGCAGGCCCACGGCATGGAACCGCCCTGAGAACGCTTGGGCTTTTGAAAGTCTCTTCCCCGGAGTGGTCCTCATGATCATCGATTGCCACGGACATTTCACCACTGCGCCGAAAGCGCTGGAGGACTGGCGCAACCGGCAGATTGCCGCCTGGGCCGATACCTCGCCCATGCCGCGAGCAGCTGACCTGAAAATCAGTGACGACGATCTGCGCGAAGCCATAGAGAGCAATCAGCTCAGGCTGATGAAGGAGCGCGGCAGCGACCTGACGCTGTTTTCCCCGCGTGCGAGCTTCATGGCGCACCACATCGGCGATTTCAAGGTGTCCTCGGCGTGGGCGGCGATCTGCAACGAGCTGGTGTTTCGCGTCAGCCGCCTGTTTCCGGCGCATTTCGTGCCCGTGGCCATGCTGCCGCAGTCCCCAGGGGTGGACCCGGCCACCTGCATTCCTGAGCTCGAGACCTGCGTCCGGGACTACGGCGCCGTGGGCATCAACCTCAACCCCGACCCTTCCGGCGGGCACTGGACCAGCCCGCCGTTGACCGACCGCCACTGGTACCCGATCTATGAAAAGATGGTTGAACACGATCTGCCGGCCATGATCCATGTCAGCACCAGTTGCAATGCCTGCTTTCACACCACCGGCGCACACTACCTCAATGCCGACACCACCGCCTTCATGCAGCTGATCCAGGGCGATCTGTTCAAGGACTTTCCCACGCTCAAGTTCCTCATTCCGCACGGTGGCGGTGCGGTGCCTTATCACTGGGGCCGCTTCCGGGGTCTGGCGCAGGAGATGAAAAAGCCGCTGCTCAGCGAGCATCTGCTCAACAATGTGTACTTTGACACCTGCGTCTATCACCAGCCCGGTATCGACCTGCTCCATACGGTGATTCCGGTCAAAAACGTACTGTTCGCCTCCGAGATGATCGGCGCGGTGCGCGGCATCGACCCGACCACCGGCCACCCCTATGACGACACCAAACGGTATATCGAGGCTTGCCCCCGGCTCAGCGCCCAGGACAGGCACCAGATCTACGAAGCCAATGCGCGCCGCGTATTCTCGCGACTGGACCAGCGCCTGAAGGCCGCCGGGCAGTGAGGGTGGCGCTGCGGAGCATCTGGCCATGAAGCGACCGACCTTGAGCCGATCGATGGGAGACTGATCATGTATGAACTGGGTGTGGTGTACCGGCGCATCGAGCGCGCTGATCGTCTGCAGACCGATGCCCTGGCTGCACTCGGTTCGGCCACGGTGCATGAGGCCATGGGCCGGGTGGGGCTGATGAAGCCCTATCTGCGGCCCATCTACCCCGGGGCGCAGGTTTCGGGTACGGCGGTCACGGTGCTGCTGCACCCGGGCGATAACTGGATGTTGCATGTGGTGGCCGAGCAAATCCACAGCGGCGATATCGTGGTGGCAGCCCTGACCTCCGAGTGCACCGACGGCTATTTTGGCGACCTTCTGGCCACCAGCTTCAAGGCGCGCGGTGCGCGTGCACTGGTGATCGATGCGGGAGTGCGCGATGTCAAAACCCTCACCGAGATGCAGTTCCCGGTCTGGAGCCGGGCCATCAGTGCCAAGGGCACCATCAAGGCCACCCTGGGCTCGGTCAATATCCCGGTGGTCTGCGCCGGCATGTGGGTGCAGCCCGGCGATGCCATCGTGGCCGATGACGACGGCGTGGTCTGTGTGCCGCGGGCTCGGCTGGCCCAGACCCTGAGCGCCGCGCGTGCGCGCGAGGCGAACGAGGGCGAAAAGCGTGAGCAGCTCGCCCGGGGCGTTTTGGGTCTGGACATGTACAAGATGCGCGAGCCCCTGCAAAAGGCGGGGCTGCGTTATATCGATTAGGCGCGCCGATGGAGCCGCGCCCGACCACCGGACCCTTTACCAAGACGGCTGGCTGGCTGGATTGGTGCCCAGATCCGTCCCGCCCGCGTCTGACCTTGCCGCCAGGCAGCGTCGATGCCCATTGCCATGTCTTTGGTCCGGGCGATGTGTTTCCCTATGCCCCCGAGCGCAAATACACCCCCTGCGATGCCAGTGCCGAGCAGCTGTTTGCGCTGCGCGACCATCTGGGTTTTGCACGCAATGTGATTGTGCAGGCCACCTGCCACGGTCGTGACAACCGTGCGCTGGTCGACGCCTTGCGCAAGGCGGGCGATCGCGCCCGCGGCGTGGCCACCGTCGGCCGCGACATCAGCCGGAGTCAACTGGCTCAGCTGCACGCCGCCGGCGTGCGCGGCGTACGCTTTAACTTCGTCAAGCGGCTGGTCGATTTCACGCCGCGCGATGAGTTGATGGACATTGCCAGCCGCATCGCCGAGCTGGGCTGGCACGTGGTGATTTATTTCGAAGCTGTCGATCTGCTTGAGCTGTGGGATTTCTTCACCGCTCTGCCCACGCAGGTGGTGGTCGATCATATGGGGCGGCCCGATGTTGGCCAGCCCATCGACGGCCCGCAGTTTGAGCTCTTTCTGCGCTTGATGCGCGAGCATGAAAATGTCTGGAGCAAGGTCAGCTGCCCAGAGCGTCTGAGCCAGAGGGGCCCACCGGCCTTGCCGGGGCAGGCCGCGCCCTATCGCGACGTGGTACCTTTTGCCCGCCGGGTGGTTGAGCAGTTTTCCGATCGTGTGCTGTGGGGCACCGACTGGCCGCATCCCAACCTAAAGAATCACATGCCCGATGATGGGCTGCTGGTCGACTTCATCGAGGCCATTGCACCGACCGAGGCTTTGCGTCAGAAGCTGCTGGTCGACAACCCGATGCGTCTGTATTGGCCTTCAGGAGCGGATGCCCCTGCCTAGCCCTTGCGCAGCCCCAGGCTCATGACGACGGCGACCACAATAAGTCCGCCGGCGATCTGCATCGGCGCGATCGATTGACCCAGTACCAGCCAGGCCAAGACCAGGGCGACCACAGGCTCAATGTTCAAAATGGGCGAGTTGCCCGCAACGCCCAGACGCGGCAGCACCGCCAGCAGGACGGTGATGCCCGAGCCGTAGAGCACGGTCAGCAGCGCCAGGCCCGCCCAGCCTGTGCCGCTTCGCGGTAGGTGCCAACTGCCCTGCGCCAGGCACAGCGCGGCTGCGATCACGCAGGCCAGGGCCATGGTGAAGGCGGTGCGCAGCCGTGCGTCGACTTCGGCCACCTCATGCTGGGTCAGGACGAGCATCAGTGCAAAACTGGCCGCTGCCACCAGCGCGAAGGCCAGGCCTTCCCCGATGCGCTGCCATTGGGCCTCCATGCCCAGCCCGGAGGCCGCGCCCAGCACATCCAGGGCCAGCGCCAGGCCGGCAATCAGGACCGGCATCGCCAGGAGCAGGGCGCGTGCAGGCCTTTGGCGGTAGAGAACCCAGCCCCACAGGCCGACAAAGATCGGGAAGGTGTTGAAGGCCAACAGCGCCAGCGCCACCGGCAGGCGAGCCACCGATGCGTAGATGCTCAGGCTCTGCAGGCCCACCAGCAGACCGGCGCCGACCAGCACCCTCCACTGCCTCGGGTTGGGCCATTTCGACGGCCCTTGCCAGCGCAGCAGCAGGCCCAGGACCAGCGCAGTGATGCCGCTGCGAAACACCACCGCAGTGCTGACGTCTGTGCCATCGTTGAAGGCCACACGGGCGGCCACATGGTTGGCCCCCATCACGCTGGCAATGGCCAGCAGCGTCAGGAAGGCGGTGGTGCTCAGCGCGCGCTGACTCACCGCAGGGCCCCGGACGGCCAGGGGTACAGGCCCTTGATGCGCGCTTGCAGGCGGGCCATGCCCAGCAGGGCATCAATCAGTGGCGTGGGTACGCCGGTGCGCAGCCCCAGCTCGTGCACCACGGTCAGCAGCGCATCGAGCTCGATGGCCTTGCCCGCTTCCACATCCTGCAGCATGGAAGTCTTGAAGCGACCGAGCTTGCGCGTGACCCCATGCCGATCGTCCGGGTCCAGCGTGATGGGAGCGCCGATCCTTGCGCCAATTTCGCGCGCCTCGAGCATCATGCCCGAGATGGCGGTTCGCAGCAGATCATCGTCCATGATCAGGTCAGTGGTCGCACCGGTGAGCGCACTGATCGGATTGACCGTCATATTGCCCCACAGCTTGAACCAGATGTCGCGCTGTATGCAGTCGGACACCTCGGTCTCGAAACCGGCCTGCTGCAGCAGGGCCGCCAGAGCCTGCAGTCGCTCGCTGCGTGCGCCGGCAGGCTCGCCCACCACCAGGCGGTGGCCAAAATGATGCCGGGCCAGCCCGGGCTCGGCCACCGAGCAACTGGCATGGACCACCGCACCGATCACCTGGCTGACGGGCAGCGCGCGGGCGATGTCGCCCTGGGGGTCGATGGATTGCAGGGGGCGGCCCGCTTGCTCGCCGCCAAAGCCCTCAAAAAACCACCAGGGGACGCCGTTCATCGCGGTGAGCACCACGGTGTGCGGGCCGATCAACGGCTCGAGCTGCCCAGCAATCTCCGGCAAGGCAGGCGCTTTGACCGCAATCACCACCAGGTCCTGCACCCCCAGGGCCTGGGCGCGGTCGCTGGCCTGTACCGGGGCGCTCAGTACCGTTTCGTCGCCCGAGAGGAGCCGCAGACCCTTGGCTTGGAGTGTTTTCAGGGTTGCCCCACGTGCCAGCGCGCTCATTTGGCAGCCAGCTTGACCCAGGCGTGTACCCATCCATAAACCGATAGCGCCGGCGCCGACGATGGCCACCCGTTGGGGCGTGACCGGGTGGAGTGCGGAAGGCTCTGGCATGGGCACAGTCTAACCGCCCACACCGCCGAAGGGCCGGGCTCAGAGGACGGCCAACTGACCCTGGCTGATCAGATGGCTGATCACATCCGACAGGGTCAGGTTAGCGCCATTGTGGTCGATGAACTGGCCATTGTTGACGGTCAGTTGGTTGCTGGAGTTGATGGTGACGTTATCGAATACCAGGGTGGCGGTAGTTGAGAAGGTGCTGCCGCCATCGTGATCGATTTCTAACGTAAGCTTGTTATTGACATTCTTGACCGCGCGGATGAAGGAGGCGATGGCGCTGGTGCTGGTATAGCCGTCGAGCAGCTGGCTGATGTCCAGGGTGTCGGCATCGAGCAGCCCCTGCAAGCTCCCAGTCCCCCTTTTGAAGCCAAAGTCAAACAGCGTATGGGTAAAGCCGCCCGGGCCGCCGGAGCTGCCGAAGTCCGGCCAGACGAAATGATCGGCCCCTCCCCGCCCCAAGAAGGAGTCAGTGCCTTTGCTGCCCAGGAAATACTCGACCTGACCCGTGGTACTCGCGCTCAGGCTGTCATTGCCCGATGTGCCGGTGATCACCTGCCCATAGGCCTGGTCGGTGAAGCTGGCCATCTCTTTGCCGCTGGCGTCCTTGAGCGGGTTGCTGCCGGGTTTGGTGTAGCTCAGCTGCAGAGTGCCGGGGGTGGTGATGGGCGCAGCCAGTTGCAAAATCAATTCCGAGCCTGAGCCACTGACGCTGTCGATGGCCAGTGTCGCGCCGCCCAGTTTTACAGTGAAGGCGCTTTTGTCCGGCAGTGGGCCTGATGCAGCAACATTCAGGTTGATGACCAGGCGGTCCAGTGCAGCGTTTTTTGAGTCCAGCAGCACTTGCGAGACGGCGGGCAGCGCCAGGTTGCCCACCGTCTGCCCGTCAACTCCACTGCCCAGAGAGGCGGCATCGTTACCGCTGGCATCTTGAATGGCTGCATTGTTCACGCCGATGCTCGCCGTCGGCGCGCTGTAGAAGACCTGGATCCTTTCGTCGGGTCTCAGGGCGCTGGCCAGGTTCAGCAGCACTTGATCGCCCGAGATCGTTACACTGCTGACCGCCACTTGCTGACCGTTCTTCAGCACGGTGAAGGCGTTTGTGCTGATGGCGGGAATGACCGGTGTTCCGCTGCTGCCGGGGCCAAGGAGGGCCTCGTCGTACTTGAGGGTGATTTGCAGACCATTGGCACTGGTCTGCGCACTCAACAGTTTCGGGGCTGTGGTGTCGAGGGTTCGCGAAAAGCTGGCGCTGTCGTTGCCCGCGCTGTCCTGCACGGCCCGATTGAGGGGGCTTGGGTCCGCGTTTGGGGCTGTGTAGCTCAGGCTGGCCGCCTTGCCGGTTTGCACCGCCGTCGCAAAGGTCAGGGTGAGCGTCCTTCCCGTGATGCTGCTCGAAATGGGTTTGAGGGTGGCGCCGCCATTGGCCGTCAGGCTCCAGGCCGCGAGGTCGGGCCCCTGGCTGCTCAAGTCTTCGCTGAAGGTCAGTTCAAGTTGGGTGCTTGATACAAACCGGCTTGAGCTCAGGGTCGGTGCGCTTGCATCGGCACGGCTGATCGAGCGGTCGAAGTTGGCCACCGCGTTGCCCGCCCAATCTTTGAGCGCCCCGCTGGCTGGAGGCGTGTAAAGAACCTTCAAACTGGCTGACGGATCGGTGATGGCTTCGGCCAGGGTGAGTTCCAGTACCGAGCCCGAGAGCTTGATATCGCTGACCGCCACCGCGCGAGTGGAGTTCCCGATGATCAGGTTGACGGTGAGGTCGTTGACCTTGGGGAGCGAGCTGGGATCCAGGGCCTCGGTGAAGGTCAGGCGAATTTGCCGGGCCGAACGATCCACTGCGACCACGGCGCCACTGCCCGCCTCCAGAGTGGGGGCGGTGCTGTCGAGGCTGTGGCTGACCGTCGTGCCGCCAGCGGTAACGATGGCCGCCGCCCGGTTGCCGGCGGCGTCTTGTACGGCCTTGGTGCCGTCAGTGGGCACGGTGTAGCTGAGGCGGACGGTCGGGTTGTCCGCGGTGATCTTGCTTTCCAAGCTCAGCCGGATGGAGTCCCCCGCAATCTGAACTGCCTTCACATTTTGCGGGATGCCGTTCACGCTCACCTGGAATTGCCCCGTGTCAGGCCGAGCGCTGCTTTGAAGCGGCTCGGAGTAACGCAGCACGATGATGGATTCGGTGGCGTTGGTGATGGCCGAAAGGGCCAGCAAGTTGGGCGCGGTCTTGTCTGTAACGGTGACGCTTTGGTCCCTGAATGTCGAGGCGACATTGCCGGCTATGTCCCTGATTTGGCTGCCATCGCTCAGGCTGACCAGGACCGCTGCCGGGCGGGTGACGGGGCTGGCCAGTGTCAGCACCACCGTCTTGGGGTCGGCCCCCCGTACGACTGAACTGACGCTCACCCGACTGCCGTCCACCAGAACCTGAAATGCACTGGCTGCGGGCAAAAAGGGACTGAGGTTTTCGCTGAAGTTCAGGATCAGTTGCGATCCCCCGGTGTTGTTGATGGCTGCCTTGAGCAGGGTCGGTGCCGTGGTGTCGGTCGGCGTGCTGGGGGTCGATGTGGAAGAGGATCCGCCGCCACCTGACCCAGCCCCCAGGGCTGCGACCGTCAGCAAAGCCCCGGTGGCTGCCGCGCCCGCCGGGGCGGCGCCGAAAAAGGAGCTGGGCGCCCATGAAATGACTTGCGTCATGGGTGTCAGCAACCTCGCGCCGAGCGAGGGCCCCGCGTTGATCGAGCCTTCTCCGGCCGGTTCCACCGGCGCGGGGCTTGCCGCGCTGCCGCTGTCCGTGGCGTACCCTGCTGGCAGCGTCAGCTGCACGACTTCCAGGCTTGGAGGAGGTTCATCGTTTGGGTGCGCCGAAGCTGACGGGGCCAGCTCTGCGAGGGTTTCATCTGAATCGGGACGCCGGGGCAAGGCTTTTCGGGCTGCAGCACTGGGCTTGAGGGCCTGCCCCGATGCAAGAGGCACAGGCGTACCGCTCGGGGCGCTTGGATCGATGGCCTGCGCCTTTGTCCGGCTGCTTGCTCGCGGCAGCCCTTCAGGTTTGAGCTCGGTGGGAGCGGTTGATGTCATCGTCAATACCTCGGTCAATCCGGCAGAAGCCCTCTGCAGCGCCTTCTCGCCGGTGTCGGCGGACCCGGTGTTCGGACGCAGGGGACTCCATCCAGTGATTTGTTCCGCCCTGGGGTTCTTGCGAACCCCGCATCGAGGCCCGCACAGGCCCGACTTCTTCAGCGGTGGACGGCGGTACTCTATAGATGGCAACTTTTTTTACTGTTAAATTTCATTAACCATCTGCCTTTTCACGAGTCTTTGGGCGGCCCTGTCAAACAGGGTGGATGATTCGGCGGCGCCTACACTCGCCCCATGGGAAAAGCCCTTTACAGCTGCACCGAATGCGGCGGCACCAGCCCCAAATGGCTGGGCAAGTGCCCGCACTGCGGTGTCTGGAACAGCCTGATTGAAACGGCCGGCGAACCGACGGGCTCCGGTAAAAACCGCTTCGCCCAGAGGCCGGGGCTGGCTCCGGCATCGGCCGTCATGGCCCTGGCCGATATCGAGGCCAGTGACTTCGAGCGCACACCCACCGGCCTGGATGAACTCGACCG
Organism: uncultured Polaromonas sp.; assembly: GCA_964488145.1. Taxonomy (GTDB): domain Bacteria; phylum Pseudomonadota; class Gammaproteobacteria; order Burkholderiales; family Burkholderiaceae_C; genus Polaromonas. The sequence continues at coordinate 60,224 of CAZATV010000005.1, forward strand.
GGTGCTCGGGGGCGGTATGGTTGAAGGCGGTGTGGTGCTGATCGGCGGTGATCCGGGGATTGGTAAATCCACCCTCCTGCTGCAGGCCCTCGATGCCTTGCAGCGGCAGGAGCGCAAAACGCTCTACATCACGGGCGAGGAGAGTGGTGCGCAGGTGGCCCTGCGGGCCCGGCGTCTGGGCATCGAGGGCTCACAGGTTCAGGTGTTGGCCGAGACCGAATTGGAGAAGATGCTCACCACCTTGCAGGCCGAGCGTCCGCAGGTGGCAGTGATCGACTCGATTCAGACGGTGTATTCGAATCAATTGACCAGCGCTCCCGGCTCGGTGGCGCAGGTGCGCGAATGCGCCGCGCATCTGACCCGCGCGGCCAAATCCGAGGGGGTAACCATCGTCATGGTCGGCCATGTCACCAAGGAAGGCGCGCTGGCCGGCCCGCGCGTGCTCGAGCACATGGTCGATACCGTGCTGTACTTTGAGGGCGATACCCATTCGAGTTTTCGCCTGGTGCGCGCGATCAAGAACCGCTTTGGTGCGGTCAACGAGATCGGCGTCTTTGCCATGACCGAAAAGGGCCTGAAGGGCGTGAGCAATCCCAGTGCAATCTTCCTGTCGCAGCATACCGTGCCAGTGCCAGGCAGCTGCGTCATGGTCACGCTTGAAGGCTCGCGTCCGCTGTTGGTGGAGATTCAGGCCCTGGTCGATTCGGGCGGGCCCAGCCCGCGGCGCTTGTCGGTGGGACTGGACCGTGACCGCCTGGCCATGCTGCTGGCGGTGCTGCACCGGCATGCCGGGGTGGCCTGTATGGATCAGGACGTGTTCGTCAACGCGGTGGGCGGCGTTCGCATTGGCGAGCCGGCCGCCGACCTGGCGGTGCTGCTGGCCATCACCTCGAGCTTGCGCGGTCGCCCCCTGCCCAAAGGCTTTCTGGCCTTCGGCGAGGTGGGTCTGGCTGGCGAGGTGCGGCCCGCGCCGCGCGGTCAGGAGCGACTGAAAGAGGCGGCCAAGCTGGGCTTTTCGGTGGCCGTGGTGCCCAAGGCCAATATGCCCAAGAAAGCCATCGAGGGGCTCACGCTGCATCCGGTCGAGCGCATCGAGCAGG
>CAZATV010000006.1:0-26827 GCA_964488145.1 uncultured Polaromonas sp.
CTGGCGGTGCGGTTGTCCACGCCCCAGGTCGGCTTGACCGGCGCCCAGAAACCGTCCACCAGTCGCTTGTAGCTGTTGATGGTGGGCCAGAAAAGGGGGGCAAACTCCATCAGGCAGGCAATCTGGCCGGCCAGGTAGCTTTCAAAGACTCGGCTCATGCCGAAGCGGCCACGGGGATCGGCGAACAGGTTGCGTTGGCCATCGCTGAGCGATTGATGAATATGGCCGCTGCAGCCCGGATAGCCCTGATTCCACTTGGCCATGAAGCTGGGCATGATGCCAAATCGACTGCCAATCTCTTTCACGCCGGTCTTGAACAAAATGGCCCGATCGGCCTGCTCCAGTGCCGCGCTAAAGGCAATGGCCGCCTCGTAGACCCCAGGACCGGTCTCGGTGTGCAAGCCCTCGATCGGAACGCCGAAGGCGGCCATCTCGTCGAGGATGGCATTGAAGAAGTCACGCCTCTGGTTCATGCGCAGCAGCGAATAGCCGAACATGCCGGGGGTCAGCGGCGTGGGCGACACGCCCTTCTTGTCAGCCCAGGACTGAGGCGTCTCGATGAAATTGAACCACTCGAACTCCATGCCGCACATCGGCATCAGACCCATGGCCTCGGCCCGCCTGAGCACCCGTTTGAGCGTCTGGCGCGGGCAGACCGGATAGGGCGATCCGTCCGGGTTGATGAAATCGGCCAGGAAGAAAGGAACATGGGCATCCCAGGGCACGCGGCGCGCGGTCTGCAGATCGATGCGTGCCAGGGCATCGGGGAATCCGTGGTGCCAACCCGTCACGGAAGTGTTGTCGTAACACTGGTCGTGCGCATCCCAGCCAAAAACTACGTCACAAAAACCAAAGCCGCCCTCGGGATAGGGCTGCGCCGCGCCGAGAAACTTGTCGACGTGCAGATACTTGCCCCGCAAGATGCCATCGATGTCGCTGACAGCCACCTTGACCTTGGCTGCACCGCTGGAGGTCACGGCCGCCAAGGCCGGGTGAGGCTTGGAACGGCTCACCGCCGCGCGGGCCGGCTTCTGACTGGAGGACGTTTTTTTGGCCATGCTTGAACTCCTTGCTCAAAGGAAGCGATACCGACACCCGATCCAACGCGACTGCCGTTCAGGCTGGCGCACCGCTGGCAATTCCCAAGTCGTCCAGCGCCAAACGCACCGCATGGACAGCCTGCTCCATCTCCACCGATCCAATGGCGCCGATGCATCCCACACGAAAGGTTTCAATCTGCGTGAGCTTACCCGGATACAGGATAAAGCCTCTGCGCTTGGCCGCCTCATAGAAGCGCCGGAAGTCGTAGCGTGGATCGGCCGGCGCGTGGAAGGTCACGATGATGGGCGCCTGCACCGCCGGATCGAGGAAAGGCTTGAATCCGAGCGCAGCCATGCCCTTGATCAAGGTCTGGTAGTTGCCGACGTAGCGGGCCAGACGGGCCGGCTGACCGCCCTCCTCCTGAAACTGGGCGATCGCCTCGTCCAGGGCCACCAGGACGTGGGTGGGTGGCGTAAAGCGCCACTGTCCGGTTTTCTCCATGTAGACATACTGATCGTGCAGGTCCATGGCCAGCGACTGACTGTGCCCCGCACAGTGGTCAACGATTTCCTTGCGCAGAAACACAAAGCCCATGCCGGGGACACCCTCCAGGCATTTGCCACTGGCAGCGATGAGCGCATCAAAACGCACCCGTCTGGCATCAATCTCCAGGGCGGCAAACGAACTCATCGCATCGACGATCAATCCCCGGCCCTGCCGCTCACACACCTCGGCAACGGCGGGCAGGGGGTTATGTACGCCCGCGCCGGTTTCGCAGTGAATCATCACCACATGGGTGATGCTGGCATCGGCCTGCAAGCGCGCCTGGAGCACATCGGGGGAGACCGCCTGGGCCTCGTCAAAGGCCAGCACCGTGGTCTTGCGACCCATCAGGCTGGAGAGCTTGGCCGCCCGCTTGCAGTAGGCCCCGTTGTCCAGCACCAGCACGTGCCCATCACGGGGGACGACTGTGGCCACCGCCGCCTCGACGCTGAAGGTGCCACTGCCTTGCAAAGGCACCACCACATGAGTGTCCTGGCCACCGATGATGTCGATCAGCCCTTTGCGCACCCGCGCCGTGACGGCGATGAAGTCACTGTCCCATGAGCCCCAATCGCGCAGCATGGCCATCTTGGTCCTGAGGGTGGTCGTCAGGGGACCGGGCGTGAGAAGAATGGCGTCACGATGGGCCGTGTTCATGGGACTGAGACTCCTTGATAGCTTGATATCGATGGACCGGTTGACCGACTCAGCGCCGCCTCCAGGCCTGCGTCTTGCGACTGACCCACCAGTCCAGCACGGCGAAGACGCCCGTGGCGGTGGCGGAGATGGCCGCAATGAGCACCGCCATGGCGGCCGCCGCGCCGATGTCGCCGGCTTCGTCGAGATTGAGGATGGCAATCGAAGCCACCTTGGTCTCTGGCGCGTACAGGAAGACCACCGCCGAGATGGTGGTCATCGCATTGATGAAGAAATAGCGCGCAATATCGATCAGGGCCGGCGTGCAGATGGGCACAGTCACCCGCCAGAAGGTCTTGTAGAAAGGTACCTTGAGTGAGGCACTGACCGCTTCAAATTCGGCATCGAGCGATTTGAGGGCGGTCACTGCCGTCAGGTGCCCCGTGGTGTAGAAGTGAACGATGGTGCACAGCGTCAGCAGCGTCATCGTGTGATACAGGCCGTTTAAGGGATTGCTGGGCAAATTGAAGAAGAAGATATAGCCCAGGCCCAGCACCAATCCCGGCACCGCCATCGGCAGCATGGCCAGCAGCTGCACCGGACCGCGCAGCAGACCCACCCCCCGGGTTTTCTCCAGCAGGTAGGCCGACACAAAAACCAAGGCAGTCCCCACCAAAGCCGTGCCGCAAGCCATTTGCAGGCTGTTGACAAAGCCCTCGCCCACCCCGCCGTCAATCAGCCCCAGCCGGTAATGCTGTAGAGAGGGAGCCAGGTTGTAAGGCCAGAAGGTCGCAAAGCTGGCAAAAACCGCCATCCCCAGCATGGCCAGCATCAGCGCCGATACCAGCAGGCAATAGGCCAGCAGCAGGCGATCGCGCCACCGCGCCGGCTTGGGCACCAGCGCCACCGCCCGAGCGGTTAGCATGGCGGTTTGTCGCCGACTGACATACCGGTCGACGCTAAAGCTCAGCACCGCTGGCGCCAGCAGCAGCAGCGCCACCACCGCCCCCTTGGCAAAATCCTGCTGCCCGATCACCAGCTTGAACACATCGGTGGCCATCATGTTGAAATTGCCACCGATCACCTTGGGGATACCAAAATCCGTGATCACCAAGGTAAAGCTGACCAACGAAGCGGAGATCAAGCCGTACTTGGCCCCAGGCAGCGTGATGGTGAAGAACTGCCGCACCGCCCCAGTGCCCAGGGCTTGCGCCGCCTCGTACAGACGCGCATCGGCCAGCGTCAGGGCGGTGACCATGATCATCACCGCATGGGGGAACACCGAAAAGCATTGAGCGATGACCACGCCCACCGGACCGTAGATCTGGGAAACCCCCAGCGCCGTCAGAAGTTCCTTCAGGACGCCCTGATTGCCAAACCAGTAAATCAGTGAAATGGCTGACAACAGAGAGGGCGCCAACAGCGGGATCAGGCTGATACCTCTGAACCAGCCGGCCCAGGGTAAACAGGCCCGGGTCAAGGCATAGGCAAAGACAAAGGCCATTGGCACCACGATCAAGGTCACCAGGGCCGACACCCAAACACTGTTCCACAAACTCGCCAGTAGCGTAGGGGTGCGCGCGTAGGCCAGGAAGTTGCCCAGGCCCGCATAGCGTCCCTGGGCGTCTTGCAGCGCCTGCGCGAGAATGGCCAACAGCGGAGCGGCCAGGAAGGCCAGCAAAAGGCACAGTACCGCCGCCAGAACCGCGCGCCCCAGCCAGTCGCTCCAGTGCGCCTTTTGCCGGACGGGACTCAGAACCAGATCGGACATCGGCTGCCGTTCGCGAGCTCAGAAAAGCTTGATACGCTCGGGCATCAGGCCCAGGGTCAGGTCGGATCCTTCGCCCAGCCCCTGCTCGGTCAAGAAATTGAGCGACAGATCGACCACGACCGACCGGTCGCTCAGCGTTGGCGCCCGCACATGCACATGACAGAAGGCGCCCAGAAATTCGATCTTTTCGATGCGTCCCTGCACCGCAGATAAGGGGCTCGACGGGCTGGCCTGCACTCTGAGGTCTTCGGGTCGCAGGTACACCTTGACCGAGCCGCTGCGACCCCGGGCCGCCGGCACCCGCGCCACCTCGACGCTCCACTGACCCAAGTGCAGAAGGCCGCCCTCGACAAGGCCCGGCAGTACATTGACCTTGCCCACAAAATCGGCCACAAACGCACTGGCCGGCTCTCGGTAGATTTCGGTGGGCGGGCCCACCTGCTCAATGACACCATGATTCATCACCACAATCCGGTCGGCCACGCTCAGCGCCTCTTCCTGATCGTGCGTCACCATGACGGTGGTCACCCCCAGTTGCCGCTGAAGCGACCGGATTTCCTGCCGCAGCCTGACCCGCTCCAGCGCGTCCAGGGCCGACAGCGGCTCATCCAGCAATAACAGGCCCGGCTGCATGGCCAGGGCACGCGCCAAGGCAATGCGCTGTTGCTGCCCGCCCGAAAGCTGGCTGGGAAACTTGGCTGCACTACCGGGCAGGCCGACCAGCAAGAGCAACTCTTCAACCCGTTGCTGAATCTGCGAGCGAGGCAGTCGCCGGTTGACCAGGCCGTAAGCGACGTTGTCGGCCACGTTCAAATTGGGGAACAGGGCGTAACTCTGAAAAACAATCCCATAGTCACGCTCAGCCGGCGGCAATCGGGAAATGTCGCGGCCGGCCTGTTCGATACGGCCCTGCGTTTGCACCTCCAAGCCGGCGATGATGCGCAGCAACGTGGTCTTGCCACAGCCCGAGGGCCCCAGAAAACAGACCAACTCGCCGCTGGCGACATCGAGATCGACATCCCTCAGAGCCTGGAAGCTGCCAAAGCTCTTGTGGATGTTTCGCAGGGACAGGTAGGCAGACATGAAAAACCAAGAAAAAGCCGCGCTGGCCAAAGGCCAGGCGGCCAAGAGTGACAAGGATCAGCGCTTCTCGGACTTTCCGTCGTAACGCTTGATCCACTCGGCCAAAATGCGCTCACGCTCATTGGCCGCATAGTTGAAATCGAGCTTGATCAGGCGGGCCTCATAATCCTTCGGGATATTGGGCAGGGGCGGTGCCACGCCCGGCTGTGCGGTGATGGCGAAGTTTTTCCCGTAAAGAATCATCGCGTCCTTGCTCGAGGCCCAGTCGGCCAGCTTCTTGGCGGCCTCCAGCTTTTTCGTACCCTTGTGGATGGCAAAGGCTTCAAGGTCCCAGCCCAAGCCTTCCTTGGGGAAGACCAGATCAATCGGGGCGCCACGGGCCTTGTTGGCATTGGCGCGGTACTCAAAGGAAATCCCCACCGTGAATTCGCCGCTGGCGGCCATATTGCAGGGCTTGGAGCCCGAATGGGTGTACTGGGCGATGTTCTCGTGCAGGCCGTCCATGTATTTCCAGCCGCCGCCCTTGCCTTTGTCGTCACCAAAGAGCGTCAGCCAGGCGATGACGTCGAAATAACCGGTTCCGCTGGAGGCCGGATTGGGCATGACGATCTGGCCCTTGTAGACCGGCTTGAGCAAGTCTTTCCAGGTCTCAGGCTTGGGAATATTGCGTTTCTTGGCTTCGACCGTGTTGAAGCAGATGGTGGCACCCCAGACATCCATGCCCCACCAGGCCGGCGGGTTCTTCTTGTCCCGGTACTGGCTCATGATGGCGTCCAGATTCAGGGGCGCGTAGGGATGCAGCATGCCCTGCTTGTCCATCAGCGCCAGACTGGTGGCCGCCACACCCATGATCGCGTCAGCCTGCGGGTTGTTCTTTTCGGCCAGCAGCTTGGCAGTGATCACGCCGGTGGAGTCACGGACCCACTTGATGTCGATATCCGGGTGGACCCTGTTGAAGGCTTCTTGATAGGCCCGGAGCTGATCGGTCTCCAGGGCCGTGTAGACCAGCAACTGGGTCTTCTGGGCCCAGGCGGTTGCCGCCAGCAAGAGGCTGCAGGTGAGGATCAGAGCTTGGCGAAAAGCGCGCATAGACAGTCCTTAGAAAGTTGAACAAATGCAGAACTCTGAGATCCGTTCATGACAAGGCCATGACCGAACACGAGGAACATTGGAAAGGAGAGACTCAGCCTTGTCAATTGTTTTTTGTCGACTGTTGACAATAAATCGTTTACGAGTTCTAATCCCGTCATGCCCGCGTCCCTGCTCAACCCTGCCGAGGCTGCCTCCGGGTCTTCAGCCCATTCCACAATTGCCATGCTGCGCAACAGCAGCCTGGCCAGCGCCGTCCAGCAGGAAATCGAGCGCATGATCTTCGTCGGAGAGCTCGGCCCGGGTGACAAGCTGACGGAGGCCTGGCTGGCCGAGCGTCTGGGCGTCTCGCGCGGACCGGTCCGGGAAGCCTTTCGGGTCTTGGAAGAGGCCGGACTGCTGCAGCTGGAGAAAAACCGTGGGGTTTTCGTGCGCGAAATTCCCATCGAGGAAGTGCTGGAAATCTACGAGCTGCGGGCCATGATGGAAGCCCATGTGGGCGCCGCCCTGGCCCGGATCGCCACCGGGACGCAGTTGCAGGAGTTGCAAAAGCTGGTCGCCCAGATGGAGTCGGCGGCAGCCGAAGACGACGAGCCGCTCTACTACCGGCTTAATGTGGAATTTCATGAGCGCCTGGTGGACTTTGCCGGCAATCGCAAACTGCTGGCCCTCTATCGCAAGCTCACCCGCGAGTTATCCCTTTTCAGGCGCCGCAACCTCAGCGATCAGGCCCAGCTCTTGGTCAGTGTCGCCGAGCACCGCCACATTCTGGAGGCCATTGCGTCCGGCGATGCGGTGCGGGCCGCCCAAGCGCTCAGCCAGCATGTGATGATGAGCCGGGAACGCACCCTCAAAAATGACCGCCTCAAGCGTGGCGCACCAGCCTGACCGCCCCCGCCCCCACCCCCCACCCCCCACCCCCCCAACCAACAAGCCATCCATGACTCTGACCGTCAACCATCGCTCTTATGCCCTGCCCCGCCAGCCTGTGGTGGTCGTCTGCGTCGACGGCTGCGAGCCCGACTATCTGGGGCAGGCTGTGGCCACCGGCCACATGCCCTGGATGAAACGCGCCCTCAGCCAGGGCACCGGGCTGGTGGCCGACTGCGTAGTCCCCACCTTCACCAACCCCAACAACCTGTCCATCGTCACTGGCGTGCCGCCCAGCGTGCACGGCATCTGTGGCAACTTCCTCTATGACAGCGCCAGCGGCACTGAGGTCATGATGAACGACCCGAAGTGGCTACGCGCCCCCACTTTGCTGGCCGCGCTGGCCGATGCGGGCCAAAAGGTGGCTGTGGTCACTGCCAAGGACAAACTACGGCAGCTGCTGGGTCACCAACTCAGGGGCGGCATCTGTTTTTCAGCCGAAAAGGCCGATCAGGTGAATCTGCCGGTGCATGGAATTGACGATGTTCTGGGCAAAGTCGGCCTGCCGCTGCCCAGCGTTTACAGCGCCGACCTCTCAGAATTTGTTTTTGCCAGCGGCCTGTGGCTGATGCGCCACCAAAAGCCCGATGTGATGTATCTCTCGACGACCGACTACATCCAGCACAAGTATGCGCCAGGCACCGAGGGGGCCAACGCTTTCTACGCCATGATGGACCGCTATCTCGGTCAGCTCGAAGATCTCGGCTGCGTCATCGCCCTGACGGCCGATCACGGCATGAATGCCAAAGTCGGCATGGACGGACAGCCCCAGGTGATCTATCTGCAGGACTGGTTCGACCAGTGGCTGGGCGCGCAGCGCTGTCGCGTCATCCTGCCCATCACCGATCCCTATGTGGTGCACCATGGCGCTCTGGGCTCTTTTGCCACCGTCTATCTGCCCGATGGCGTAGCCCCCGAAGAGGTTTGCAGCCGGCTGCTGCAACACGCGGGGGTAGAAACTGCCCTCACCCGGCAGGCGGCGGCCGAGCGCTTTGAGCTGCCGGCCGACCGCATCGGCGACATCGTGGTGGTTTCCGAGCGTTTTACGGTGCTGGGCACCTCACGGTCACGGCACGATCTCAGCGGGTTGGATGTGCCCCTTCGGTCCCACGGCGGCATCAGTGAACAGAAAGTGCCCCTGATCGTCAATCGCCCGACCCCGGGCCTGGACGGCCAGCGGCGGTGGCGTAACTTCGATGCCTTTGACCTGGCCCTGAACTGGGCCCGCTAGGATCCTAGAAAGACCCCAACCCATGACTGCCATCGAAGCCTTCATCAAAGACCAGCAGCTAGACGCAATGCGGCTGTTGGGCCAATGTCTTGGTTCAGGACGCGATCGCTGCATCGAAGTCTTCAACCCCTTTACCGAGCAACGCATAGGCACCGTGCCCAAGGCCACCCTGGAGGAAGTCCGGCAGGCCTATCAATGGGCGCACGGTTACAAACCCACGCTGACCCGACATGAAAGGGCCGGTATTCTCAACCGGTGCGCGGCTCTGGTGCGAGAGCGACTGGCGCAGGTGGCGGCGCTGATCACCGCCGAGTCCGGCTTGTCGATTCATGACGCCACCTATGAGGCCGGGCGGGTGAGTGACGTGCTGCTGTTTGGCGCTCAGGAAGTGCTCAAGGACGACGGACAGATCTTCAGCTGCGACCTGACCCCACACGGCAAGAAACGACGGGTCTACACCCAGCGCTCCCCTCTGCTGGGCGTGATCACTGCGATCACCCCCTTCAACCATCCGATGAACCAGGTGGCCCACAAGGTCATTCCGAGCATTGCCACCAATAACCGCATGGTGCTCAAGCCCTCGGAGAAAGTGCCGTTTTCAGCGCTGTATCTGGCGCAGCTGCTCTATGAATCGGGATTGCCCCACCCGATGCTTCAGGTCGTCACCGGTGACCCTCGCGAGATCGCCGATGAAATGCTGACTCACCCCGCCGTCGACCTCATCACCTTCACCGGCGGTGTGGCCATCGGCAAATACATTGCTGCCAAGGCCGGTTACCGGCGTATCGTGCTCGAGCTCGGCGGTAACGATCCGCTGATCGTGATGGACGATGCCGATTTGCAGGAAGCTGCAAATCTGGCGGTGCAAGGCTCCTACAAGAACTCTGGGCAGCGCTGCACCGCCGTCAAGCGCATGCTGGTGCACCGCAAGGTCGCCGCTGAATTTACCGACCGAGTGGTGCAGGCCACTCGTGCCTGGACCTACGGCGATCCCGCCGATACCCGCTATCAGATGGGCACGGTGATCGATGAGGCCGCAGCCCGGTTGTTCGAGGCGCGAGTCGATGAGGCCGTCAGCCAAGGCGCCCGGTTGTTGGTCGGCAACCAGCGCCGCGGAGCCCTCTACGCGCCCACCGTGCTGGACCAGGTACAGCCTGAAATGACGCTGGTGCGCGAGGAAACCTTTGGTCCGGTCTCCCCCATCTTGACCTTCGAGACCGTCGACGAGGCCATCGCCATGGCCAACGCCACCGCTTACGGACTGTCCAGCGGGGTCTGCACCAACCGCCTCGATGACATCGTCCGCTTCATCAACGAGCTGCATATGGGCACCGTCAATGTCCGCGAGGTGCCCGGCTACCGGCTCGAACTCACCCCCTTTGGTGGTATCAAGGACTCGGGGCTGGGCTACAAGGAGGGGGTACAGGAAGCCATGAAGAGCTTTACCAACCTCAAGACCTACTCCCTGCCCTGGGCCTGATCGGACCTGCAGCGCCCCATGCTCAACCTGCTCAATCTCCTAGCCGCCATTGCCCTGCTGGTCTGGGGCACGCACATGGTGCGCACCGGGGTTTTGAGGGTCATGGGCGTCAGGCTGCGCGATGTGTTGGCACGCGGCGTCAACCGGCGTGTGGTGGGGCTGATGGCAGGCATGGGCGTGAGCAGCTTGCTGCAGTCCAGCACCGCCACCTGCCTGATCGTCAGCGCCTTCGTCGGCCAGGGCATGATCAGCACGGCGGCGGCGCTGTCCATCATGCTCGGGGCCGATGTGGGTACCAGCCTGATGGCGCTCTTCTTTTCCTTCGATCTGAGCTGGCTATCGCCTCTGCTGATTTTTGTCGGGGTGGTGATCTTCGTCACCAACCAGAACAACACCGCCGGCCGCTGGGGTCGGGTGGGTATTGGATTGGGGCTGATGACGCTGGCCCTGCACCTCATCATTGAAGCTACGCGGCCCATGACGCAGTCGCCGGGCGTCAAGGCACTGCTGATGACCCTGCCCAACGATTGGGTCATTCTGATTCTGGTGGGCGCCCTGCTGACGGTGATTTCCTACTCCAGCCTGGCCATGGTGCTGCTGACGGCCGCTCTGCACACCAGCGGCATCCTGACCCTCTCGCATGCGCTGGGCCTGGTGCTCGGGGCCAATCTGGGCAGTGGCTTGCTGGCGTACCTCAATCTGAGCAAAGCCAGCCCGGAGGTGCGCCGCGTACCCCTGGGCAATCTAGGCTTCAAGGTGCTCGGCTGCCTGCTGGCCCTGCCCCTGATGGGCTGGCTGGTCCGGCCGATGGAGCTGCTTTCCGTCTGGGGACTGCATCCGGTGGTGAGCTTCCATGTGATCTTCAATGGGCTACTGGCAATGATCCTCGTCGGTTTTGTCAGCCTTGCGGCGCATCGGCTGGAGGTCTGGCTGCCCAAGTCGGCCGACACCCATCGGCCCAACGAGCCTAAATACCTGGACGCCACCGCACTGGGCACTCCCGCTCTGGCAATCGCCTGCGCGGCGCGCGAGGCCATGCACCAGGCAGATATTGTGGAAAACATGTTGCGCGGCATCATGCCAGTCATCCGGCACAACGACGCGGCGCTGGCGCAGCAACTGCGACAAATGGACGATCAGGTCGATCGACTGTACTCGGCCATCAAGTTCTACCTCACCCAGATCTCCCGCGAGGCCCTGAGCGAAAAGGAAAGCCGGCGCTGGACTGACATCATGTCCTTCACCATCAACATGGAGCAGGTGGGCGACATCATCGAGCGGGTGCTGCAGGACATCGAAGACAAGAAAATCAACAAGGGGCGCGAGTTTTCATCGGCTGGCCTGGAGGAAATCGAAGACATGCACCAGCGCCTGTTGTCCAACCTGCGTCTGGGCATGAGCGTCTTCCTTTACGGCGAGCTGCATGATGCGCAGAGGCTGCTGCAAGAAAAAGTGCGTCTGCGCGACCTCGAGCGCGAATACGCCAACCGCCATCTGGCCCGGCTGCAGGAAAACACGCCCCAGAGCATAGGCACAAGCTCCCTGCACATCGACCTGATCAGCGAGCTCAAACGGATCAACTCACACATCTGCTCCATAGCCTACCCCATCCTGGAACAGGCCGGCGCGCTGGCCGAAACGCGCCTGAAGCAGTCACAGCTGCAACTCGAGCAGCGCTGAGCTTGCCCCCCCCGGAACCCATCACCATGGCCCTGACCCTGTCGGACATTGAGGCGCTGTTCAATCAGCGTGGCAACGAGCAATACACCGGCGAGCCGGTCACGCACCTGGAACACGCGCTGCAGTCGGCCACCCTGGGCGAAATGGAAGGCGCCAGCGATGAGCTGGTCACGGCCGCCCTGCTGCACGATCTGGGCCACCTGCTGCATGACCTGCCCGGCACCCCCAGCGCCGACGGCGTGGACGATGTCCACCAGTACCGGGTGGTGCCCTTTCTGCGCGGACTTTTCCCCGAAGAGGTGATCGCTGCCATCCAGCGCCATGTGGACGCCAAGCGCTATCTTTGTGCCACTCGGGCGGGCTATCACGAGGCCCTGTCCGAGGATTCCAAGCGCAGCCTTCAATTGCAGGGTGGCGTATTCAGCCCAGAGCAGGCCAGCGCCTTCATCGCCGAGCCCGGCGCCCAGGGGGCGGTGCGCCTGCGGCTGTGGGACGACCAGGCCAAGCGGCCCGGTCTGCCCACCGCCCCTCTGGCTCACTTCCTGGACAGGGCCCGCCGCTGCGCCTTGACGGGTCGATGAAATGAGCATGACCTGGCCGGTGGTGCTGCTGGTTCTGACCGGCGCACTGCTGCACGCCAGCTGGAATGCGCTGGTCAAGTCCAGTCTGGACAAGGCGCTGGATACCGCACTGATCCACGTGCTGTGCTCGCTGCTGGCCCTGCCGGTCCTGCTGGTGGTGGGTCTGCCACCTGTTCATGTCTGGCCCTATGTGTTGGCTTCCCTGCTGATTCACGTGGGCTACTACATTGCACTGGCCGGCGCCCTCAAGCACGGGGAGCTCGGCCTGGCTTACCCGCTGATGCGTGGTACCGCACCGCTGCTGGTGGCCCTGGGGTCCTACTTTCTGCTGGGCGAGGCCATCCGCCCCATGGGCTGGCTGGGCATCCTGATGATCAGCGGCGGAGTCTTGATGCTGGGCATGAGTGCCGGCCTACTGCGCCATCGCAAGGCGGTCGTCTTTGCACTGAGCAATGCGGTTCTGATTGCGCTCTACACCGTGGTCGATGCCCAGGGCGCTCGCGAAAGCGGTCATGTGGCCCAGTACATTGCCCTGCTCTTCGCCTTGGACGGCTGGCTGTTTGCCCTGCTGGTCTTTCTCAAACGCAAGGGTCAGGTCTGGCACTACACCCGCCAGCGCTGGCCGCTGGCCACCATCGGTGCGCTGGCCTCGCTGGGCTCCTATGCCATTGCCTTGTGGGCCATGACGGTCGCCCCGGTGGCTCTGGTGGCGGCTCTGCGGGAGACTTCGGTGCTGTTTGCTGTGATCCTGGGCGCCTGGCTGCTCAAGGAACGCTGGACACGCTGGCGCATCCTGGGTGCTGTCAGCATCGTGACCGGCGTGATGGCCTTGAGGCTGGGTTGAATCGCCCTGAACTTGGAAGGAAACGACACCATGTCAAACGATCGCATCCCCACCCAGGCGCGTATCGTCATCGTCGGCGGCGGTATTGCCGGATGTTCGGTGGCCTACCACCTGGCCAGCATGGGTTGTACCGATGTCGTGCTGCTCGAACAAGGCCAGTTGACCTGCGGCACCACCTGGCATGCGGCGGGGCTGGTCGGGCAGATGCGCCCCAACCGCAACATGACCCGCATGAGCAAGTACGGCATTGAGCTTTACAGCCGACTGGAGGCAGAAACCGGCCTGGCCACCGGCTGGAAGGCATGCGGCAGTGTCAATGTGGCCCGTACCCCTGAACGCATGAAAGTGCTGCGACGCCAGATTGCGCTGGCGCGTAGCTTTGGCGTCGAGGTGCATGAAATCAGCCCGCAAGAGGTGGGCGACCGGGCGCCTGGGCTGCGCACCGAAGATTTGCAGGGCGGCATCTGGATCCCGGGCGATGGCAAGGCCAATCCAGCCGATCTGACCATGTCCCTGGCCAAAGGGGCGCGGCAAAAAGGCGTTCGCATCATTGAAGGGGCGCAGGTGATGGCGGTCGAACAATCGGCAGGCCGGGTCACCGGCGTGCGACTGCGCGCAGAGGGATCGGACCAGCAGATCCGGTGCGAGATCGTGGTCAACTGCGCCGGTCAGTGGGCCCGCCAGTTCGGCGCTCTGGCCGGTGTGAACGTGCCGCTGTACTCAGCCGAACACTTCTACATCGTCACCGGAAAAATCGAAGGTATCCACCCAATGTGGCCGGTGGTCCGGGATCCGGATGGATTCATTTATTACAAAGAAGAGGTCGGTGGCCTGCTCATGGGCGGCTTTGAGCCGGTGGCCAAACCCTGGAAGGTCGATCCCATTCCATCGACTTTTCAGTTCCAGTTGCTCGACGAAGACTGGGATCAGTTTGAGGTCCTGATGCAAAACGCCTTGCATCGCACGCCCTGCCTGGAAAAAGCCGAGATCAAGATGCTGCTCAATGGCCCCGAGAGCTTCACCCCGGATGGCAATTTCATTTTGGGACGCGCCCCGGAGCTGGGCAACTACTTCGTCTGTGCCGGTTTCAACTCAGCCGGCATTGCCAATTCCGGCGGCGCCGGTCGCCTGATGGCCGAATGGATACTGGGCGGCGAGCCGAGCGTCGATCTGTCGGATGTGGACATCCGGCGCTTCGCCCCCTTTACCGGCAACCGCAAAGCCCTGGCCGAGCGCACCGGCGAAACCCTGGGCCTGCACTACGCCATGCGCTGGCCGCGCCAGGAGCTGCAGACCGCCCGACCGCTGCGCACCTCCCCCCTTTACGACGTGCTGGCTGGCAAGGGGGCCGTCTTCGGCAGCAAGAACGGCTGGGAGCGGGTGAGCTACTTCAGGCCGGCCGGCGCACCGGCCGCGCGCGACACGCTGGATGTGCCCGACTGGTTGCCCTGGTTACAGGCCGAGCAACGCGCCACCCGAGAGGCGGTGGCCCTGTATGACCAGACCTCCTTTGCCAAGCTGCTGGTGCAAGGCCGAGATGCCCTGCACTTTCTGCAGCGTCTCTGCGCGGCCGACATCGATGCGCCGGTGGGCAAGATGGTTTACACCCCATTGCTCAATGATCGCGGTGGCTTCGAGAGCGATCTGACCGTCATGAGGCTGGCCGAAGACCGCTTCATGATCGTCACCGGATCGGCTCAGGCCACACGCGATATGGACTGGCTGCAGCGCCATCGCCGGGACCACGAGTGGGTGAGCCTGAGCGATGTCACCGCCCAGACCTGCGTGCTGTCCCTCATGGGGCCGCGCAGCGCCGAACTGATGCAGCGCGTCAGTGCGGACGATGTATCCGCCCAGACCTTGCCCTTTGCCATGACCCGGGAAATTGACCTGGGCTTTGCCCGCGTGCGGGCAGCTCGCATGAGCTACGTGGGCGGGCCCGGTTACGAACTGTATGTACCCGTTGAGATGACCCGTCACGTCTACCAGGTCCTGCACGAGGCCGGTGCCGACCTGGGCCTGCGCGATGCGGGCTACTATACCCTCGACGCGCTGCGCATCGAGCGCCTGAGAAGGGCCTGGGGCGCCGAGCTCGGTCCGGACGAGACCCCGATCGAGGCCGGCATGATGCGTGGCGTGGCCCTGGATAAACCCGGCGGCTTCATCGGCCTGCCGGCGCTGCGGCAAAGACTGCAGGAGGGCAAGCCGCCAGGCAAGAAGCTGGTGCGACTGCGCTGCCTGGACCCTAAGGCCTATCTATGGGGGGGTGAGCCCCTCTTGCACGGAGGAGCCACCATCGGTGAAATCACCTCGGCCGGCTGGGGCTGGGAAGCCGGCGCCTGCGTGGCCCTGGCCTATGTGCGCGGAGAATGGGCAACCCGGGCGATTGGACAGCGACAAGCCCATGCCGACCTTTGGGGTCAGGCCCTACCGGTTTTGGTCGAAGACCTCTGAGACCACCAAGCGCCCTCGGCGCGATACAGCCCCCGTGGCATCTCCAAGCCCACCGAACCGGCTAGTCAAGCGAAATCTTGGCGAAGGCTGCCACTTTCTTCCACTGCGCCATATCGGCTTGCATGAAGGCTGCCATGCTCTGTGCATTGGCCCAAGTCGGCTCAGCTCCAGCCTTGAGCATCGCCGCCTTGACATCGGCCTGTGAAGCCACCCGCTCCAGCGCCTGCTCCAGCCTCTGCTGCACCGCTGCGCTCAGCCCGGAAGGCGCGGCCAATCCGAACCAGGCAAACACCTGATATCCCCTCAGGCCCGCCTCCTCCATCGTCGGCACCTGAGGCAAAGCGCTGCTGCGCTGCGGTGTGGTTACCGCCAGAGCCTTGAGTTTGCCGCCCTGTATCAAGCCCAAGGCCGACGGCAGGTTGTCAAACATCATGTGCACTTCGCCCGCCATCAGACCCGTCAAACCGGCGGCCGCGCCGCGGTAAGGGATGTGAGTGACAAAGACACCGGCCTGACTCTTGTAGAGCTCAGCGCTCAGGTGCAAAGAGGTCCCCTGTCCGTTGGATGCGTAATTGAGCTGGCCGGGACGGGCGCGAGCCATCGCACTGAGATCAGCCAAGGAATTGATGCCCGAGGCCGGGTGGACCACCAGCACGTTGGGCACGCGGCCCAACAGAGCCAGGGGCGTAATCTGCTCGGGCTTGTAAGGCAGGCTCGCGTAAAGAGCCGGACTGATGGTCAGCGGGGGCGAGGCCATCAGCAGGGTATAGCCGTCGGGTGCGGCACGCGAGGCCTCAGCGGCCCCCAGATTGCCGCCGGCCCCGGGCTTGTTGTCAATCACCACCGCTTGTCCCAACTCCTGCGCCAATCGCGGTGCCACCAACCGCGCCATGTTGTCAATCAGCCCACCCGGGGGGAAGGGCACGACCAGACGGATCGGGCGAGCCGGCCAAGTCTGGGCCCAGGCGTTGACACTCAGGAGATGGCCAATGATCAAAATGACGCCGGCCATCAGGCCGCGCTTGGAGGGGGTCATGAGAGAGTCCTTTTAAGCGGGATACGCATCGTAGGAAAAATATGGGTTGCGGTCATCATGGATAACACCCGAGCCGGTCGATTGACCAGATGGCCCCCTCGCCGCAGGGGGGCGGCCCCGGCCAGCCAAAGTCCTCCGCCCTTGGCGGCCAATGCGTCGTCCGCAAAGAACGACTCAGCCGCCGACCTTCTTTTCGGCCGGGTCTGCCGAAGCTGGCCTGACCATCTGGGGCCTGCACTCGGCCAGCACGTTAACGGCCTGCCCGGCAAAAGACAGCGCGTTCTGGGCCGCACAAATAATCTGCTTGCGGCTACCCCAGTCGGAGGCAGCCATGGCTTTCTTCAGCGAATCAACCGCAGCATCATTGGCCTGACCGGTGGACATGATTTGCAGAACGCCCATCCCCAGGTGCCGCTCGGGACTGAAATTCTTTTCCTTCGCATACGCTGCCTCAAGGTCGCGCAGGGTCTGCCCCGGAGCCAGCGAGGCACGCAAGGCTTGTAATTGCTGAGCCTGCAATCGCAAGGGTTCGAGCTCACTCTGCGCCGCCTCGACGGACCGCGTGAGTTCCTCGAGCTTCTTCTCGGCCTCCGCGCCGCGCTCGGTCATGGTCTGCACCTTGGCGGTGTCAGTTCCGACCTTGTTGTGCAGGTACCAAACGTAAGGCCCTGCCGCTGCCAGACCGATTAGCAGTATCACCTCGAAAAACAGTCTTTTCATGGCGCGCACTCCCCTCAATTGGCCGAAATCGGCCGGCCATTTTGCGGTTGCACGGGTCGAGCACTGAGCTTGAACGGAAACTGCAGAATCTGGTCGCGCGAAATGTTGATCGGCTCCCGCAAGATGTAGTAGCGCATATTCTCGGTGCAGGGGGGCGTGGTCAAAGAGCCGTCGTACATGAAAAACTTCATGTCGCGTGGCAGCAAGTTGGCAGGATTGAAGGTCACGCCATCGGGTTTAACCTCAGGCCCCTCAGCCTTAGGGGCGCTATTCCAGATCTGCTTGATTCCCGGGTTTTCATTGCCCTCGCGCATCAACACCACCACAGTGACCAGTTTGCCGTTGAGATCGCGATGCAAAAAATGAATGCCCATAGGAAAGGTCTTGCCATCAACCTGCTCACCAGCGGGGCGCTGAAAGGTCAAGCTGATCAACTCATAAGGCAGGCTGTCAATGCGCATACGGCTGCCGGGCTGAACATTGACTTGTAGAGTACGACCGTCGTTGACAATGGCCAACTGCCCCGGTCGATAGTCCTGAATCAATTCGTACTTCACCCTTAGCATCGGCCCCGCGATATTGATCGGCGACTGGTTGCGACCGCGCGCGCACATGGCGAATCGCTCGCCCCAATAGTCAGGCCCCAGGTCACCCTCATAGGACCAGGGCGGCAATGCGCTACCCGGCTTGGGATCGGGCTTTCGGGTGGCCTCCTCCAAGCGACGGTCAGCCAGGGACTTGGACGCCTCGGTACCTTGTGCAGGCTCGGAGGCTACAGTCTCCGGCGTCTTGGCGGACTCGGTCGACTGCCCTGGCTTATCGGCACTGGGCTCAGCCTTCGGCTGGGTTTGCAGACAGCTCGATAGCACCTCCACCTTTTGTCCGGACGAAGCCAGCGCGTTTTGCGCCGCGCAGATGAGATTTTTACGGGTGCCCCAGTCAGCGGAGTCCAAAGCCTTGCGAAAGGCCTCGACAGCAGCCGGATCGGCCCCACCCTTGGTCAGCATGCGAACCGCGCCCAGACCGAGCTGACGCTCTGGACTGAGCGGGGCCTTCTCTTTGCGATAGGCGGCTTCCAGGTCGCGCAGGATCTCCCCGTTCGCAAAGGCAGAACGATAAGCAGCAAGCTGCTCTGACTGCAGGCGCAGGGGGGTCAAGTCCGCCTGCAAGGCCTTGAGAGTATCTTCAGACTCGGTGAGCTTGGTCAAGGCTGCCGCCGCCTGTGGCGCCACCTCGGCCGCCTGGGCTGCCACCGCCGCACCGGCCTGGTAACGCATCCAGCCCAGCGCCCCGACGGCGCCCAGGGCGATGACAAGAAGTAGATCGAACAAGGTGCGTTTCATGATGAAAAAACCAACCAATATCGAGGAGTCGACCCCAGCGCATCAAACTTGAATGCAGCCTCGTCTGCGCAAGGTGCAGCGGCGCAAGATCCCAGAGCGGGGTTAGCCGCATCTGCCGCAGTCCAGCGAGCAGACGCGGCCAAGCCCGCATCGCCGGTGGCCGGGCGTAGCATCAGAATGCCCAACGTAACGGCCACCCAACTGACAAGGCAAAGTTCTTTGAAGCGCATGGTCACCCCGAAATTCTAGATTTGGACGACCTGGCCCCACCGGCCCCACTGGCTCGGGCCGGGCGGCGCGACCCGACGCACCAAGGGCTCATGGTCCGGCTCCGTAGTTATGGCGAAGGGTTCCCATCTCATCGAGTTGCCGGCGCTCGCGGTGCGCGAGGTCCTCGCGAGCCTGTTTCTCATCTTGTTCCTGGAGAGACCGCATCTTGAGCCGCTCGCGCTCAGCTCCCAGCAGGCGCGCCCTTGCGCCCGCCAAAGCCTGCTCGACTTGCTGGATGTCCTTATCCACACGCGCCACCAAAGTAAGCAGCTGATCTGCGAACTGACGCCGATTAAGCGTTTCCATCATGCCGGTGCTGACGGTGCCCGCCTGGGGTGCGCGAACGTAGTCCTCATGCAGAAGCAGCAGCCGTTGGCGGCTGGCCTTGAGCGACTCCAGCCGCTCTTTAAGCTCCTCGAGCTCGAGGTGGATGCGAGCCACCTCTTCCTGGGCCTTATTCAAAAGCACACTCCAGCAGGATCGGGGCTGGTTCATATCAGAGCTTTCCTAAAAGTGAACACTCAAGAGCCTGTCATCAGGCGACGCAAGCCGTCACGGGTGACCGGATCCGACTCGCCCAGGTGCATGTCCTGCCGCAGAAAGTTTTCCATGGCCGGCCGAAGGGCAATGGCCTCATCCAGATCGGGATTGGTACCGGCCTCGTAGGCGCCCACCTGAATCAAATCGACGTTTTGCTGGTAGAGGGACCACAAACGTCTGAATCGATTGGCCAACTTCAGGTCATCAGGTGCCAGCAGAGACTGCATCAAACGGGAAATCGATCCATTCAAATCAATGGCCGGATAGTGCGCGGCGTCTGCCAGCTTGCGCGATAGCATGACCTGGCCATCGAGAGAGGCGCGCGCAATATCGACGATCGGGTCCTGCGCGTCGTCACCCTCGGCCAGTACGGTGTAAATACCGGTGATGGAGCCATGACCGTGGCGACCAGGGCCGGCTCGTTCAATCAAGCTGGGCAGCAAGCCAAAAACTGAAGGGGGGTAGCCCTTGGCCGTGGGAGGCTCGCCTATGGCCAAACCCACCTCACGCTGCGCATGCGCCACACGAGTGAGGCTATCGACCAGCATCAGCACATCCCGGCCCTGATCGCGAAAGTACTCCGCAATCAAATGGGTCATCTGAGCGGCCTTCAAGCGCAGCACAGGGGACACATTCGCCGGCGAAGCCACCACCACCGATTTGGCCAGTCCTTCGACCCCCAGAGTCTCCTGGATGAAGGCCTGCACCTCACGGCCACGCTCACCAATCAGGCCAATGACCACCACGTCGGCTGCGGTAAAGCGGGTCAGCATGCCCATCAGCACGCTCTTGCCCACACCCGAGCCGGCGACCAGACCAATGCGCTGGCCGCGTCCGATGGTCAGCAGACCATTGATCGCCTTGATACCGACATCCAACACCCGGTTGATCGGGCCGCGCTCCATCGGATTGACCGGCAGCCCCAGCATCGACAAGTGACTGTCGCAACGCGGTGCCGGCAGTCCGTCCAGCGGCAAGCCGCGACCGTCGATAACCCGTCCCAGCAGGTCATCGCCCAAGCACACCTGGCCCGCGCCGGGGACGATGCGCACCGAAGCGCCCGGACCGATGCCGACCGGCTCTGCATAGGGCATCAAAAACAGGGTCTGGTCCTGAAAGCCCACCACCTCAGCTTCCAGGCGGTGGTTGTCACGCCCGATCACCTCGCAGCAAGTTCCAACGGGCGCCATGATGCCGCGTGCCTCCAGACGCAAACCCACCAGACGCACCAAAGTGCCGCAGCGCTGCGGCTCCGGCGCCCGGATCTGGGCTAGGCTGCGATCAACTTCCTCCGCAAAGGCGATCATGACGGCATCTCTTTTTCATCTGACCCGTCGACTAACCCAGAAGCATCGTTTGCCACGCCTGCCTCGGGCGAGGCCTTCACTTCAGACGCATCGGCCTCAATCACCGGCGCAAAGCGTCCGCCGCGCGTCGGCTCGGCCATACGGGGCTGGGCGTCAAGCACTTGCGAGACTTCAGCCTTACGGGCCGCCAGCCGCTCGGGCTTGAAAGCCGACTGCTGCCGCGCTGCTGCGGGGGCCCGCAACAGCTGGCTGGCCAGGGCCTCCAGGCGGTGTTCAACCAAATCGAAAACCATAGCGTCGTTGGCGCTGGCTCGAACACTGCCAGGCAACACCGACGCATTGGCTTGCAAAATCCACGGCGGAGACTTGTTCGAAGCCCCCTCACCGCCCTCTGCAGCCAGACCACTCAGCATGTCCTGCAGTGGCCCCAGATCGTCGGGGTGTACTTCAATTCGCACGGGGACACCGCGCTGAACGTCGAGCTCCTCCACACACCGGCGCACCAGGCGTTCAATGGCCTGAGGGGAAACCGATAACTCGCCGATCACCAGTTGTTCTGCCAAGTGCAAAGCCAGCCGCTTGAGCGGCTCGTGCAACTGATCGGGCGTCTCCACCAGTTCGCGCACCCCACGCTCAAGGGCATCCAACCGGGCGGCCGCCTGTTCACGCCAGGCAGCGGTCTGGGCACGCAGGTCGTCGGCAGCTTCGCGCAGGCCTTGCTGGCGCCCTTCCTCCAGGGCCTGCATCCGCACCCTTTCGAGTTCAACTTCACTGTGAATCGCAGGCTCTTTTGTCTCAGGCTCCATCAAAGGCTCGGGCTCCACCCGAGCGGCCTCGTACCCCAGGGCGGCCGTCTCATCGAGGGCGTCGGAAGGTTCATCCTTGGGCGGCGGATCAAGGCTGGGCACCACGAAAGACACCAGTCGCCCCACGGCCCACGGGCTGACTTCAAAAGCCTGGCTCACGGTCTGTGAGCTCAGATAATCCGCCGGCTGCCAGACGCGCGCCGTACGCTCTTCGGTTTGAGCGATGGCCCGAGAATTAGACAAAGTCAGCCCCTCCGCCCAGCATCAGCTCGCCCGCATCGGCAAGCTTACGAGCCGTGCGCATGATCTTCTTCTGCGCATCTTCCACATCCGTGATGCGCATCGGACCTTTGGCATCCATATCGTCCTTGAACATGCTGCGCGCACGCTCGGACATGTTGCCAAAAAATTTGTCCTTGACCTCATCAGTGGCACCCTTGAGGGCAATCATCAACTGGTCGGTATCGATATTGCGCATGAGCGTCTGAATGCCACGGTTGTCCATCGTGGTCAGATTCTCGAAGGTATACATGTTGTCCTGAATACGCATGGTCAGGTCCGGGTCGATCTTGTTCAGACCCACAATCACCGACGCTTCCAGCTCGGTCTTCGTCAAGTTCATGATGCGTGCCGCAGCCTTTACGCCACCAAAGCTTGAGGACTTGGTCGATGAATTCGTGGCAAACTGCTTTTTCATGATGGCTTCGAGTTCACTCATGGCTGAAGGTTGCACCGTATCCAGGCTGGCGACCCTCTGCATGATCTCTGGCCGAGACTCATCGGGCAGATAGGTCAGGACGTCAGCTGCCACCTGATGCTCCAGGACCGACAGAATGATGGCGATCACCTGGGGATGCTCGCCATAGATCATGTCCGCGATCGAGCGAGGGTCCATCCAGGCCAGAATATCCAGGCCCTTGGTGCTCTGGCCGGGCATGATGCGATTGAGCACCGATGCGGCCTTGTCGTCGCCGAGCGCACGCTTGAGCACCTTTTCAACATAGTCGGTCGTACCCAGACCCAAGGAGGTCTGCTTCTTGATGGTCGCCACGAACTCGTCAAGCACCGCATTGACCGCCTCTTGTGACAGGTCAGCCACCGACACCATGGCCCCACCGAGTGCCTGCACTTCTTTCGGGTTGAGGAAGCGGATGATCTCCGATGCCTGCTGCTCACCGAGCAAGAGCATGATGACTGCAGCACGCTGGGTGCCGCTGAGTTCAGCCATCTCGCGCTCCAGAGCCAGCTGCATCTCTTGCGCTTTGGCGTCCTTGACCTCGTCTGCCATGGTGATCTCCGTTCCTTGATACGGGCTTTAAGCCGCGCTGATCATTTTCTTGAGCACGCTGGCCACGCGCGACGAGTCTTCGGCCACGATCATGCGAACCAAGGCCACCTTGTCGTCATAAGAGTTAGCGGTATCGAGCATCTCCATGGAAATGGTCGATTTCTTGGGCTTGAGCTTGGCCTTGAGTTGCTCCAGCGTCTCGCCCTCGCCGAGCTGGATCGCATTGATTTCATCGGGCGTCAACTCACCGTCGGGCAGGGGCTTGGCCAGCGCCAAGGCAGCGGCCTCCTGAGCCTCTTTCTCTCCATTGATAGCATGCATGACAGCCGGCCGAACCACCAGCAGCAGGAAGGCCAAGAAGGCCAGCCCCAGCAGACCGCTCTTGAGGTTGCTCATGATGCTCTCGTCCTTGTACCAGGGCACGCTCAAATCCGGTAACACCTCGGGTTCGAACTTGGCTGCCACCACAGTGACCACATCACCGCGCTGTTCGTTGTAGCCCACCACACTACGCACCAGATTTTGCATGCGCTCTAATTCCTCGGGCTTGTAGGGGTTGGGCTGCGGCTCAGGAGCCTCACCCTTTTCATTCTTTGGCCCCACAATGGGCGGCCTTTCGTTGATCACCACCGCAACCGTCAGGCGTTCAACCGTGCCAGTGGCGCTTCGTACATGCCGAACCGAGCGGTCGAGTTCGTAATTGCGGGTCTGCCGCTGCGAGGTCAGGCTACGGTCGCCCGCACCGGGAGTGGCACCTACCGAGGTATTGGTGCTGGCCGATGGAGGGGGCGGCGGGGTATTGGAAAGCGCGCCGGGCACCCCCAAAGCCTCGCGCGCCGAATTGCGCTCTTCGGCGAGGATCTCTGAACGGGTCTTGGGGCCCTTGTCCCGGTTATCGAAATTTTCGGTGGTGGTTTCCGATTGGCTGAAGTCCAGCGACAGGTTGACCTGCGAGCGAACATTGGTCTCACCCGCGATGGGGGCCAGCAAATCGTTGACCCGCTGGCGCAGCAGTTCTTCCATCTTGCTTTTGTGCTCGGCCTGCGCAGAGGTCAGGCCCAGGGGCCGCAATTCCGACGATTCGGTAATCAGCTTGCCTTGATTGTCAACCACAGAAATGTTTTCAGTGGTCAGCAGGGGCACACTGGAGGCGACCAGATTGACGATGGCTTGCACCTGCTGCGGGGTCATGATGCGCCCGGGATGCGGCGTAATCACCACGGAAGCCTTGGGCGGGGTACGGTCCCGTACAAAAGCCGATTGTTTGGGCATGGCCAAGTGCACCCGAGCGGCCTGCACGGCCTGTATGGCCAGAATACTGCGGGCCAGTTCCTGTTCCAGGGCAGCTACATACCGCACCTGTTCCATGAATTGACTGGTGGTCATGGCCGACTGCTCCTTGAGCGACTCCAGGCCGGTCGGCGGTGACTTCGGAATGCCCTTTGAAGCCAGGAAAATCCGCGCCTCGTGGTAACGCTGACTCGGCACGGTAATTTGACCGGTACTCGAATCGATCTGCGGCTTGAAGTCCGTGGCCTTGAGGGCCTCCATGGCCGCCTGCGTGTCCGCCTCGCTCATGCCCGCGGTGACGGAGCGGTAGGTTGGCGCATTGATGGCCATGTAGATGGAGGCAAAAACCATGAGAACCACAGCCACCAGCATGAACGGCATGGCCTTTTTGACCGCTGGCTGCTCATAAACCTGCCGCAAAGGGCCAAACGGTCCGTCGATGGCAAACATTTTTGCCAGTAAGCCGGGCTGGGCCGGCGGCGCCTCCGCGATCGCAGCCGCGTTGGTCGTCGTCAATGCACCGCCCGTTGCGGCGGGCGCAGCCATGCCTGGCACGGGAGCGGTAGCGGTCGCGGATGTGGCCATGATGGATTAGCGTGTAAGGTTGAGAACAGGCACGGTCACACCGGCATGTTCATGATTTCTTCATAGGCCTTGAGCACCTTGTTACGCACCTGCAAGGTGGCCTCAAAGCTCAGGGACGACTTTTGCATAGCGAGCACCACATCGGTCAAGGGCACCTCTTCGCCACGCTCGTAGGCCTCAGTCATGCGCCGCGCGTTCATCTGCGCATCGTTGACCTGGTTGAGCAGGGTCTTGACCGAATCCCCAAAGTCGGGCTTTTCGACTGCTGGCGCCTCCAAGGCCGCGATGCCGCCAGCGGCCTGCGCCTGATGCGCCCTCAAGGTGGCCAGCATGGCCTGGATGTTTGCGTTGGAGTTGACTTTTTCAATCATGGCTTATCTCCGGGGGTCAGGCGTTGAAGGCCAGTCCGCTCTCGCGCAGCTTGGCAATCTTGTAGCGCAGTGTCCGCGGGCTGATGCCGAGCTTGCGCGCCGCATCCATGCGGCTGAGCGTGCTTTGGATGGCCGCCATGATTAGCTGATGCTCGTTCATCTGAACCGCCTGCTGCAGACTGGCTGGCTCAGGAGCTCCCCCCGCAGATTCAATGGCGGAGGGCTCGGCTATTGCCGTCCCCGCATCGCTGGGCGGCGCGATAAAAGTCTGCGGCTGGAAACTGGCGGACTGCCCGGGGGCCATCGGCGTCGCGGTGGCCGGACTTCCCGCGCCGGAGTCGAAAGGCTCAATAGACGTACGCGCAGGAGCCGGAGCCACATCGATGGTAGCCGGCTCATCGAACATCAGATGCGCTGGCGTGATCTCCTCGCCGGTACACAGCACCACGGCGCGCAGTACCACGTTCTCCAGCTCACGCACATTTCCTGGCCAACTATGCGCCTGCAGGCAAGCCTGCGCCTCGGGAGAGACGCTAGGTACGCGCCCCTCATGCGCATGGCGGGCCAGCAGGCGGGCCACCAAGGGCAAGATATCACCCGGCCGCTCGCGCAGCGGCGGCACCCGCAGCTTGAAGGTTGAAAGGCGAAAATACAGATCTTCGCGAAACTCGCGCCTGGCCATGGCCTGACGCAAATCTTTGTTGGTAGCCGCCAGCACGCGCACATCCAGGTCTATCGCCCGCTCACCGCCCAGACGAACCAGCTGACGCTCTTGCAGCACCCGCAGCAGCTTGGTCTGAAGGTGCATCGGCATCTCGGCTATTTCGTCGAGGAAGATGGTGCCGCCCTGAGCCTGCTCAAACAGGCCACGGTGATCCTTCACCGCACCGGTAAAAGCGCCCTTCTCATGACCGAAGAGCATGTCTTCGATCAAATGATCGGGCAGCGCTGCGCAATTCAGAGCCACGAATGGCCCACGCGCCCGGTCCGAGGATTCATGCACCACCCGCGCCAGCACTTCCTTGCCAGCGCCGGTGGGGCCTTCGATCAGCACACTGACCGGCGCCTTGGCCACGCGCTGGGCCAGCGCCAGCAAGTGGCGACTGACCGGATCGACATACACCACCGTGCGGGGCGCTGCCACCTTGGCCAGCACCTGCGCCGCCGTTGGGGCGGTCTTGACCCGCGGACTGGCGGCCTGCCAGGCCGAAACAGAAAATTCATCCGCCGCAATCACATGCGCAGCGCCGTTGCGCATGGCCGCTACCGCCAACTCGAGATCGCGTCGCTCAACGCGGCAGACAATCGGAATGGAAGCGCCCTCGGCCGAAAGCAAGGCTTTGACGTCGGCCAGAAGTGATGTGCTCCCCTCCAGACGGATCGCCAGCAGATCGGCATGGGGCCAAAGCTGCTTGAGCTCGTCGAGCGTGGCCACCGACTGCGCCACCAGACCGGCCGCGGCCAATTGGGCCTGCTCCGGACCGCTTAGCGTCCTGAAAGGATCGAGCCACAACAGTTGTTGGGTAATCGGTGAGTTGCTCATGCAGGTGACCTCAAAATCGACAGGTGAGGCCTGATGTGCAAGCTTTGTGCCAGTGCGGCAAGACCCTTCCGCTCCTCTGCCGCAGCGGCAAAACGACGACTTTCCGACAGGAGGGCCGGCGGCAAGTTTTGTCAGCGGGGGGTATGCGGGAGGGCCGATCGCGCCGAGGGCGGCGCTCCCACCCCTTTCGGGCCTGAGGAAAAGCGGGTTGGCAGAAGTTGCACCCTCGCGGCGATCTCCCAAGAGGCGTGGGAGCCGCGCCCTCGCGGCGATAGGGCTTCTATGTGGGGAGTGCGGGAGCCGCGCCCTCGCGGCGTTAGGGCTTCTATGTGGGGAGTGTGGGAGCCGCGCCCTCGCGGCGATAG
>CAZATV010000006.1:26927-60714 GCA_964488145.1 uncultured Polaromonas sp.
TAGGGCTTCTATGTGGGGAGTGTGGGAGCCGCGCCCTCGCGGCGATAGGGCTTCTATCGATAGGGCCTCCCTCGCCCGCCCCCTTTAGTTCACGCCGACCAGACCGACCGGCTGCGGCGACTGACCAAGGGCTTTCGATCGATTACCGCCTCAGCCTCAGCAAGCGGGGCACCGACAACCCGCCTGACGCCGGACTCCTGCGGCACAGCGGCCGACACCACACCCTTGGCGGCAAAGCCACGGCAAAACACACCATCGGCTCGCAGCACCTCTATGGCGGGCAATCCACGGGACTTAAAGCCCATCAAGCGACAAGAATACGGGAGGGACGCGTCCCAGCTTACTGCAAAATGCCTGCAAGCATAGCAATTGGGGCCGCGTACCGGCGCCAAGGAATCAGGGGGCGCGGACATGAGATCCGGAATTTCGCCGTGCAGCCATCACGAGCGGCTACCCTGGCAAGACGGAATTACTGCAACAGCTTGAGCACGGTCTGCGCCTGGGTGTTAGCCTGAGCCAACACTGCCGTCGCCGCCTGCTGGATGATCTGCGTACGCGCCAACTCCGAACTGGCCTTGGCGTAGTCGGCATCCTGAATGGTACTGCGCGAGGCGCTGGTGTACTGCGACACATTGGTCAAGTTGTCCACCGCGTAGGTCAGGCGGTTGATCACCGCACCAATGTCGGCGCGGGAACTGTTGATGGTATCGATACTATCGTCGAGCGCGCCCAGGGCATCACTGGCGTTCGGCGTCGTCAGGATGTCAAGATCCTTGATTGCGCCCAGGGCCCCATCTCCGACCACCGTGGCAGTCACCGTCGCCGGTGACAGGGCGCCATTGGTCAGCTTCGTGTATTCAATGACAGAAGCGGACGAGGAAGAGACCGCGGCTTCGACGGTGGTTCCGGTGGCCGTGTCAAGAAACTCTGCAACATAGCCGGTCAAGTTGACGAGCGTGGCATCCGAATCATCAGGAATGACCAGGTCTTCGCCCGCATTCGTGAAGCCACTGGGGAATTCCTCAGGCACCGTGATTGCATAAGTCTTGCTGCCCAATACGATGGAAATCGTGTCTCCAGCCCGGTATTCGCCCGAGAGGGTAATCGACCCCTCCTCCGGCGTAAGACCGACAACTCCAGTTGTCGTGACTTCCCTGACGATGGCAGGCTCCCGGAAACCGATGTCACCCAGGGTGTGTGTGATCACCTGCCCCTCATTGGCCCCCACCTGGAAGGCGAACTTGCCGGATACGCCCTGATCGCCCACAAAAGAGCCATCAAGAATATTCATACCGTTCCACTGGGTCGCGCGGGTGATCCGGTGAACCTCTTCTTTGAGCTGCTGAAATTCCTGGTTAAGGTAACTGCGGTCTTGCGGCGCGTAGGTATCGTTGGCGGCCTGGACCGACAACTCGCGCATGCGCTGCAACATGTTGGTCAACTCGATCAGCGCACCCTCGGCCGTTTGCAGCATCGCGGCAGCGTCGTTGCCATTGCGTATGGACTGATCCAGACCGCGAATTTGGGAAGTCATGCGCGAGGAGATCGCCAGGCCGGCCGCATCGTCCTTGGCGGAATTGATCCGCTTACCTGTCGACAGCTGCTCCATGGCAGCAGAAAGAGCCCGGCTGTTCTTGGTCAAGGCATTCTGTGAAATCAGTGACTTGACATTGGTATTGATGACGGTCATGGCATGACTCCTATCGGAGATAACTTGGGTTCAGACTCGCCGATCAGTGGCGGGTGTCGTTGTTCTGCAGGGGCTCGGCATCGCCAATCTGCAACTCCAGCGAGCGGAGTTCATCCATCAAAGCCGGGTGCCCGGGATAAAACTCCAGCGCACGCTCGGCGATCATCAAAGCCGATTTCCACTCGCAAAGACAGCGGAGCACGCGGATGTAGTGCTGCCAGCTGGCCACGGGCGCCTCCACGCCCTGCTTGAGCAGCAGCTTGGCCAGCATTTCCTCGGCAGTCGTCCAATCCTGACGGGCTTCCGCCAGCAAGGCCACCATGGCCAGAATGTCTTCGCTGTCCGGATACAAGCTGTAGCCCGCATCGCCCAGGGCACCGGCCAGGTCCATGCGCCCTTGCGTCACCAAATCAGCGATCGCTTCGCGAATTTCTATGGCCGAGAAGCGGGACACTTCACGGTCGCTCATCATCCGGCCCCGCAAGGCCTCGGACATCAGGGTTTGGCTCAGCTGACTCATGGAGGGACTCCTGTTCAAAGTGTCAAAAAGTCGTCGGACAAAGCTTGCCGGAATCGACAGATGAGGGCCTGTGAGCAAGGGGCGTGCCAGATTCACAAGGCCCAAGCCCGGTCGGCATATACAAGACCGCCCTTCCCCGGGCGGGAACTGTCCTGAGGCTCGCGGGCAGGAAACTGGCCTGCCCGCGGAAAAGGCCGCACGGCCTCAAAAACCCCCACCCAGCGACTGGGGCCAGGAGAGGCCGATCGCGACGGCAAGACTTTGCCGGGCCGGCAAGAACGCCGTCGTCCAAAGCCTTCCGACGCACCCCGGACTGCGGCCGGGCCTGACGAGAAATCGATCCAGGGAGCCAACCAAGACGACGCAGTACATGGCATGTGTATTGCTGCCCCAATACGAACGACTCCTCCAAGAGATCTTTGTGATGACCATGCGACTTCACCTGAGCATCCTGCAACCCCCTGCCTACATCCATTCGCAGGGCTTCCTGGATCAAGCGCGATACGTCCGCTACCAGTTCCGCCGGCTCGGTGCCGTAGTGACGATCGGGAAAAACCGCCTGAGGGAAGACTCGATCAACCTCATATTCGGTGCTCACCTAGGCTTCGATCCGGCGCTAAGGCAGCGCTACACCTGCGTCTTTGTAAACCTCGAGCAGCTCGGCGATGGCGGCGCGCGCGTAACAGAAGACTATCTGAACTTGCTGCGTACGTCGGCCGTCATCGACTACGACGATCGCAACCTAGCCTCTTACGACTGTAAGCCGGGCGATGTGCCTCTGGTGTCTTTCCAATGGGCTCCCTACC
Organism: uncultured Polaromonas sp.; assembly: GCA_964488145.1. Lineage (GTDB taxonomy): Bacteria > Pseudomonadota > Gammaproteobacteria > Burkholderiales > Burkholderiaceae_C > Polaromonas. Next base: position 29,944 of record CAZATV010000006.1, read on the forward strand.
TGGCCACTTCCACCCCCCTGCCCCTGCAAGATCGTCCCATTGACCTTCTATTCTTCGGCAGCCTCAATGAACGCCGCAAAGCCCTGTTCGCCAGGATCGAAGCGTGTGGCTGGAGCGTCTCGATGTTCGACCATCCGCTTTACGGTCAGGAGCGGGACCAGTTCATCCGCCAGGCCAAGGCCGTCTTCAACTGTCATTTTTATGAGACCAGTCGCTTCGAGCAGGCGCGGGCCTTCCACACCCTATCCCTGGGAACACCGGTCATCTCAGAGCGAACGAAACGAACCACCCCCCCAGCCGCCTTCGAAAACGCTGTAACCTGGGTCAGCCATGAAAACCTAGAGGCGTTTTTCAGCAATGAGTTCATGACGCCGGCCTGGATACAGCGGACAGCGGAACAGTCCAAAGCTTTTGAGTCGATCGATGACTTGGCCACCTGGGAACTGGTGCATGAGTACTGCCAGGCCGTAGGAAAGACCAGGCCCAGCCATGCCGGCACAGCCTGGCGTCCGGAACGGTTGAATCTGTGGCCCGGGCCGCAGAGCCACTACAAGCTGGGCTGGCTTAATGTTCAAAGCGGGGGGGAACCCAAGGCCGATTTGATTTTGGACCTGAGCGCTATCGCGAATCTTCCGATTCAATCGGAGGGTACCGCAGGAGCCACGATCCTCCTGGAGCACAACCAGTTCGATGAGATTTACTGCCAGGAAGATCTCACCCAGGCAAAGCAGTCGCACACCCTAATGCGCAACCTGCTCAAGCTACTAAAGCCAGATGGGATCCTGAAGATGGAACTGCCCTGCTCCGGAATCCCCGACTGGACACCCGATGCGCAGGACCTGATAGCGGACAGCAGGGCCCGCTGGGCCCACTTCTGCGAACACTTCTGGAATTTAGGCCTGGAAGAACATCGCTTTGAGGTCGCACAGTGCAGCTTGGTCGACTCGAAGTCAAGGCCCTGCGAGCCGGCACGCGCTGCCAGCGTCCTGCTGACGCTTTGCAAAACCGAGACGACGGCCCGCGAAAAAACCCGGGCCAGAGCCCACCTGACAGACTTCGGCTGCATTGAAGCGGACGATCTGCCCAGAGCCGCTGAGCAATCCAGCATCGGGCAAGCGGACAATTTGCCAGCGCGTCAACCCAGCGGAAAGATGTCAAGCAAGAAATTCATCTTCTATACCCCTCATTACGACGACAACTCTGGCGGTCTGATCGCAATTTACAAGCTGGCTCACCTGCTCAATGAGAACGGGCATCAGGCCAAGATTTGGCATTGGACTCGGCTCCACAAGAATGAAGTCAGAATGATCAATGGCAAAGTTGCCAAAGAGTTTTTCATTCCTAAAAACGTCTCTCAGATCGACGTCGACTGCCCCTATCCGATCATTGAGGCTGCCGAGGAAGATATTGCGGACTCGATTGTGGTTTACCCCGAGATCATCGAGAGTAATCCCCTGGGGGCGAAGAGAGTTGTACGTTGGCTACTTAACAAGCCGGGGGCGATAACAGGCGCGACTTCATATGGGTTTGGCGACTTGATTTTTCATCACGCCGACCATTTTTTACCCGATGGCTTACAAGCTAACGAGCAATTCAGACTTCATATCAGCGACATGAAGACCTACTTGTACAAGGATACCTATCAGGGGAAACGTGAAGGCGTTTACTTCATGGTTAGAAAAGGCCGGGATGTGCCTCGCACATATCATCCGAAAGGCGCGATACAGGTTGACGGAAAAAGCCACGCAGAGTTGGCTGAAATCTTTGCCAAGGCCCAGATGTTCATAAGTTATGACCTGCATACAGCTTACTCAAAATATGCATCGCTTTGTGGTTGTGACTCAGTAGTCGTGCCACGTCCCGGACTAAGCAGGGAACAATGGAAGGTCGGCAAAGATCAAGCGGATACAGATGGCATTGCATATGGGTACGAAGATATCGAGCGCGCCCGAAAAACCCGTCCGGCCATGATCGCGACGATCAATGAAGGTCAGGCCCTGAATCTGCAAGCAATGAATAATTTTCTGACTACCTGCGAGCGCTACCTAGGCCGGAACAGCAGCACAGTGTCCGTGCGAAAAACTTGTCTTGACGTAAGCTAATCCGTTTAAAAGTCGCGTGTGCAATCGGCCTACGTGGAGGCGATGATCGAGAGTACCTACCAACACGCCGCCGCACTGATGAGTCTGATCCCATGGGTTGAGCTCAATAGCCACGCCCATTGCGCCCAGCTAAAAGACGCAATCGGCAAATGAATACGTCGTATCAGGCACACCGAGCTTGACTGTACTGCTGTAGCCTATTCAGCCGGGATAAGCAACAGAGCTCATCAGACTTCAAGTGCGGACTGCACTCTCCCGGCAATCTTAGCCGCCACAAGGCCATGCCGCTCCAAAAGAAAACGATAGTCGCCGGTAACATCGAATGCGTCTGGGAGCCCGAGGATCAACTGAGGAGGTGCATGCCGCCTAGCGGCCTTGTATTCCGCTACCGCACCGCCCAGCCCTCCAATTACGCTGTGCTCTTCCACCGTTACAACAAGCCTAGAACGCTGCAGTGCCACGTCAAGTACAGCCGTATCCAGCGGCTTAAGGGTGTGCATGTTGATAACACCTGCATGAATGCCAACCTCGCTAAGCAGCTTCGCTGCCTCCAGCGATTCGTAAACCATGCTGCCCGCTGCGACAAAGGTGACATCAGCTGGTTCGCGCAGAGTCACTGCCTTTCCGATCTCAAACGTGTAGTCCTCTGTGTACACCGGGGGATTGCCTACGGCGCCAGTCAGGCGTATGTACATGGGGCCCTCAAACTTCGCAGCAGCCTGCACAGTCTTGAAGATTTCGGCGCAGTCTGCCGGGCAGACAACGGTGATATTGGGAATAGATCGCATGACCGCAGCATCTTCAATGCCGTAGTGCGAGTTACCGAGAAAGGCCATGGCAACTCCGCTACCAATAGCGACCGCTTTCACATTCATACCCATATAGCCCAGGTTCATACGTACCTGCTCAGAGGCACGCATGGCAATAAAGGGCGAGAACGAGGTCGCAAAAACGTTGTAGCCCTCCTTGGCCATCCCTGCGGCAACACCGATCATGTTCTGTTCTGCGATGCCAACATTAAGGAACTGATCTGGATAAGTTTTTTTGAAGCGGTCAAGGCCCGACGAATTACCGAGGTCCGCCGAGATCACCATCACTTCTGGATGGTGCTCCGCCACCGCCAGGATGGCCTGTCCAAAGACGCCCCTGGAGCCGATACGGGACCACTGGCGCGCATTGCTCTGATTGATCACGAACATCCTAAGCTCCAGCCGCTGCACCTACGCCGAGTTCTGCCATGGCGAGGTCGTAACTCGCCCTAGTCAGGCGATTGTGGTGCCATTCGTTGTTGTTCTCCATAAAGGAGATTCCTTTACCCTTCACCGTATGCGCTACAAGAACCTTGGGCTTACCAGCCGTAGGCGGAGCCTCAAAGGCTCTCACGATTGCATCAATATTGTGTCCATCGACCTCACGAACGTCCCAGCCAAACGACCGGAACTTTGAGGCGAAGTCACCAAAATCAATAATTTGAGTCGAGTCGCCATCGCTCTGTAGCTTGTTGTAGTCAACGATGGCCGTGAGACTGTCTAGGCGCAGTTGGGCAGCCGACATTACCGCTTCCCAAACCGATCCCTCGTTACATTCACCATCGCCCATGTAGACGTAAACCTTGAAGTTCTGCGTTTTCTTGCGGGCGGCATACGCAATCCCAACGCCCATCGACAGGCCCTGCCCCAGGCTCCCGTTCGACGATTCCATACCCAGATCCAGGTTCATCACGGGATGCGCAATGAGGTCGCTCTCATTAGTCTGGAACGTGTTGTAAATCTCTTCACTAATGAACCCGGCAACGAGAAGTGCGGAGAAATAACCCAGTACGCCATGACCCTTGCTCAGAATAAAGCGATCACGCTGCTCCCAGCGTGGATTGGCCCGATCAAATCGCAAGACCCGCCCATAGAGCACAGCCATGATTTCCACCATGGAGAGACCCCCGCCAAGATGGGCGCTCAAGTTACAGTTATGACTGATCGACAGAATTTTCTGCCGCATGGTCTTGGCCATGACTTCCAGTTCATGGAATTCCATCTTATCCACCGTGCTCAACTTATTCACACTATGCCACCATCGACGCGTAAGACTTGTCCCGTCATGAACACGGACAGTTCACTCGCGAGGAACAGAGCCACATTGGCAATATCCTGGGGTTCTGCCGCCCGCTTGAGAGCCGCGGCGCTTATCAGCCGCTCTCTCGCCTCGGGTGCCATTTGTTCAAACATATCAGTGCGCGTGACGCCCGGCGAAATTGTGTTGACGCGCACGCCGTAAGTGCCCAGTTCCGCGGCCATACTGCGCGACGCACGTGCCAACGCAGCCTTGCTGGCACCATAAGCCAGAGTTCCCGGGTCTGGGATGTCGACTGCTGTTGAGGCAATATTGATGATGCTGCCACTGCGATGCCGAGTCATAAGACGCGAGATACCTTGAGTGAACTGGACCGGCCCAATGAAATTTACCTCCAGCACACGCCGCAGCTCAGCTATGGGCATCATCTGAAACAAGGCACCTGAGGCGGTACCCGCGTTATTCACCAAAATGTCGACCCGATTGCCGCTGAGTGCCGCGACTTCCCGAATAGCGTCCTTGATCGAGGCCTCCTGCTGAAGATCAAGCGCAACGCCCGTAACACGGTCAACAGCGACCTCCGGAGTCATAGCGGCGATGGCCTCTGTATCAACAACTCGCATGCAGGCAATCACCCGCGCGCCGTGCAAGGCCAGGGTCCGCGCTACCGCCAGACCTATTCCCCGGTTAGCACCAGTGACCACAGCGATCTTATTGGTCAGCAAGTTGAATCCTCCTGAGGAACTTCACGATAGATGCGCCCGCGTTCGTAAACAGGTTCAAGGAGCGTCCAATCGTCGGCAGGCATCAAATTGCCTCGGGGGAAGGGGGGAACGCTGCCGACTTGCAGGCCGTGGAGCACGACCGGCGCGGTGTAATACGCCTTAAACAAGTGGGTGACCATGGTAGAAAAAAGGCGGACATCTTCGAGCTTGCCCGCATTGACCGCCTGCAACCTCTGCTCGCTCCCCATCTCCGCAAAGGGTAGACCAAAATTGTGCATAGACACCCTATCGATCATGGCAACGAACTCTTGGGCAGACTCCATTGCACCCTGCTGGCGCAAGTAGAAATCAAAACCAACCTGGGAAGCACTTGGCATACCTATCATTGGATCGCCAGGCAGAATGGTATCGATAACCAGGTCAAAAGCTGTCATAAAGTCAAATCGTTGCGGCGCCGAGCCAAGTGGTCGCATGCCCAAAGCGTCACGGCCTGCGCCGTGGATACCGGGTTAACGGCTCCGGAGGTCACGAAAACGCTACTGTCGACTACTAAGAGATTGGGAACACCATGCACTTGGCAGTAACGGTTGACGACAGAATGGTTAGGATCGTCGCCCATACGCGCTGTACCCATCAGGTGCCAACCCGCCTGCTTTACAGGCCCGAATGCCGAAGTCACCTTGGCACCGGCCGCTTCTAGAACCTGCTTGCACGCATCGATTCCGTGCCGGAGCATCCGCCTCGTGTTGTCAGCCAACTTGTAATGCACCTTGACGCCGGGCATCCCTGACGAATCGCAATGATCCGTATCGAGTTCAACGCAGTTATGAGGCTCAGGAAGATCCTCCGAGATTACGGCGATGCCGGCTGTCCGATTGAAAATCTGCGCAAAACGGGCGTGATGATCCGGACCCAGCGGAATATGCCGCATGAAGTAGCCCGTGACCGCTGTCTCGACGGGCGGGGCACCCCTGAGCACCTGCATGGTGTAACCACGCACAAAGTCGCGCGCCAGGTCCGTCTCGTAGAACTGTTGGCTGAGAATGCACGCGCCATGAGGGCCGAGGCTAGACTGTAGGTCGCGATCGAATACACCTTCAACATAAGCGAGTGGGTGCAGCATCAGGTTGCGACCAACCTGGCCCGAATGATTACCAATGCCATTCGGATGTGCACTAGAACGCGAATTGAGCATCAGTCTCGGCGTGCCGACGCCACTGCAGGCAAGAACAACCACATGAGCCTTGATCTCGTGGAGCCTGCCAGACGCATCGGCGTATACAACGCCTTCCGCACGGCCCAAGGCATCCACCGTGATTTCGATCGCGCGGCAGCGGTAACGCACCTCGACACCCTGTCGTCGCGCGATAGGCCAGTAGGTTACATCGACACTACCCTTGGCGCCTTGTGCGCAGCCGGTATTGCATGGACCGAGGTTGATGCAAGGGCCGCGCTGCCCATGGTGGCGGGTGTTAATCGCAGCGTAAGACGGCCACCAATGCCAGCCCAGTCGGTTGAACCCTTCGGCTACGGCTCGCCCCATGGAGCCCAACGGTACCGGCGGCAGCAGGGATGGATATTCCGGATTAGCGGGATCACCCACGAGGCCAGCCACACCCATCATCGACTCGTTGAGCTCGAAAAAGGGCTTGAGGTCAGAATAGCTGATCGGCCAATCGTCTCCGACATCATCCAGAGTACGGGTACAAAAATCCGAAGGATGCATGCGCGGGAAGTGCCCTGAATAAAGGATCGTGCTGCCGCCAAAGCCATTGAAGTTAGCAATTGAAATCGGTGAATCGCTGTCGTCGATCGGGTAATCACCGGGCTTGCGGCGCACTCCAGGTCTGGAACTGGCCTCGCCGCCACGCGACAATTCCCAATCGACACGGGTTGTGGGGTAGCGCTCAGGATCTTCCTGGCCTCCCTGCTCTAGACAGGTGATACTCCAGGATGTTTCGCGGCTCAGCCGCCAAGCGGCCGCTGCGCCGCTCGCGCCCGAGCCGACGATCAGAATATCGACTTGCTGCTTCATCTGGCTTTTTTCGGCAGATACTGTTCGAGAATCTCGGGAATCGTAATCAACATATCAGCTTCGCAGGCAGGCTCGCCATCGACAGTAGCAATTCCTCGCCCCTTGCAGATACCGCGATTCCAAGAAATCACCTGCGCATCGATCACGAACTTCTTGCCAGGAAGCACTTCCTTTTTGAAGCGCACCGTGTGCTGCAGCGCATGGGTTACCTTTCCCTTGAGTCCCGGCAGTGTGGTGATAGCGACAGTGAGCATCTGCGCGAGCGCCTCCAGTTGAAGAGCACCAGGCATATTGGGGCCGTCCGGGAAGTGCACCGGAAAATACCACTCGTTAAGCGTAAGGTTCTTGTAGCCTCGCGCGTACTTGCCAGGAAGGACCGCGTCCACATGGTCGATCATGAGGAACGGGTAGCGATTCGGCTGATAAGCCTGCAATTGGAGACAGTTCAGGCTAAACGCCTCCGGATTCGACTCGATCGTCAAGGCTGGCCCCTCTTTCTTTCAGTGTATGGGAATAAGCCGCGAAAGGCTGGCGATGATGTCATATCCATCCCAGACGGTATCCATATCTAGCGCGCGACCTACGGATACGACTCGGTCGACACCCTTGAGACCATGGCGCACGATCATCGAACGGACAGTCCTGGGGTCTACCCCAAAGATTGCAAGCGTCTGATAGCGCTCGTTGACTATGGGGGCCAGAGAATCTAGGTCTGGCACGGTTACCTCGTGCACCGTGCCGAAGTAGCCGCGGCGTTCATGCTGTTTCGGTCCCACGGAGTCGAGCATCAATCGATAGAGCATATTCCCGTGGCTCTCAATCCGCTGCACACCTTCATTGCCCATGGCGTGCCGGCATGCCTGCACAAACTTTTCCATAACCTGGACTGGTAGCAAAACGTACTTCTGCTGCGCAAGTCGAACCAACGCCGGCCAGAGTTTGGCCTGCGCGAGAGCAACTTGTTCACGGTCGCCGACCCAGACAATCAACTGCGGCGAAGAACACGCCGCCTGATCCATGAGGTATATATCGTTGAACAAATCACCGCAAAAGCGCTGCAGCATGATCTCGTCCATCGATATGACGGCTAAGGAGTCCATTACGCACAGCGAATAACGGTCAGAAAACGCCACCTCGCGCGAGCGCGGCTTTGTTCTAAAAGTACGCATGTGCTCAACAGTCGCGTCACCTCCCCAGACGACGCGTCCATCAGCCACCGACATCCAAAAGCGGGTGACCTCGTCGGCACGCTCGAACCGCAGGAGGCCTACGGCACTCCTCAAATCATCGGACGCATCTAGGAGTTCCTTTCCAACCGCTTCGACCAACAATTCTGCCGTTGGCGTCGCCTTGCTCGGCAGCCGTAACACACAACTATTCCCAGCAAGCAGTCCGAAAGCCAGGGAGAAGGCAAAGTTGACTGGAACATTCGCGGGACAGATGTGGAACGTAAGTCCAAGACCCATGCGCACGCGGTCCTCCGGCAAGACATGGCGACCGACAAGTCGCTTAAGGTTTGCAGCCCGACACCAGTAGGCGAATGACGCTACATCGGGCAGAGCCCGCGCACGTGGGTCCTTAAGCAGGCGCCGCGAGAGCGCTGCGAGGAACTCAACGCGCGAAGGACAGAAAGACTCGGTCGGCTGGTTTGACACTTCCTGAATCGAGCCCACTAGCACGGCCGTGCGCGCCATTACGTCATCGGGAATACGTATCACTGCAACCTCTCGGCTCAGCATCTTGAATACGACCAAGTACGCTGAAATACCTTCCCCTGCGTCCGCAGGGGCAGTCGTCTATACCAAGCAAAATTCCCTCGTCTTCGCTCAAAATGGAGTGTCCAGGATAACTGTGAGGGATAACGGACAGCAATTGGATCAGGCCCGCATGGCCGGCAGGCAGCGCCTCAAAGGTTACCGGGTCTCTCAAGATGACGTCTGACCATATCGAGGTGTGCAAGTGGCCCTTTTCACACTCCATAAAAATTGAGCCGGTCTGCTCAACCATGCCGTAATAATTGTGTACCCGATCAATTCCAGTGACCGCCTTAAGACGCTGCTTGAGTTCATCGGGTCCTACGGCATAGGACTGAAGCTTCTTCCAGCCGCCACCGTGAATGAGCAGCCCCTGTTCCAGCCAGAGGCGATCCCTGCTGGACTCAAGCGCAAGGATTAGGTGCTGCCAGACTATAGACGTAAAACCGAAGACCAACAGTGGCTGCCCGGCATGCTTACTGACGAAGGCCTCTACACGCGCGTGAGCGAGCGACATGTCGTCGTCGAGTGCGTACTCGATCTCCCGACCAAACATTGAAAACCCAAGGATTCCCGCTGCGCGCGCGGAAAAGCGCAGGCGGTCTGCGACAGTTGCGCGGCAATCGATGACCAACATGGGCAGCCGCTTGGGGCCGATAAAGTCAGTCATGATCCGCGACAGGACCTTCACCTGCATCGCCGAGGTCTGCTTGTCGAGAAAGATCTGCGATACGCTCTGACCAGCGGTCCCCGATGACGTCATTGTCTTCAAGATTTCGGATTCGCCGACACTGACTAACCTTTCGTGCTTGAAGAGCCGGACGGGCAAGAACGGTAATGCCTCAAGAGTTTCAGCAGACTCGCCACCCAAAAATTTACGCAAGATTTCACGATACGGCTCACAACTGCGCTTATGGTGGACAGTGAGTGTGCGCAGGTACTCGAGAAGCCATGGAGACTTCAGGGATGCATCCATGCCAAAAGCCGGCTGGCCCAGCATGTGCGTTATTGCTTCATGTTCAGGCATTGGTAATTTACCTTACCGGAATTCAGCCTCGGCAGTTCCGCCAAGAGATGGACCTTCAAAGCCGAGGGATGGATGCTCAGCGAACTTGCGAGTAAATTCCCGCAAGCGTCAAAGTCGATACCGTTAGCGAGTTCCACCGAGACGTTCAACATATCGTCGTGGCCATGCGCAGCGGCCACTAGCCCACGACTTGAAAACCACTCCTCCACACTATCGAGAGATACACGTACGCCGAAGATCTTCAAGAATCGGTGCCTTCGCCCCTCTATGAAGAAAAAGCCGTCTGAGTCGCATCGTGCCAGATCGCCTGTGCGCAACATGCCCTGCCAATCATCACCACGGACGAGGTCTTGGCGACACACGGCATAACCGAGGGCAACGTTGGGGCCGCTGTAGACCAGTTCACCTACCTCGTCGGGCGTGTCTAAACGATTACCCGCCTCGTCTTCGACCCAAAGCCGTCCACCCGGGATCGACCCGCCAATACTTGCGGGCCGGCGCTGGAGATCTGCAGGCGACAGATAGGCGATACGCGCGGTCGCCTCCGTCTGCCCATACATTGAGAAAAAGCGAACACCCTTGGACTTACAAATCTCGTGTACCCGCAGTTTCTTCAAAGACTCCATGCGGCCACCGGCTTGCGTCATCGTCCTGAGCGATGGCAGATCCATCTGCTCAAAACGCAATCTCAACAACATATCGTAGCTATAGGGAACGCCGGCAACACTGGTAACCTGCTGGGTAGATACCTGTCGCCAGAAAACCGGGTCGATGAGCGAGCGATGGGAAACGGCAAGCGAAGCCCCTGCGCCAAGGTGACTGTTGACCACCGAAAGTCCATAGGAGTAGTTGAAGGGAAGCGAGGTGACCGCCCTGTCGTCCGGGTCGATGCCAAGATACTCAACGATGGAGCGGGCATTGGCAACAAGATTCGCCAGCGAAAGGCGGACTAATTTGGGCGAACCCGTCGAACCCGACGTCGCCAACAACAAGGCAAGATCCGGGTGCAGAACGGGACCTGTTCCGTTCTTGCTTGAGACGAGAACATAATCGCCAAAGGCCTCGCTAATTTCAAACCCGTCTGTATCAAACGGATAGTCCTGGGGCAATATCAGATGGGCTGGCCGATAGGCACACAAGAGCGCGGAGAAGGATTCGAGCGACAAGTTGCGAGATAGCAATAATGGAACCGTTCCGGCCTCCAAACATGCGAGGTACCAAGTCAGCGATGTCGAATCGTTTTGACCAAGAAGAAACACCAGAGCGCGCGCAGGCAGGCCGCGCGCGCGGCCAAGCACCTGCTCCCGCAGTTGCCCGTACGTCACGACTTCGCCAGATTCAGCCACCAGCGCAGGTCGGTTGGGATAATCCCAACAGACTAACGCCGGTTTCATATCTCGATGCCGTACTTTTTTAGCTTATCTATGCCGATGGTGTAAGAGCCCAATTCGATGATGTCCTCAGTATCCAACATGATCCCGAAAGCCTCCTCAAGCGCAGCCACCATAGCCATGTGACCCACAGAATCCCAGGCTGGAACGCACTGGTAAGTGAAGTCAGCGTTGAGAATATCAGCCGAAATAGAAAAGCATTCCATAAAAACTTTATCGTATTTTTCTCTATTCGTCATTTCAAACTCCTTGTGAATATTTCATGACTTGCACTTGCAGCCTCAGATAAAAATTAATTGCCGTCACCTGAATTTACAATCAAAGCTCTACTCATTTAAACACTATTTGCTCGGTATTGCGTCTAGCCACCCTTGCTGGGTTACCCAGCGCAATAACTCCGTCAGGAATATCGGTATGTACAACCGAACCCATTCCTACAATTGAGTTTGAACCAATTCTTAAGCCATCTTTTATCATCGCACCCATCCCGATGTAAGAATTTTCTCCCACTACACTCGCTCCACCCATATTGACCATGGAAGATATGACGGAGTTTTCACCGATACAGACGTCATGCCCAATGATACTTGCCGTATTGATGCAGCAATTCCTCGAAAGGACCGCACTGCTTGAAATCGAGCAAAACGGCGCAACCACCACACCTTCCTCAATACGCGCGCTTTCCACCACGATGCTCGAACCATCAATGAGCAACCCCATCTTCGCGCCGCACGCACGTAGGCTTTCAGCAATTTCTTTTCTGACCATCGGTTCACCGTTAGCAATTACAAATTCTGCATTTACAAGACAGTTACTAGCAATGAGATCTTTGAATTTCGACACTTCGGCACCATACTTAAACGACTCTACAAGCACATCATCGACAAACTTAATTTCTCGCCAACGATTGGATACGCTATTTTTTCGACGAGCAACATCCATGATTTCCTTGCCAAACGCACCCGCACAGTAAATATAAAGAATCACAGCAGTCCTCATCCGAAAAGCTCAGATCGTATCAATTTACGCATCACACAACGATATTAAATTACCAACCGATTACCGATGGAAATCTATTCCCTCAAATTAGATTTAAAAGTTGAGGCGCGTGTACAAACGCGGTGAAAACAATGCGCCCGGCCCTTTTGAACTCATTTCAGCAAGAGGAAAATCATCCAAAACCGAATTAAGAAAAACTTCATCCGACAAACTTGGAGTATTCAGATCATAGACCTTGGACGTAAGATCCGAACGGTCCAACAACGGGGCCGCAAGTACTCGAATAATTCTCTTTAAATCATCCTGCCGGAGCGATGGATAAATGGGTAGACAGATGACTCCGTCTGCCAAAGTACGTGCGTTGAGTAGATTTTCTCCACGGGCCGAAGGTAAATGCCGATACATTGGAAAATCTGAAATCAGGGGGTAAAAATAACGCCGACCATGAATATTATGGGACTTTAGATGCTCGTACAACTGATCGCGGGATAAAGGGTAATCGGGCGACACCATAATCGGGAAGTACGATTGGTTCAGATGGTCACTCTCGGGAATCATCGGCAGCAGTCCTGGCATCCTGCTCAGTTGCTCTCTGTAGTAATGGTCAATATGCCTACGACGCTCACGTGCTCGATCAATATGCTTGAGTTGCAACAGACCCAGCGCGGCGTTGAACTCGCTCATCTTGCCGTTGATCCCCGTGGCGATGACCGTGGTTTCATTGGCGAATCCGAAATTCTTCAAATAGTCAATACGCTGCTTGGTTCTCTCGTCTTGGCAAATGATGGCTCCGCCCTCAAAGGTATTGAATACTTTGGTGGCATGGAAACTCAAAATGGCCATGTCCCCGTGATTTAGAACGCTGCCGCCCTTGTGACTTACCCCGAAAGCATGCGCAGCGTCATAGATCACCTTGAGTCCATAGGTATCGGCCAGCTCCTGGATTTTTTCCACATCACATGGACGTCCATAGCAGTGGACCGGCATGATGGCCGTCGTACTGGGCGTGATCATGGCCTCAATCTTTGCGGGATCCAGATTGCATGTCAGCGGGTCGACATCTGCGAAAACCGGCTTGATGTTGTTCCACATGAGGGAGTGAGCCGTAGCCACAAACGAGTATGGCGTCGTGATCACCTCCCCCGTGATACGCAAGGCCTGTAAGGCGGTAATCAACGCTACCGTAGCGTTGGAGAAGAGGCTCAGATGCCTGACGCCCAGATGCTCGCACAGGGCAGATTCCAATTCCTGATGGAAGGGCCCGTTATTGGTGAGGACCTTATTGCTCCAAATCCTTTCCAGATAGGGCATGAATTCCTCTAGGGGAGGCAGATAGGGCTGCGTCACATAGATCGGGCTGTTTGACATGGCGGCTATCCCCAAAAGGGCTCTTGTTCCAAACGACTGTGCACAACTGCACAGATAGGCACCGGGGAAGCACAATTTATGCCCAGAAAACCGGCAAGTTTCTGCCGGTCTAGGACTCAAGTTTTAGGGCTAACTGCCGATCTGCGAAGGGGAGGTAAGGAATCTCAGCATGATCGTCGAACGCATTGACCTCAACAGCCTGCGACAGGAAGAGCACATTGCGACCTTGAGTCGCCTGGAAGTGGGCGAAAGCGTCTATCTGACGGATATGCGTCAAGCGCAAAGCCTGCGATCGCTTTCCTACTACCTGCTGCGTTCGCGGGGACTAGACTGGAAGTTCACCTTCCGCAAAATGGACCGCGGCTGGCGACTGATCCGCGTACGCTAGATCAATTCAGGCTGGACTTGAGCAGAAAGTTGACAATTTCTCGGTTCATTGTGCTGGACTGAGCCAGCATCGCCGTTGCCGCGTCGCGCTGGATTTGGGCCGATGCCAACTGAGCCGTTTCCTGGGCCAGGTCAGCCTCCATGATGTTGCCGTAGGCAATGGAATGGTTCAGTGCATTGGAGTCCATCACCTGGCTGTGAGCCTCCACCACGTTCTGCTTGGCCCCTATCGCCGATTGGAAGCTCGATACAGCGGTGATGGCCGTATCAATGGTGGTGATCGCCGCCGAAGCAGTGGCGACCGAAGTCTCCACATCCAAAGACCCTAAGGTCAGGGCCGTACTCGTCATCGCAGAAAAGCTCACCGCCAGGTTGTCCCCCGATTCAATCCCGCTTTGAAAGGTCAACGTCGTGGTGCTGCCATCCAGCAAAGACTGTCCGTTCCAGGTGGCGTTGCTGGCCAGGCTGTCGATCGCATCCACATATTCATCCATCTGATCCTGATTGGCTGCCATGGCCGTGCTGCCATATGAGCCCGAGGACGAGGCCACGGCCAGCGTTCGCATCGAGGCCAGCAATTGCTGGATCTGAGCCAGTGAATCATCGACAACCTGCGTGACTGCCGAAGCCATATTCAGGTTGTCGGCAGCCTTGGCGTACGAGGCGACCCGAACGCTGAGCCGGTTGGCCACCAACAGGCCCGCTGGATCATCCGACGAACGGTTAATGCGCAAACCCGTACTGATTCGCTCTGAAGCTTGGGACACCGCCTTATTGGCCGAATGAATGGCCTGGATGGCGACCAGTGATGTCGAATTCGTCGGGATCTGCATACGTTCCTCCACGGCTTGTCCATCGCCGAAGAATCAGCTCTGGGCAGACTATGGGGGAACAATAAGGCCGTCAGACAACAAGTCGAAAAACTTTAGCGATCTTTGCGTTCATTGCGCCCATTTACGGTCTTTACACTTGCGGGCGCTCAAGTTTTCCGGGGAGGCTGCGCGAGCTCGCCCTGCCGCGTGAGCCATCAGGCCGCGAGCACCTCATCGCCCAAGGCCAGGTGGGCGACCCGCAGGTCTTGCGGAGAAAGCCCGTGCTGATGGCGTCTGTGTATTTCAATCAGCGCCTGCTCGAAACGCCGGGTATAGGTTTTCACGTCATACAGGGGGCCGTTGGCAATGCCTTCCTTCACGCGCCGCTTGAGCGACTGGTGATAGTCGCGGTCGCGGTAAACCTTCAGGGCCAGTGCTTCATAGGCCGACTCAGAATCAACAATGAGCTCAGGCAAACCGACTGCGCTCAGGATGCTGCCGGCCACCCGGCTGGCAAAGGTCTCCCCGGAACGGGTGATCAGCGGCACGCCCGCCCAGACCGCGTCTGAGGCGGTGGTGTGAGCATTGCAGGGGAAGGTATCCAGAAAAAGATCGGCAAAAGCCAGCCGCCTCAAGTGCGCCGCCTCGGGCAGATATCTTGCAAAAATGACCCGTGCAGGGTCAATGTCAGTACGGGCCACATAGTCGAGGATATTTTTTTCGGCCTCCGGTGTGGTTTTAAGCAGCCACAACACGCTTTGATCGGCCTGCCTGAGGATGCGCAACCACAGGTCAAAGGTGGTGGGATTGATTTTGTAGGTGTTGTTGAAGCTGCAAAAGACAAAGCCCTGGGGGGGCAGTTCAGCAGGCCGCTCGCCGGGATCCGCATGGCCTGGCTTGGGTCGGCCCGGGTGATTGGGCTGATAGCAGTCGGGCATGTAGATGATTTTTTCGGAGAAGGCTCGCCGGTTTTCCGGGGTGATGGTGTACGGATCGGCCACCATGTAGTCCATAAAGTCAGCCCCCATGGTGCCCGGAAAGCCCAGATAGTTCACCTGCAGGGGTGCGGCACGCTCTGAAAAAATACGGGTGCGGCTGCCCTCGGTATAACCTTTGAGGTCGATGGCAATGTCGATTTCCAGTTGCCGCGACAGGTAAGTGACCGCCCTGTCGCTGAGAGCCCCCACCTCGTGGTACTGGTCGAAGAGCGACCGGACGCGGTTGGCATAGTCGTCACGCCGTGTCGGCTCCAGAGAAAACGCATGCAGCTCAAAACGGCTTCGGTCATGAGATTGCAACAGACCCTCGATGAGCATCATCGTGGCATGGTTATAAAAGTCACAGGAATAATAGCCAATCCGAATCTTGTCCCTGAGCGGATACGACTTGCACGGTCCGAGGATACCTGTAGGGTTGAATTCCCTGGCCACCGTGGAGCGGGCATAGGCTAAATTGGCTTGCGCGCTGTTCTGAAAGACAACCGACTGAAATGCCTTGAGGCGCTCGTGCCGCTCATCACCCTCCATGGCAAGCAAGGCCCGCGCATGGTCCTTCCAGTCACATAAAAAGGACATCGAGTACAGATACGAGCCGGCCGCCCGTCCCGCCTGCGGATTGGCCTTGAAGGCGCGACCATAGGCATCGTTGGCTTTGACAAAGTCCCGCTTGAGGCCGTAGATGTTCCCCATATTGGTCAGGACCAGGGCATCCGAAGGATTGATAGCCAGGATCTGTTCATATAGCTGCAAGGCCTCGGGCAGCCTTTTAGACAAGCTAAGCCATCGGGCATAGCATGTCAGTGCTCGGTGGTGGGTCGGCTCTGCAAGCAGGGCCAGTTTGAACAGTCGCTCAGCCTCATCCTGCCGCTTCATTCGGCCTGAAACCTCAGCATGGTCAACGATTTGATCCGCACTGCGCGGCCCCATGGCTTCGAGTCGCTCGAACTCCTGGATCGCCGCTGCATGCTTGCCTTGCTGAAGTAAAAGCTTGGCCTTGGCGTACACCAGCTCTGAGGCATCCGGATTGATCCCAAGAGCCAACTCCAGCAGCTGGGCTGCCTGCTGGTCCTGCTTCATCTGCACCATCAGCGCGGCCAGTTGAATGTAGGCAGACACGAGCTTGGGATTGCACTTGATCAGTACCGAATAACTATCTATCGCTTGCGCATGTTGACCCAAAATGCTGTGACATAAGGCCCTAAGGTGCTCGACCGACTCATTCCAGCCCTGCGTCTCGATTATGAAATCAAGTACCTTCAAAGCAGATTGATGCTGCTCAATTTGTATGTAGACCTTGGCCAGGTTCAGCCAATGACGCGGGTTATTGGGTTCGGCTTCGGTCAGCCGCTCAAAGCAGCGGAGGGCATCGGCCGGCTGCCCTACTGCTAAGCTGGATCGCCCGAGCAAATGCAAAGCCTGAGCATGGCCCGGCTTCGTTTTCAGGATCTGACCGCACAAATCTCGGGACCGTGCGAAATTCTGGGTACTGAAGGCCGCCTCAGCACTTTGGAGCAGTGCATGTAGCCCGAAACCGGCTTTAGGCTTTCCCATGGTCTTACGCGGCAGCCTTATGCTGGCTTGCCTCGTGCAAAGACTTCAGGGTCTGCCACTCAGACAGCAGCATAGGATGGTCGGCGAACACGGCAAGACCTTGCCTTGCAAGCTCGAACGCCCTGTCCCAGTGACCCAGACAACGCAACACACGAATCCTATGACACCAGGTCTCCGCGGGGGCTCGACTGCCTTGAATACTAAAAAGCTGATCCAGCGCGTGCGATGCATCGGCCCAGTCATGCCGCATTTCGCTGATCAGCGCACGCATCACCCAGAGGTCTTCGCTCCCAGGATACGCGGACAAGCCCGACAAGACCAATCCCATGGCCTCACTCGTGCGATTGGCCGCCACCAAGTCAGCTGCAAGGCGTCGAACGGATGCGGGATCTGGCCCAATAGCTGGATCGGCACCGCCAAGGAACACCTCAGCAGACGCTGTGGAAACGGGGCTTGCATGCAGCATAAAAACTCCTTAAAGACGCCTGGAGCGGCAGCAGCTTGCCGCACCCCGGTCGCAGGAGTTAGTTGCAAATACTGGGCCACCCGAAGCCGGCCGAGAGCTGCCGCCACAGACCCGGTGTACCGTGAGCGGAGAAAAAATCCCGCTTAAGTCAGCAGGTGCAGGACCATCACTGGCTGCTGATTGGCCTGCGAGAGCATGGCCGAGCCAGCCTCCTGGATGATCTGTGCCCGCGCCAGATCAGCCGTGGCCTTGGCATAGTCGGCATCGATCAGACGACTGCGCGAAGCACTCAAGTTCATCGAGACGTTGCCGGCATTGTCAGCGGCATGGTTCAGCCGGTTCATCGCCGCACCCCAAGTAGCGCGGGCCGAGCCTATGCTGGTCAGAGCGCCGTCAAGGTCGGTCAAAGCGAGGGCTGCATTGGCCGACGTGTCTACCCCCGTCGAAAGCAAAATGTCCAGCCCAGACAGATCGGCAAAAGCCACACTGATAGAGTCCGAGGACTGCGCACCAATCTGGAGGGTGGCGGTGCTCATAGTGCCATCCAGCAGCTTGTTGCCGTTCCAGGTTGTGGTGTTGACGATGGTTGATAGCCCCCCCTGCAACTCGGAAAATTCTGTCTGCAGGGCATCCCGGTCCGTTGCGCCGTAAGTATCGTTCAAGGACTGAATGGCCAGCTCTCGCATGCGGCCCAACATATTGAGCAGATTTCCGGCCGCACCGTCTGCCGTCTGGATCATGGAGATTCCGTCATTGGCGTTGCGGATGGCTTGGTTGAGGCTGACGATCTGAGCCGACATCTGATTGCCGATAGCCATGCCCGCGGCGTCGTCTGCAGCCGAATTGACGCGCAAGCCCGAAGACAGCTGCGCCACCGCCTCTGTCAGCCCTCGGTTATTGACAATCAACGCCTGCTGGGCCTGAAGCGCATTGAGATTGGTATTGAACGTCGGCATGGTCAGGCTCCTCAAAATCTGTAGGGCTCTGCGTAGAGCTGCTGTCAGCACAGCATCCGCAAACCCTGGCGAAATTCAGACAGGCAGATCCGGCCAAACCGGATCTGCCTGAACTGACTCAGATCACTTGAGGAGGGACAGCACCGCCGAAGGTTGCTGGTTGGCCTGCGCCAACATCGCCGTAGCCGCCTGCTGGATGATCTGCGTACGGGCCAGCTCGGTGGTCGCCTGGGCGTAGTCCGCATCCTCGATCCGGCTGCGCGAGGCCGAGGTATTCATCGACACATTGGCTAAATTATCAGCAGCCGAGGTCATGCGGTTGATCTTGGCGCCCAATGTGGCCCGGAAAGAGTCAACGGCAGTAATGGCCGCATCAATGGTCTCTATGGCAGCTTGCGCCGAAACGCTAGAAGTTACATCCAAGTCGGCAGACTCAACTGTCAAGTCAGCAGCACCCATGGCCTCGAAAGTCAGGGTAATGGCAGAACTTGAGTCTCCCTCCGTACCGACCTGGTACGTGTAAGAAGCCGCCGCATCAAGGACGGCCATACCGTTCCAAGTCGTATTGCTTGCAATACGGTCGATTTCCTCGCTGAGCTGCTCGACCTCCACCTGAATGGCATCCCGATCCTCGGTCGCATAGGTGTCATTAGCCGCCTGAACCGCCAGCACACGCATACGCTCGAGCATATTGGTGATCTCTTTGGTCGCACCTTCTGCGGTCTGCATCATCGAGATGGCATCGTTGGCATTGCGCACCGACTGGTCCAGGGCCTTGATCTGCGCCGTCATGCGGCTGGTGATGGCCAGGCCAGCAGCGTCGTCAGCAGCGGTGTTGATACGCTTGCCGGTTGACAGTTGCTCCATGGCTTTCGACAGAGCGCGGTTGTTCACTGTCAGGGCGTTTTGCGCCATGATGGATTTGACATTGGTATTGATCACTGACATGGTCTTACTCCTTCAAGAGATGTTTCACAAGGGCTGGCAGGGACCGAAAGGGAGTAGGACCTGCCTGTTGTCACAGAAAATCTGTTTTGAATTCCTGTTGCGAGATGAATCGACGGCTACAGAAAAAACTTGAGGACCGGTGCTTAAATATCGCGATCGACGCTCAGGTGGTCTCGTTATAGAGCAGGCCTTTGACCGCTTCTATGTTGTGGGCCACCTTCAGCAGCGATTCGTCGGGAATCTGGCGAATGACTTCGCCAGTTTCACTCTGGCGCACGGTGATGACCACCCGGTCGGCCTGGTTGTCCATCGAAAAGCTCAAATTGCGTCCGTCCTTGCGCGCCTGCTCGTTGAGACGGTCGACAGCCTGCTTGAGCTCGCGGCGGCCCGCTTCAAGGTCAGGGCCGCGTTCGACCTTCTCCGCGCCAACCGGGCGCACTGAAGCGGCACCGGCCTCTGGCGACGGGCGGACGGAAACGGCCGGCTGGGGCGCCGGAGGGGGCGCTGCAGGCAAAGTGGAACTGATGGTGTTACTCATGGCGATTTCCTTTCCAGGAAGACGCCTTGCCCGACACCTGCGCCCGAAACCTGCAAACGACAGGCCAAAGACACAGGCGCCTAAAAGACGCCGTGTCTGGAGATTCGGCACCTGAGCGGGAAACTTGAGCGACGGCAGAAAATACTTTTCGGTCTGTGCGGATCTATCGTGGGGAGGGCCCCGACCCTCGCGGTATAAGGATCCTGACCTGAACGAACCCAAAAGGGGTCGGTGAGTGCAGCGAATTCATCGATCTTGCAAGTTTTTAGATCGGTCGTGAGTCTTCCCGGGCTCAGTTATTGGTGTACATGGCCATCAGCCCCTTGAAGCTGTTGGTCAGGTTGGTCCGGGTGCTGTTGCTCTCACCGACGATGCTGTCCATGACTGCAAATTGCTTGGTGTAACGCTCCAGCAGGGCGCTCATGCGCTCCTCTAGCTGGGCCAGCTCTTTTTTGTATTGCTCAATCCTGGCCGCCGCGCTTTTGGTCTGACTCTCGATCACTCCGGTGGAGCGCAACATCTTGTCGATGTTCTTGACCGCATCACCGGCCAGACCCCCCGCAATCGGACTGTAGATGCTCTGATCGTTTTTGTTGGCGGTAAAAAAGGTGACCACCTGGTCAAAGCGATCGGCCAAGGCACTGTCAAGCCGGGTCTCGTCCAGCGTCAATTTGCCCGTCCGGTCAAAACTCAAGCCCACATGTCGGGCCGCATAGACATCCGGGTTGAGTGGGGTCTGGGTGACATCATTGCCAGGATAGGACTTGCTATCCTTCGTGAGCATGGCCCGGATCTGGTTGCGTACGGTATCGATCAGGCTATCTCCGGCCAGAGCGCCACCGAACTCCTCCACTTCGCTATCTTTGTCAGCCAGCACCTTCAGGCTTTCGTCGAACTGGTTGTAGGCCTCCACCAGCGCCTTGAGGTTGTCTTTGATGCCCGCGGTCTGACGGTTAAGGTCCAGCCTAGCCGCCGAGCCCAGGGTGGTGGGCGCATAGAGATCGAGCGTCAAACCGGGGATGGTGTCGCTCAGGCGGTTACTCGCGCTGGTGATAGGTAAGCCATTGATCTTGACTTCTGCGTCCTGCGCGTTGTCGAGCGCCTGAGCCCTCATGCTCATACCCGGGGGCAGATTCGACAACGTGAATGCGTTAGCCGCTCCCACCTGCCCCGAAAAGACGATGGAAAAGCCGCCACCGGTATTGACCAATTGGGCACTCACACCGGTGGTGCTGGTGCTGGCGTTGATCGCTGATACAAGGCCAGCCGGGGTAGCCGTCGCAACATTGATTTTTTGCGTGCCGCTGCCATCGGCCGCCACCACCGTAGGGCTTGCGGGCGCCGCTACCGCGCCCCCGTCACCCGCGGTGGCGATGCTGATGTCCGTGACATTCATGTGCAGCGTCGTACTGGTGAAGGTCAGGCTGCCGGCCGATGCCGCGCCCGCTGCCCAGCCGGTCAGACTGCCACTGAGCGCGTACGAAGCGCCACTGGAGACCGCGGGGGTACTGAAGGCCGCCGCCACTTCATCGGCCGTCATGTCGGCGGCGGCGGTCAATGTCAGACCGGCGATCGTGACCGACTGACCGCTCGTCAATGCCGAAAACGTCACCGTATTTTGTTCGGTCACGCCGCCAACCGGCTTGGTCAGCCACAGTTCAAAGGGATTGCCGCCGTTGAGGCTGTCGCTGGTGCTCGCAAAGTTGGTGGTTGCCAGTCGGGTGGCCTTGGCGACCTGGCTGACCTCCACGGTGAAGCTGCCCGAGGTGGCGTTGGCACTTGCCGTCACGCCAAAGGCAGTGGGCTGCGTGTTGTTGGGCGTGATCGAGGTGAACTCTTTGGCATCGTTGAACTTGGCCAAGGCGCTCTGTAATTGAGTCAGCAGCGACTTGATGGCCCCATGACCGGTGATGCGGGCTTCTTCCTTCTTGATCTTGGCGTCAATGACACCCTGGCGCGGTGCACGCTCGGCCTCGACCAAGTTCTCAGCCAGAGCCTTGGAGTCAATGCCGGAGCCGGCACCGAGGGTGTTGACGATGTTGACGCTGCTGGTAGCCATGGTTCAAAGACTTGATCGCCTTATTCAGGCTCTTATCGACACCTGTCTGTAAAACTTGAGCCCGATCCGACCCGGAGTTTCAATCACCGAAGAAATTGGAACAGATTGAGCTGCGAGATCTTGGCAAAGCTGCTCTGGGCCGCCTCCAGCGACATCATTTGCTTGTTCATTTCTGCAATGGCTTTGGCATAGTCCAAGTCCCGCACATCCGACAGATTGGTCTGCAAGGTGATCAGACGGTCTTCAGTGCTGGATCTTTGGTGCTCAAGGATGGCCTGATCGGTACCAATATCAGCTTGCGCGAGGTTGAGCCCTTCGAGCATACGGTCCAACTCGCCGTTGCCGCGCTGAATATCGGCCACCCTGGACGACTCAACACCTGCAATCAGATCGTCGAAAGCCTGGAAAAAGCCAATCCCCTGGCCTTGCCCAGTGACGTCCGTCCGGACCACCCGAACAAAAACCTCTGAGCCTGCACGGTTGATCGGCAGCAGGCGCTGGTCACCGATGGACACTTCCATCCGGGTCTGGTCGCCCTGGTACACCGGCGACGCCTGGTTGTTACCGGCCGGATGATCAAACGGCGGCCGGGTCACCCGGCTGCCGGAAAACAAATAGTTGCCGTTGGTGTCCTGCGTATTGGCCAGGCTGAGCAATTGATTGCGCAAGCCGCGCAGCTCCGTGGCAATGGCGCTGCGATCGATCGGACCTAGCGTATCGTTGCTCGCCTGTACCGTCAGTTCCTTGGCCCGATACATCAGGTTCATGGCGCTGGAGACGGCGCCTTCCTCAATGTCAAAACGCGCCTTGACCAAATTCATATTGGTCATGTAGCTCTCTTGCCGGGACAGCAGTGTATTGAGCCGGTCAATGGTGGCCACGCGGTTGGGGTCATCACTGGGCTGCATGACCTGCCTGCCGCTGGCCATCTGGCCCTGCGACTTGACCAGCGTGGCTTGCAGCCGGCTCATTTGGGAGCCGGCCCGATCAAAGAGAAAAGCGTTGGAGATCTTCATGAGCGAATCCCTCTTCAAGCGATCTGCAGCACCGCATCAAACAATTGGGAAGCGGTCTGCATGACCTTTGCAGAGGCCTGATAAGCCTGCTGAAAACGGATCAAATTGGCGGCCTCCTCATCCAGATTGACCCCGGAAACCTTGTCGCGGCTCTCGATCGCCTGATCGCGCACCACGGTCAGAGCGTCTTTGGCAATCGTGGCCTGCCGAGCGATATTGCCCATGTTGTTGACATGATCCACATAAGCCGTGCTGACGGTTTTTCTGCCTGCCACCAGCTTGGCGCTTTCCAGGGCCGTCAGAGCGCGTATGTTGTCGTTGTTGCCGGTGCCATCCTTGTTACCGTCGAGCAAGAAGCGATCGCCGAGCTTGGGGACACTGGTAAAGCTGACCGACAAACCCTGAAAGACGATGCCGCCGCCGGGCTGGGAGGCATCGAGCAATTGCGGATCCAGATCGCGTTCGGCCATCACCGTCTGGGTGTTGAGATCTGTGATTCGATAGCGCAGCAGTCCGGCGGGAGCGCCGCCAACGATTTCAATTTCCATAGGCTGCGCCCGCAGAGCCGGCATCAAGGGTGCAGGCTCACCCGCATAGGATGCTGAAACGCTGGCCTGACTGCCGGTGGAGTCTGTGATAAAAGCCAACACATCCTCGGGGACCAGCCCGCGCAGATACGCCGCGGGCCGAAGCCCCAGGCTGGCCAGATCACTGGGCTTGCCGGTCCCAAAGCTGACTTCGATCGCAGTTCCGCCGGCCGGGTTGACCAGGCTGCGGCTGATCTCGACGCGGCCACCGTACTTTTGCGCCGCCAGTCCCAGCACATTGCTCGCCGGGCCGATTTGTATGGTGCGCCCCTCCTGTCCGGCCACATTGCTCAAGACCACCTGGCCGTCGACAGACAGCGCCGCCTTGACGCCAGTGGTGGCTGCCAGCAGATTGATCTCGTCCACTAGGTGCTGGGGAGTGGGGTTAGCCGCTGCAGGCCGCGCAATTCGGGTTCCGTTGATGTCAAGCGACTGATCCATCTTCAGCCCACTGACGGGCAAGCGAATGTCGTTAGAGGCAGTCACCGTAATGCCGAGAGACGAACCTACCGCCGTGTTGATCCAGGCCGCAATATCGTTAGCCTGCACCGAAGTGCCTTGCGATGGACTCAAGGCCGGAAGATTCAGGCCGTTGATCTTGATCGAACCGGCGGCCAAGCCCGAGAGACTGGTCTGGATACGGTCACCACTGAGCAAGGCGGGCGATGCGCTAGGCGGCAGAGCATTACCCAGATCGTCGAAGCGCTGCAATGCCCGCTGCTCCGCACGAGCGCCGTAGAAGATCTGAATATCCTTGTACCCATCAGTCCCAGAGATGCCCAGATACTGGTCGCTGTAACGAGCGCCAGTGGCCATGCCCGGCTGCGCCAGAAGTACGCTTTTCCCGGCATCGTTCTGAACACTGCCGAGCAGGTGCCGCCCATCGCGGGTCATCAGTTGTAACTGCTGGTCTCCAGTGGCCCCGTCCAGATAAAGCGTGACATCGCGCAGCCCAGAGGGTACCGAGGCTACGGCAGCGACGGCCGGTGAATTGCCCAGCTGAAATTTAACGGCAGCCGAGGGGTGAGGATTGTTGACCAGAACCGATGCCATTGGGGGAGGTTCGGTATGAACCGGGGCTTTGAAGCTCACAGTGGCGTCGGCCAGGCCAGTGTTGGTGGAGCTCTCGATGACCCGAAACTGGGCCGCTGCAGCGATACGCATCGGGTCATCGATGGCCACTGCTATTGCGCTGGCCTTGAATCTGGCTTGCGGATCAATTTTGAAGAGGTCACCCCCCACCTGCCCATAGGCGTCAACGCCCGAGCGGTGCAAGCTATTGACCTCACCCACAAAAGTGTCCGCCAGGAATTCCAGCGCGTCTCGGGTGGTTTCAAGAACCTGTTCACGGAAAGCCAGCAGACCGGCGAGCTTGCCACTGCTGATACCGGTCAATGGCGAAGGCTTGGGACCATAGGGGTCGATCACCAGCGCTATGCGCTCGGGCGAGGCCGCATCAAAGGTGTAATCCACCCGGATGGCTCGGGTGTTATCGACGATCAAATCCTTGTCAATTGTCCCGCCCAAAGCCACAGTAACCGCGCCATTGGCCGCAAACGCGGTCCGGATACGAACGATTTCAGAGAGTTCGCGCAGCAGACGGTCGCGCTGATCCACCAGTTCGGGCGGCTGTCGCGAGACCGAGGCGATTTTTGCCATCTGGGTATTGATCGCCGCCAGCTGCGCAGACAAGGTGTTGACCTCACCGAGACTGGCTGCGACGTCTTCGCGCGTTTCAGTGTCTACCGTATCGAGCTGGCCGGCAATCTGTCCGAAACGGGAACTGATGCCATCAGCATCGCGAAGGAACTGCCCACGCAGCACGCTCGAGGCCGGATCGGTGGTCAGGGCGCGGGCCGAACCAAAAAACTGATCGAGGGCGCTGGTCAGCCCTGCGCTATCGCTACCCATCAGGTCAATCACCCGATTGGTGTAGGACACCATAGGTTCCTGACTGGCCAGCTCGCTGCTGCTACTGCGCAGATTGGCCTCGGCAAAGGCGTCGAATTGCCGTTTGACCCGGTCGAAAACCACGCCCGAGCCAATGTAGGCCGTACCGATTCGGCGAGGTGTCCCCGAATTGAGCTCCACCGATTGCCGGGTATAGCCGTCGGTGGACACATTGGCGATGTTGTTACTGACCGTGCCCAGCGCCAGCTGGTAGGCCGAAACCGCATTGCCAGCAATTCCCAGGAGATCGCTCACCGGTTACCCCCTGACATGGGTTTGTTGAAGATGGGCAGAGGCTCACCCGGCCTCCTGATGGGCAAGGCGTTGGACGGTGCGGCGGCTGGATCCCTCAAGGGCAAGGGACCGGGGATAGCGTCGAGCCTGCGAACCGGTGGCTGCGCAGTGCCGCCAGCCTCACGGGCCTGCAGGGCCTGTTCGGTGGTGAGGGCACTCATTTGCCGCTCCTGAGCCTGCACGAGCATATCGGCCAGACCGACCGCGTTACGCTTGGCCATGGCCAGGGAGACCTCCCGGTCAAACATGGCCTCATAAGTCTCAGTGTGTGAGGAGTTGAGTAAATCGCTCTTATCGATTGACTCACGCATGGACTTCATCATCATCTGCAGAAACAGTGCCTCAAACTGCTGGGCGGTTTCCCGAAGGGCTGCCTTGCCATCGCGCGCGGCCTGCCCCTTGAGCTCACCCAGGCCCCGAAAGTCCAGATAGGACTTGGTCGTGGAATTGTTCAGGCTGTCCATGGTGTTTAAACGGTTCCAGGTTGGCTTAGATCACCACCAGCTCGGCGCGTAAACTACCGGAGCTCTTGAGAGCCTCAAGGATGGCAATCAGCGCTGAAGGCGAAGCGCCTACCTGGTTGACCGCATCGACAATCTGCCGCAAATCCACGCCAGGCTGGAACAGGAACATCGGCTTGTTGGGCTCATTGACCGCGACTTCCGCGTTTTGCACACCCACCGTCTGACCCCCAGCCAGCGGATTGGGCTGCGACACCTCGTTGGTCGCAGTGATAGCCACCGAAATCGTGCCATGCGATACCGCAGCTGCGGTGACTCGGACATTGCGGCTGATCACGACCGTTCCTGTACGCGAATTGACCACCACTCGCGCCGGCGGTTCGCCCGGCTGCACATCCAGGTTCTCGATCATGCTCATGAAGGCCACCCGCTGGGTCAGGTCCTGCGGCGCACGGACAGCGACGGAAACGCTGTCTATGGCTTGGGCTACGCCCTCGCCGAAGCGGTTGTTGATGGCGTTGACAATCGCGGACATGGTGGTGAAATCACCCTCGCGAATGTTGAGCACCAACTGTTCGGCGGTGGCAAACGGGGTATTAACCACCCGCTCGACCGTGGCGCCACCAGGCACTCGGGCTGAAGTGGGCACACCAATGGCCACCTTCGTTCCGGCTGCAGCCGCGTCAATGCCGGTAGCTGTCAAGGCGCCCTGAGCCAAGGCATAGACTTCACCGTCCACCCCCCGCAGGCTGGTCAGCAGCAAGCTGCCTCCCCGCAAATTGCTCGCTTTCCCTATCGCCGACACATTGATGTCAATTTTCTGCCCCGGCTTGGCAAAGCCGGGCAGTTCGGCGGTCACCATGACAGCCGCAACGTTCTTGATATCCATCTTGCCGGCGCTGGTGGCCGTCTCGAAGTCAGCCAACGCACCTTCCATGGCTACGCCCATGCGGGCGAGCATGGTTTTCATGCTTTGCGCGGTAAAGGACACATCGGCGCCATCACCGGTCCCCTGCAGGCCCACGACCAGCCCGTAGCCAATGAGCTGATTGGTGCGCTTGGCAGCCACAGAGGCCAGATCTTTGATGCGATCAGCATGCGCGAGCGAAGGCAGCAAAGCCGTAGAAACAGCCAGCGCCGAGAGAAAAATAGAGAGCCAGCGCTTCATGTGAGCGTCTCCTCAAAAGGGCCAGAGCCTGAGCAACAGGCCCGTACCCCAACCGGGCTTGGAGGCTGCGGCCAGATCACCGGTGCCCCGGTAGGTGATTTGTGCGTTGGCCAGACGTCTGGACTGCACGGTATTGTTGGGCGCCACATCCTCGGGCCGGATAACCCCGGCCACCTGAATGACTTCAGCACCTTCGGTCAGGGCAAGCTGCTTTTCGCCGCGCAGCACCAAATTGCCGTTGGGCAGCACCTCGGTCACCATGACCGCTACCGCGCCTTCGAGGCTGGCCTGCTGGTCTGCCGTGCCCTTGCCGGTCGAGGCTACATTGGCCTTGCTGAGATCGACACCGCCGCCCAATATACGGTTAAGCCCACTGCTCAGCCGGGGCGGAATGATGTCGTTCGATGACTTGCGGTTGACCTCGGTATTAGCCGTACGGGCGGCCTGCGTCGATTCGTTGAGGATGACGGTGATGACATCGCCCACCTGATAGCTGCGACCTCGACCAAAGAAGTTGTCGCTGAGCTGGCTGTGATAAATCGCGCCGGTAGCCGCCACCCTGGACTCGCGAGCCACCGGCACTACCGGGCTGAACCCCGGGCTGTGGGTCAGCGGCTGAGGCGGCAGCACGGTGCAGCCAGCAAGAAGCGCCCCAGAGAAAGCAAGCAAAAAGGATTTCATGGGGAGTTCCGATCAGAGGCGGTCGTTGATGAAGCGCAACATGCCGTCCACAGCCGAGATGGCCTTGGAGTTGATTTCATAGGCACGCTGGGTCTCGATCATGTTGACCATTTCCTCGACCACGTTCACGTTTGAAGCCTCCAGAGACCCCTGGATGATGCTGCCCGCCCCCCCCTGACCGGGGGCCAAAACCTGCGGCGGACCGGAGGCCGGCGTCTCCTTGAGCAGGTTTTGGCCAAGGGACTGCAGACCGCTTGGGTTGATGAAGCGGGCCACCTGTAGCTGACCAATGACCTGATTGCCACCGCCGGTCAATTCGACCGAGACGGTCCCATCACGACCTACTGACAGCGCCGAGGCGTTTTGAGGAACGGTAATAGCGGGCTGGAGCAGAGCGCCACTGGAGGTGACCAGCTGACCCGTGTTGGAGAGCTTGAAGCCGCCATCACGGGTATAGGCAACCGTTCCGTCAGCCTGGGCAATCTGGAAAAAGCCGCCTCCGGCAATGGCCAGATCCAGCGGGTTCTGGGTGGTCATCATGTTGCCCTGGGCATGAATTTTTTCGGTGGCCACCACGCGGACACCGGTACCCAGCATCAGACCCGTGGGAGCCTGAGCGTTGGCGTCGGTTTGGCCGCCAGCCTGCTTGATGTTTTGGTAGAGCATGTCCTCGAACACGGCTCGGTCCCGCTTGAAACCCGTGGTGTTCACGTTGGCCAGGTTGTTGGAGATGACATTCATCCGGGTCTGCTGGGCATCAAGGCCCGTTTTCGCCACCCACATCGATGCATCCATATTCAGCTCCTCTTCAAAAATACCGTTTACTTCAATCAGGAACCGAGCTTGAGCATGGAGGCACCGGCCTCATCGCCACTCTTGCTTTCCTTGATGATGCGCACCTGCTGTTCGAAGGTACGCGCCTGATCCATCAGCTTGATCATGATTTCCATCGCGTTGACATTGCTCGACTCCAGAGCCTTGGGGGTCACCGAAGCCCGGACCGTTCCATTGGTGATGTCGGCGCCCTCGCGACCCTCGATCTGAAACAAGCCGTCCTCGCGTCGCTCGAGGTTGACCTGACTGGCATCGCGCAGCAGCAAGCGGCCCACCAGTACACCCGGCTCGGCTGGCTGTGCGGGATTGGTCGCATAGATGGAGCCATCCGGGTTGATACTGATCTTTCCAACCGGTGGCACGGTGATGGGCTGACCGCCCTCACCCCGGACCGCGAAGCCCGATCCGTTCTGTAACACGCCGCTGGCCGTCACCTGAAGATCGCCGCGACGGGTAAAGGCGAGCTTGCCGTCGCGGGTGGAGACTCCCAGGACCGCTTGTTCGTTGATCGCCACATCCAGGTCGCGTCCGGTGACCATCACCGCGCCTGGTTTGAGGGCAATGACGTCACGACTCACAGACTTTGGCTGCATACGGGTTTCCAGACCCGCGCCTTCAGCCTTGACAGCCTGCATGGCTACCTCATAGCTGCGCTTGAAACCCGGCGTGGATACGTTGGCCATTTCGTTGGCCGTGACCTGCCGCGAGACGCGTTGCTCGTTGATGGCGGCCACCGCGTTGAATGCCAGACGGTCCATGTCTCAAGTTCCTCCGTTTAAGTCCGATACACCGATTAAGGAAAGGTCAGCCACGAATATTGATGATGGCCTGAGTCATCGTGGTCGATGTTTCAATAGCCTTGGCATTGGCCTGGAAGTTACGCTGGGCGGTAATCAAATCCACCAGTTCCTGGGTCAGGTCCACATTCGACCGCTCGGTTGCACCGGCGCGTATGGTTCCAAAGCCCGCTGTACCGGCAGTTCCAAGAATCGGGCTGCCCGAAGCGGCTGAGGCCAAGAAGCTCGAATCACCGGCCTGCCGCAGTCCAGCAGGGCTGGAGAAGTTCACCAAGAGAATCTTGGCCAGCGACTTTTGTGTGCCGTTGGAATAGGAGGCACTCACAAGGCCGTCGTTAGCAATCGTCACGCCCACCAAATCGCCTTCAGGGGCCCCATCCTGGGACTGCGACAAAACGGCAAAGGGTGATGAAAACTGGGTTGAGGCCGAGTAGTCGATGTTGATGGTCAAGGCGCCCTTACCGCCCGCCAGATACACCGTCTCCAACTGCGTGCCGCCCATTGGAGAGACCAGCTTACCGCCAGTGTCAAAGGTCAGCTCGCCCTTGTCCAGAAAGATCGGAGACCAGGCCGGCAGACCGGTAAAACCGTCGCCGTTGGTGGTTTCCTTCCCATCACTGTCAATGTACTTGGGCACCATCTGGGTACCGACGAGATCTGCGTGCTGCGTGGGCTTAATCCAGGTCGACGTTTTCCCGCGTCCGGCCTCCACCTGTTCCAGACCCCAAGTCGGCTGCCCGGAAATCTTGATGAAGGAATCCGATGAACTGGTACCTGTGGTGAAGTGGAAACGGTTTCGA
>CAZATV010000007.1:0-60032 GCA_964488145.1 uncultured Polaromonas sp.
TGGTGGCCATGTTGGGGCGAATCATGCCGGCGCCCTTGCTGATGCCGGTAATGGTCACCGGCTTACCACCCACCGTAAGCCGGCGGGAGCAGGCCTTGGGCACTGTGTCCGTGGTCATGATGGCCTCGGCCGCCAGGGCCCACCGGTCGGCGTGGGCCCCAGCCAAGGCCTTTGGCAAGCCGGCGATGATGCGCTCGCTGGGCAGCATCTCCATGATCACCCCGGTAGAAAAGGGCAAGACCTGCTCAGGCGACAGGCTGAGTTGCTCGGCCAGTGCCTGACAGCAAGCGCGCGCGCGGTCGAGTCCCTCCTGTCCAGTACCCGCATTGGCATTGCCGGTGTTGATCATCAGAGCTCGCACCGAATGTCCGCCACCGGCCAGATGCTGCTGACACAGCTGAACCGGCGCCGCGCAAAAGCGGTTTTGCGTGAACACCGCACCCACCACAGAACCTTCGTCGAGCAACATCACAGACAGGTCCTTGCGACCTGCCTTGCGTACGCCGGCCTCGGTGATACCCCAGCGCACACCCGCAACAGCGTGCAACTGATGGGCGGGCGTCGCCTGCAGATTGACGGGCATGAGTGCTTCCTCCAGCCTGAAAGAAAAGGACCGTCTGTTCAGCTGAGCCGGCCGTGGCAGTGCTTGTATTTTTTGCCAGATCCGCAGGGGCATGGGTCATTACGGCCCACACGCGGCACCGACTGCCCCTCCAGAAAGGACTGCAATTTGGCTGCGTCCTCTTCGGTCACTTGGGCTTGGCCTGTTTCGTCAGGCGCTGAATAGGTGACCTTGCTCACCGCCTCACGCTGCTCCATCTGGGCAGCCGCTTCATCGAGTTGCTCACGCGATTGCACCTGCACCGTCATCAGCGTGCGAGTGACCTCATTCTTGACACTATCGAGCAACTGCGCAAAAAGTTCGAAGGCCTCGCGCTTGTATTCCTGCTTGGGTTGCTTCTGCGCATAGCCGCGCAAATGAATGCCCTGCCGCAAGTAATCCAGGGCACTGAGGTGCTCGCGCCAGTGCGAATCAATGCTCTGCAGCAACACCGTACGCTCGAACTGGGTGAAGTTATCTTGCCCGATCTGCTCAACCTTGGCCGCGAAAGCCGCGTGGGCCGCCTGAACCACACGCTCGACGATGTCCTCGTCCGTGACTGCCGTCTCCTCGGCCAGTTGCTGACGCAGCGGCAAATGGATCTGCCACTGTTCGGACAACACGCGCTCCAGCCCCTCCAGGTCCCACTGTTCCTCCACGCTTTCCGGGGGAACATGCTGGCGCACCAGATCGGTGAAGCAGCCTTCCCGTAAAGCCGAAATTTGCTCCTGCAGGCTTTGCGCATCCATGATGTCATTGCGCTGCTGATAAATCACCTTGCGCTGGTCATTGGCGACGTCGTCGTACTCCAGCAGTTGCTTGCGCATGTCGAAGTTGCGCGCCTCCACCTTGCGCTGTGCCGATTCGATGCTGCGGGTGACCATGCCCGCCTCGATAGCCTCACCTTCGGGCATTTTCAGCCGCTCCATGATGGCCTTGACCCGTTCGCCCGCGAAGATGCGCATCAGCGGATCGTCCAGGCTGAGATAGAAGCGTGAAGACCCCGGGTCGCCTTGCCGCCCCGAACGGCCGCGCAGCTGGTTGTCGATGCGACGCGACTCATGTCGCTCGGTGGCAATGATACGCAGGCCACCGGCAGCCTTGACCTTCTCATGGTCGGCCTGCCAGCCTTCGCGCAGCCTGGCAATTTCCGCCTGCCGCGCAGCCTCATCCAGAGCCTCATTGGCTTCGAGCGCCTCGATCATCTTCTCGACGTTGCCGCCAAGCACAATATCGGTGCCTCGCCCAGCCATGTTGGTGGCAATCGTGATCACGCCGGCTCGGCCAGCCTGGGCCACGATTTCAGCCTCTCGTGCGTGCTGCTTGGCATTGAGCACTTGGTGCGGCAAATTTTCACGCTCGAGTAACTTGTCGATGATTTCCGAGTTCTCGATGGAAGTGGTGCCCACCAGCACCGGCTGTCCCCGCTCGTGGCAGTCTCGGATGTCCGCAATAGCAGCGGCATACTTTTCAGCAGTGGTCTTGTAAACCCGATCGAGCTGATCCTCACGCCTGGAAGGCCGGTTGGGCGGAATGACGACTGTCTCAAGGCCGTATATCTCCTGGAACTCGTAGGCCTCGGTGTCGGCGGTACCTGTCATACCCGCGAGCTTGCCGTACAGCCGGAAGTAATTCTGGAAGGTGATGGAAGCCAAGGTCTGGTTCTCGGCCTGGATTTCCACACCCTCCTTGGCCTCAACGGCCTGGTGCAGACCGTCGCTCCAACGGCGGCCGGACATCAGTCGACCCGTGAATTCATCGACGATGATGACCTCGCCGGCCTGCACGACATAGTGCTGATCCCGGTGGTAGAGATGCTGGGCCCGTAACGCTGCGTACAAATGGTGCAGCAACTGGATATTAGCCGGGTCATAGAGGGTGGCTCCCTCCGGGATCAGCCCCATACCCGCCAAAATGCGCTCGGCATTTTCATGCCCCTGCTCCGTCAGAAAAACCTGGTGCGACTTCTCATCAACGGTGAAATCACCTGCCTTGATCACGCCTTCGCCAGTTCGGGGATCGGCCTCACCTTCCTGGCGGGTCAGCAACGGCACCACTCGATGCAGGGCGCGATAAAGATCGGTGTGGTCTTCGGCCTGCCCGGAGATGATCAGCGGGGTACGGGCCTCATCGATCAGAATGGAATCCACCTCGTCCACGATGGCGTATCGCAGACCGCGCTGAACACGGTCGGCCGGCTCGTACACCATGTTGTCGCGCAGATAGTCAAAGCCATACTCATTGTTGGTGCCATAGGTAATGTCCGAACCGTAGGCGGCCTGCTTTTCCTGCCGACTCATCTGCGGGGAATTGACCCCCACGCTCAGACCGAGGAAGTTGTAAATCTTGCCCATCCAGGCTGCATCACGTCCGGCCAGGTAGTCGTTGACGGTGACCACATGTACGCCCTGACCGGCCAGCGCATTGAGGTAGACCGGCAGCGTGGCGGTCAGCGTCTTGCCCTCGCCAGTTCTCATTTCGGCGATCTTGCCCTCATGCAGCGCCATGCCACCGACCAGCTGAACATCAAAGTGGCGCATCTTCATAACGCGCTTACTGGCCTCGCGTACCACGGCAAAAGCCTCGGGCAGCAAGGCGTCCAGACTCTCACCCTGACCCACGCGGGCTCGAAACTCAGCGGTCTTAGCCCGCAGTTGCTCATCACTGAGAGCGACCATGCCCGGCTCCAGCGCATTGATACGCTCGACGCTCTTGCGATAGGTTTTCAGCAGGCGGTCGTTACGACTGCCAAAGATCTTGGTGAGGAATTGAATCGCCATATGCCAAAGACCTGAATTTGCCGTTACACGGCCAGCATCAGGTCCGAAACCCTTCGGAAATGTTGGCTGGAGCGTCTGACAACCAGCCCAATTCCATGGGCGCGGCCTCCTGACGCGAAAACTGCCGATTTTACGCGGGCGGCTTTCCCCGTCCTGAGCCTGAGCTCATAATCTGCGATCCGGATACAGCGCCCATGAAACCCAAGCTGCCAAACGCAGTTCCTCTCGCCCAGGCTCTCCAGCAAGCTCCTGTCCTAGCAGGACTGCTCGAGCGCGTGGAGCAATCGAGCGCGATGCTGCGGCAAGTGCGTACCCTCATTCCGCCTGGGATTGAGGTGAGGGCCGGGCCGGTCGAGGACCGGCAATGGTGCCTGCTGGTATCCAACAACGCCGGGGCAGCCAAGATACGTCAGCTTGTTCCAGCACTGACCTCCAGCCTGCGATCTGCGGGTTGGCCGACCGAGGCCATTCGCATCAAAGTGATCAGCACCAGCCTAGGGCCCGACTCGGCTCCAAGAGCGGGCACCCGGTACAGGTGAACCGCAAGCCATGATCGCTTGGCCGGGTTCAAGCCCGGTCGCGCATAAAAAGCAAAAACCCCAGGAATGGGCAGACGCGCAAAACCGGGGGCTTGGATGTGTGGTGCCGGCTATCGGATTCGAACTGATGACCTACCGCTTACAAGGCGGTTGCTCTACCAACTGAGCTAAGCCGGCGCAGCACGCAGTGTACTTCAGCAGCTCACTTGATTCGCTTGAGCGCCGGCCTACCACCAGGAGCCGGCTTGGGCGGCTGGGGATCGGGTGGCTGAGACTGTTCGTCACTGGCACCCTGTTCGCCCGCGGCCACTGTGCCCTGCGGGGGTGCCAGTGCAAGAGCGGTGCCGGTGGCCGTTTGCGCAGGAGCCACCGGCCCAGCCGAACTTGGAGCGGGGGTCGAGGGAAAGGCCATGCCCTGCCCATTCTCCCGGGCGTAGATCGCAATCACGCGATGCACGGGGACCACAATCTCGCGTGCCACGCCACCAAAGCGAGCCTTGAACTCGATGAAATCATTGCCCAGCTTCAAGGAACTTGTGGCATCGAAGCTAATGTTGAGCACGATCTCGTTATTCTTGACGAACTCCCGCGGCACCTGAACGGCCTCATCCACCTGCACTGCAATGTAGGGCGTCAGCCCATTGTCGGAGCACCATTCATACAGCGCCCGAATCAGATAAGGACGAGTAGACCCCGTCTCCGGCCCCTTGAGCAAGTCAGTCAAGCCTGCCTCGCACTCACTTGCGCATGACCTTCTCGGACGGCGTCAAGGCCTCGATGTAGGCGGGACGGGAGAAGATACGCTCGGCATATTTGAGCAGGGGCGCAGCATTCTTGGACAAGTCAATGCCGTAATAATCCAAGCGCCAAAGCAAGGGCGCGATGGCCACATCGAGCATCGAAAAATTCTCCCCCAGCATAAATTTGTTCTTGAGAAACACGGGGGCCAGTTGAGTGAGGCGATCGCGGATGTGCGAGCGCGCTTTCTCCAGAGCTTTTTCGTTACCCTTGGAGGCACGCGATTCCAGCGTGCTGACATGAACGAAAAGCTCCTTCTCGAAATTGAGCAGAAACAAACGCACCCGTGCCCGATCGACTGGGTCGCCAGGCATGAGCTGGGGATGAGGGAAGCGTTCGTCGATGTACTCGTTGATGATGTTGGACTCATAAAGGATGAGATCACGTTCGACCAGGATCGGCACCTGCCCGTACGGATTCATGACATTGATGTCCTCCGGCTTGTTGTAGAGATCAACGTCGCGGATTTCAAAGTCCATGCCCTTCTCGAAGAGGACAAAACGGCAGCGGTGAGAAAACGGGCAGGTCGTGCCGGAGTACAGAACCATCATGTCAGCAGGTCTCCTGGATAAAGAAGGAGTGGGAGCCCAGGGAACATACCCGTAGCCGCCACTCCCGACAGGGTCAGCCGCTGAGGGCTGACCTCAATGATCACTTGACGTCTTTCCAATACGCAGCGTTCAGGCGCCAGGCCACCACAATGAATAACCCCAGAAAGAGCAGCACCCAGGCCCCCACGCGGACTCGGGTGTTTTGAGAGGGTTCGGCCATCCAGTCCAGGTAGGACACCAGGTCGGCAATCGCCTCATCGTATTCGCGCGCGGACATCACGCCAGGGGTTATCTGCTTCCAACCCTTGAGAACCTGCACCTCCTGACCGTGAGAGGTGGCTTTCTCGAAAATAGGCTGACGCTCGCCCTGCAGTTCCCACAAGACATGTGGCATGCCGACATTGGGAAAGGCCAGGTTATTCCAGCCAGTGGCCTTGGAATCGTCCCGGTAATAGGTACGCAAGAAGGTGTAGAGGTAATCCGAACCGCTGCCCTTGCCGGCCGCCGAACGCGAGCGGGCGATCAGGGTAAGGTCTGGCGGATTGCCGCCGAACCAGTCCTTGGCCTGCTTGGGATCGATCGAGGCCTTCATGGTCTCTCCCACCTTGTCAGTGGCAAAGAGCAGGTTGTCCTTGATCTGCTTTTCCGTCAGGCCGATATCGGTCAGACGGTTGTAGCGCATGAAAGCGGCGGAATGGCAACTGAGGCAGTGGTTCACAAAGATTTTGGCGCCGTTTTGCAAAGCCGCGAAATCGTTGGTACGGTCTGGCGCCTTGTCCCAGACGATGCCACCGCCGGCCGCATGGACAGACAAGGAAGCCGCAGCGATCAGAGCCAGGAGCAGATGTTGGATTCGTTTCATGTCAGTAAGCTCCGGCCGGACTCAGTGGGCAGCAAAATTGACGCGTTCAGGCACGGCCTTGAACTGTCCCAAGCGGCTCCACCAGGGCATGAGCAGGAAAAAGCCGAAATAGAACAGGGTGCCGACCTGCGAAACGCGCTCATTGATCGGCGAGGGCGGCTTGATACCCAGATAGCCCAAGATTAGGAAGTTGACCACGAAGATACCGTAGAGCCACTTATTCCAGCTCGGGCGATAGCGGATCGAGTTGACCGGGCTGCGGTCAAGCCAGGGTAGGAAAAAGAGAATGATGACGGCTCCACCCATCACCACCACGCCCCAGAATTTGGCGTCGATGCTAAGCATGACCACGCACAGAAGAGCGGCGCCTCCCGCCACTGCCCCCTTGAACACCGTCGTCAGGCCCCCTTTAAGGATGGCCAGTACCGCGGCGATGGCCACGCAAAGCACCAGCACGTACATCATCTGCGTGGTGATGGCGCGCAACATCGAGTAGAACGGGGTGAAGTACCAAACCGGAGCGATGTGCGCCGGGGTCTTCAGCGGATCCGCGGGGATGAAATTGTTGTATTCAAGGAAATAGCCGCCAGCCTCAGGGGCAAAGAAAACGACTGCCGAGAACACCAGCAGAAAAACGCTGACACCGAAGATGTCATGCACCGTGTAGAAGGGGTGGAAGGCAATCCCGTCCAGCGGCTTACCGTTGGCGTCCTTCTTGGCCTTGATGTCCACGCCATCTGGGTTGTTCGAGCCGACTTCGTGCAGGGCAATGATGTGGGCCACCACCAGACCCAGGAGCACCAGGGGCACGGCGATCACGTGGAAGGCAAAGAAGCGGTTGAGGGTGGCATCACCGACCACGAAGTCACCACGAATGAGCAAGGCCAGGTCCGGGCCGATAAACGGAATGGCGGAAAACAGGTTCACGATGACCTGCGCGCCCCAATAGCTCATCTGGCCCCAGGGCAGCAGGTAGCCCATGAAGGCCTCGGCCATCAGTGTCAGAAAGATGGCGCAGCCAAAGACCCAGACCAGTTCGCGCGGCTTGCGGTAGCTGCCGTAGATCAAGCCGCGGAACATGTGCAGATAGACCACGATGAAGAAGGCCGAGGCACCGGTGGAATGCATGTAGCGGATCAGCCAGCCCCAGGGAACATCGCGCATGATGTACTCGACCGAACCAAAAGCCAGGGCAGCGTCTGGCTTGTAGTTCATGGTCAAGAAAATGCCGGTGACGATCTGTATCACCAGCACCAGCAGGGATAGCGAACCGAAGATGTACCAGACATTGAGATTCTTGGGCGCGTAGTAACCGCTCAAGTGCTCCTGGAACATCTTGGACGCCGGGAAGCGGTTGTCCACCCAATTCAAGAGCTTGGCGCTCATGGGGGCATCGGGAGAAATTTCTTTGAGTTCTGCCATTTTGGTTTTCCTACTCAGTTCGACGCGCGCAAGGGGCGATCAAGGCGGGAGAGTCAAGCCTTCTTGTCTTCGCCGATCAGCAGCTTCGTATCCGACAGATACATGTGCGGAGGCACCTCGAGATTGTCCGGAGCGGGCTTGTTCTTGAAGACCCGCCCGGCCATGTCGAAGGTCGAGCCATGGCATGGGCACAGGAAACCACCGGTCCAATCATCGGGCAGCGAAGGCTGGGCGCCGGTCTGAAACTTGTCGACCGGGGAGCACCCCAGATGCGAGCAAATTCCAACGGCTACCAGCACCTCCGGCTTGATGGAGCGGTGCTGGTTGCGTGCGTACTCGGGCGTGAGTTCGGCCGGATTGCGCTGGGACTTGGGGTCGGCCAACTCGGCTTCCGTTTTTTTCAAGGTTTCGAGCTGCTCGGGTGTGCGGCGGATGATCCACACCGGTTTACCACGCCACTCGACCGTTACCTTCTCGCCCGGCTTGAGAGCCGAGATGTCGACCTCGACGGGTGCGCCGGCGGCCTTGGCACGCTCAGAGGGCTGAAAAGTGCTAACAAAAGGCACCGCGACCGCCGCGGCTCCGGCTCCGCCGACAGCGGCAGTGGCCAAAATCCAGTTTCTTTTGGTGGGGTCGAGGGGCCCCGCTTCGGGCGCTGCGCTTGATTGGCTGCTTGTGGTCATGAAAGTCTTTCGAAACTCACACGAAAAGGAGTATCAGGGTCAACCCGGCATTGTAGCGGAGCCCGCAATCCCCTCAGAAGCGGCCTGTGCCCAAGGAGAGGCCGGCGCCCGGGGCCAGCGATGAAAAGCCCATTTGAAACATCTTGTGTACAAAAAGAGCATGCTCTTCTCTTTTGACCAACAATAAAGTCCCTGTCGCGGGCGAATGGCGAACTCGCAAGATCCTACCCCCGTGGCATATGAAACGACTCAAAGGAAAACAAAATGTCCATAACGCGGGAGTTCAAGGAATTTGCCCTCAAGGGCAACGTGATCGATCTGGCAGTCGGCGTGATCATCGGCGCGGCCTTCGGCAAGTTGGTCGAATCGGCGGTGGGTGACCTGATGATGCCGCTCCTGTCCATGCTGGCGGGCAAGCTGGATTTCTCAAACCTTTTTCTGGTGCTGGGCAATGTCCCGCCAGGAACCGGCTCAACTCTAGAGGCTCTGCGCAAGGCAGGCGTTCCGGTTTTGGCTTACGGGCAATTCATCACGGTGGTGGTTAACTTCCTGATCCTGGCTTTCGTGATTTTTCTGATGGTGCGCCAGATCAATCGCCTGCGCCGCAGCCAGGCGCCAGCCCCGACCGTACCCCCTGCCGCGCCGGTGGTGCCAGAGGAGGTGCTGCTGCTCAGAGAAATTCGGGACACACTCAGGCCGACCAACCGATCGTCCTGAGCCAATCTCAGGCGGCGCTCCAGGATCGTGCCAAACGCAGCGCCGCCAACCAGCTTGAGGGGTCGGCACGGCCCGTGCCGGCCAGGTCGAAAGCCGTGCCGTGATCCGGGCTGGTGCGCACCATCGGCAGCCCCAACGTGACGTTGACCCCGTGGGCCAGGCCCAGGTACTTGACCGGAATCAGACCCTGATCGTGGTACATCGCCACCACCGCATCAAAGAGACCCTCTCTGGCCTGCATGAAGACTGTGTCCGGTGGGTGAGGACCACTGGCCGCAATGCCCAACTCCCGCGCCTGATCCACCGCCGGAGCGATCGTGTCGATCTCTTCTCGCCCGAACAAGCCCCCCTCGCCTGCATGGGGGTTGAGTCCCGCCACCGCCAGCCTCGGCGGGCGTCCAAGATGGGGCAGCAGTGCCTGATGGGCAATTTTCAAGGTCGCCAGCACCCTCTCTCGGGTGACCAAATCCAGAGCCTGCCGCAGCGAGACATGAATACTCACCAACACCGTGCGCAGCTGCGGGCTGACCAGCATCATGCGCACCGGTAGATCCTCAAGCGTACGACCGAGGTGCCAGGCCGCCTCTTGCTGCAGCAATTCGGTATGCCCTGGGTAGGCCAACCAGGGCGCGCCTGCTGCAGCCATGGCTTCCTTGTGCAACGGGGCAGTCACAAGGGCGGCAGCCTGACCCGTCAGCACCGCGCGGGCCCCTGCTGACACACACTGCCCCGCGGCGCGTCCCGCCTCCGCGCTGACTTGTCCCCATGCCGGCAAACCTGGGCTGTCGCAGGCCTGCATCACACCGACACAGCCCGACGGCAATCGCTGAACTTCACCCAGATCGGTCAACTCTGCCAAAGCCAGAGGCAGGGCTTGCAGGCCCGGCAAGGCCTTGGCACGGCGCATCACGGCAAGGTCCCCATAAACCACGCAGCCACGCGCCTCCAGAGGCGCCTGTCCCAAGCCTTTGAGGATGATCTCCGGGCCAATGCCAGCGGCATCGCCCATGGTCAATACAAGCGGCTTCATGCCGGGTTGTCGATATCGATGAACTCGTGCGACAGCCCCAATTCGTTGGCCACAAAGCCGGCCACTGCCGGTGCACCAAATCGTTCTGAAGCATGGTGGCCGCAGGCGATGAAACTGACGCCGGTCTCCCGGGCCAGATGGGCCTGGGGCTCGGAAATTTCCCCCGTAATGAACGCCTGCGCCCCCGCAGCTATCGCCGACTCGAAATAGCCCTGGGCACCACCGGTACACCACGCCAGACGCCTGATGGGCCCCTCCCGTCCGGCAACCAGGGTTACCCCGCGGCCCAGGGTGAACTCGATCTGCCGCGCCAGTTCCTGCGGTGAACTCACAGGGCCCGCGAGGGATTGACCCAGAAAGCCCAGATCGTTTTCGCCAAATCGCCCGGCTGCGCCCTCCAGGGCTTGCCAGCCCAACCGTCGCGCCAGCTGCGCGTTATTGCCCAGCTCAGCGTGGGCGTCCAGCGGCAGGTGG
This sequence comes from uncultured Polaromonas sp., assembly GCA_964488145.1. GTDB lineage: Bacteria > Pseudomonadota > Gammaproteobacteria > Burkholderiales > Burkholderiaceae_C > Polaromonas. Next base: position 10,458 of record CAZATV010000007.1, read on the forward strand.
TAGGCGAAAAGATTGATGTTATGCGCCAACAGCAAGGCCAGGCGCTGGCGCATCCATCCGGTCACCCGTCCGTCTTGCCCGCGCCAAAACAGCCCGTGGTGAACAAACACAGCATCCGCCCCACGCTGCACTGCGGCCTCAATCAGGGCCAGGCTGGCGGTGACGCCGGAAACCAGGCGGCTGACCTTGCTGCGACCTTCGACCTGCAGGCCGTTGGGTCCGTAATCACGAAAACGCCCAGGCTCGAGCAACTGATCGAAGCGATCGAGCAGGATCTGACGATCAATCGAGGGCAAGCGTGGGGACTCAAGGCCATCCATGACAAGATTATGTCGCCGTATCGTCTCCGCTGGGATGCTGCAATCTGATTGAAAATCAGGCCTTAGGCGTCACTTCATTCAAGCGCGGCCACCCGACCGAAACCTCGATGAGAAAGTACTGGCTCCTCTTCTCCCAGACCGTCACTGTCTTACTGGCGGCTTATTTCGTCGTGGCCACGCTCAAGCCACAGTGGCTCGGGCACCTGGGCGGCCCCGGGGGCGCTGTTGCGGTGCTTCAGGCGCCGGCCGGCAGCACCCGGGGCGGAGCAGTCGGCAGCTTCAGCGCGGCCGCCAGAACCGCCTCAGCGGCGGTGGTCAGCATCACCGCCAGCAAGCAGAGCTCCAAGTCAGCGCAACAATCCGACCCCTGGTTTCGCTTTTTCTTTGGCGACCAGGATCCGGCCGAGCCTCAGCAAGGGCTGGGCAGCGGGGTGATCGTCAGCCCAAACGGCTATATCCTGACGAATCACCATGTGATCGAAGGTGCCGACAACATTGAGGTGACCCTCAACGATCAGCGCAAGGCCCGTGCCCGCATCGTCGGCACCGACCCCGAAACCGATCTGGCCGTTCTACGTATCGAACTTGACAAACTGCCGGCCATCGTCATGGGCAATGCCGAAGAGATTGAAATCGGAGATCAGGTATTGGCCATCGGCAACCCCTTCGGAGTCGGTCAAACCGTCACCAGCGGTATCGTCAGCGCGCTGGGGCGCAACCAACTGGGCATTAACGTCTTTGAGAACTTCATTCAGACTGATGCGGCCATCAACCCCGGCAATTCGGGGGGGGCGCTGGTCGACACCCAGGGGCACTTGCTGGGCATCAATACGGCCATCTACTCCCGATCGGGCGGCTCACTAGGCATAGGTTTCGCCATTCCTGTCTCTACCGCACGGCAGGTGCTCGATGCCATCGTGCGCGACGGTCGAGTCACCCGAGGGTGGATCGGGGTGGAGCCGCAAGAGCTCAACGCCGAACTGATTCAGGCTTTCAATGTCGGCTCGCAGGAGGGCGTCATCATCACGGGTGTGCTGCAGGACGGTCCGGCCGCCCGAGCTGGCCTCAAGCCCGGCGATGTGATCACCGCGGTGGCCGGTCGACCCATCCGCAACGTCTCCGAACTGCTGAGCGCAGTGGCCGCACTCAAACCCGGAGAGCCTGCCCGACTGAGTCTGGCGCGGCGCGATGACCGCATGGACCTGACCATCACGCCGGGCACGCGCCCGAGCCCCAAACTGCGTCAGTAGCCCCGGCTCAGGGCTTGGGCGCCTGGCTGTCAGGCGCAGGCTCGGCCTCAGGGTCCGGCGTCTTCGTGTGCTTAACGAATACCTGGGCCGCAACGATGCCAACCTCATAGAGCGCACCCACCACGGCCAGCAACATGATCATCGACCCTGCGTCCGGCGGCGTGACCATGGCGGTGACCACCGCCGCACCGACCCAGAAATAGCCCCGCCACTGACGCAGCTGGGCGGTGGAGACTACACCCATACGTACCAGCACAATCACCGCCACCGGTACCTCAAAGGCCAGCCCAAACGCCAAAAACATGCCGATGGCAAAACTCAGATAAGCCTCGATGTCCGGCGCAGCGGTGATGGATTTAGGCGCAAAGCTCTGAATGAAGGTAAACACCTGTCCAAAGACAAAGTAGTAGCAAAACGCCACCCCGATGAAAAAAAGCACCGTGCTGGAGACCACCAGGGGAAGAACGAGCCGCTTCTCGTGTGAATACAGTCCCGGCGCGACAAAGGCCCAGACCTGGTAGAGCACAACCGGCAGGGCCAGCATGAAGGCCGCCAGGAACAGGATCTTGATGGGCACCATGAACGGGGAGATGACGTTGGTGGCAATCAGGGTGGCACCTTGCGGCAAGGTGGCCACCAGGGGCGCAGCCAGCAGGTCGTAAAGAGCACTGGGCCCCGGATAGAGGGCCAGCACAGCAGCCATGATGCCAATGGCCATCACCGCCCGAATCAAACGGTCGCGCAGCTCCATCAGGTGCTGCACGAAAGGTTGCTCGGTACCGGCCAGCTCGTCAGGCTTGTCGTCTTTTGGGGCGGTCATAGCATGAGTTTGGGCAATGGCCGCGGGCGGTCAGCCCTGAACCGACGAGCGCGGACGAAATCGCGCCACTCGGGCGGCGCCGGACAGGGCTCGGGTTCTAACGCCGGCCCTTGCCTTGTACCACTGTGGCATAGCGCCCTGCTTGACCCGCCACTTCTTGCCGGGATGCTTGTATTCAGGGTAGGCCACCATCGGCGGCACCTCAAGGGGCGTGGCGGCCTGCTCCAGAGCGCTGGTCGCCTCGGCCCAAGACTGTTCAAAATCCTGCGCCGTGCTGTGCATTGAGCTTTGCACATCGCGGGCCGCCGACTCCACCGAGTCCTTCATTTTCTTCAGTTCGTCGAGTTCCATCGACCGGTTGACCTCAGCCCGCACATCGGCCACATAGCGCTGCGCCTTGCCCAGCAAGGCGCCCACCGTGCGGGCCACCCGCGGCAGTTTTTCCGGTCCGATGACGATCAGCGCGATAGCGCCGATCAAGGCCATCTTGGAAATGCCCAGTTCAATCATTGAAAACTCATGGTGGGCCGACGCCTGGGGCGGGAGCCGGCCGTGGCCTGCCGATCAGGACTTGGGACGGGCCTGGACGTCGATGGTGTTCTTGTCGTCAGACGCTGGCGCCGCTGCCTGATGGGTGACCTGACTGGCCGCCTGTTTGGAGGCCTCCTCAGCCGCCTGTGCACTGGCTCCACCGTCCTTCATACCGTCCTTGAAGCCCTTGACCGCACCCCCAAGATCCGAACCGAGGTTCTTGAGTTTTTTGGTACCAAAAACCATCACCACGATCAACAGAACAATCAGCCAATGCCAAATGGAAAACGAACCCATGATTTACTCCTGGAAGGACGCGTGGACACAACCCGCGTCCGTTGCGAGCATTCTATCGATCCTGAGGCGGTCTCGAGGGCTTAAAGACCGTTGACCCCAGGGGCCTAAGCCATCTGGGCGATCTGCTGACTCAACCGCGCAGCCACGGCCGGGGGCCGCCCATGACATGCCAATGCAGGTGGTGAACTTCCTGCCCCCCCTCGGCCCCGGTGTTGGTCAGAATCCGAAAGCCCCCGTCCGGATAAGGCCGACAACCCTGCTCCAGCGCGAGCTTGGGCGCCAGTCCCAGCATACGCCCCAAGAGGGCCTGATGCTCGGGCCCAACCTGGGCCATGGACGGAATGTGGACGCGCGGAATGATCAGGAAATGTACCGGTGCCCAAGGGTTGATATCGTGAAAAGCATAGATCTCATCATCCTCATAGACCTTGCGGCTGGGAATCTGGCCCGCGACGATTTTGCAGAAGATGCAGTTCGGTGAAGCACTCATGATGAACTCGCAGAATCAGGGGGGAAGTCAGCAGGCCAGCGATCGGCATTGAATCGCAACCAGCCTTTGAGGCATCGATAGAGGTACCACAACAGAACGGCCAGATAGGCCAACCAGCCGGGAAACAGGAACAAGAGCCACAAGGGCGAGAGCAACAGCAACCACAACAGCGTCCACCAGAACGTGGAGATCATGTAACGATGGTGCGCCAAATAAAGGGGATCCTCCTCGTCGCCACGGCGGATGTAATTGAGCAGCAGGGCCACCACCGCCAAGGTACCCATGGAGAACCAAGCCAGGGTGTGCAGACCATAGAGCACCTGCATCAACAGGCGATCGCCGGGCGAGTGCGCCCGGGCCGGGCTGGGGGTTAGTTCGGGCAAGGACATCACGCCTGCCCCCGTCCGTCGGCTCCAGCCTCTCGGGCCATCGCCTTGCGCAGGGCCTTTTCTTCCAGCCCGCTCTGCCCTTCCCGGCGCTCCAGTTCAGCCAGCACATCGGCCGGCTGCAGACCATAGTGCGACAAAGCCACCAGCGTGTGAAACCAAAGATCGGCCACCTCCCCAACCAGGCGCTCGCGGGCGGGCGCATCATCGGCCCGATCCAGATCCTTGGCCGCCATCACCACCTCGGTGGCCTCCTCGCCGATCTTCTTGAGAAAGGCATCAGGGCCACGGGCCAACAGGCGGGCCACATAACTGGCGTGCGGATCACCGCCGTTGACCAGCTTGCGGCTGTCGAGAACGGCAGCCAGACGGGCCAGGGTATCGTTCGAACTCATGTTCATTTCGAGTAAATCTGTCCGGGGTCCTTGAGAACCGGGTCAGCCGCTTGCCACCGGCCCTCATAAAGACGGTGGAAGAAACAACTGTGGCGCCCGGTATGACAGGCAATGCCCGGATCGTGCCCGGTCTGGGTGACCTTGAGCAACACCACATCACGATCGCAGTCGAGCCTGACCTCGTGGACCTGCTGCACATGCCCCGACTCCTCGCCCTTGAACCACAGCCGTCCCCGGGATCGGCTGAAATACACCGCGCGACCGAGTTCAACGGTCTGCTGCAAGGCCTCGCGATTCATCCAGGCGAACATCAGTACGTCGCCCGAAGAGGCCTCCTGGGCAATCACGGGCACCAGCCCTTGCGCGTCCCACTGCACCTGATCGAGCCATTCCATAGGGGGGATCTTATAGGCGAACCGTAATCCCCCGCGCGGCCATGTGCTGCTTGACCTGACGGACGGTGAAATGCCCATAGTGGAAGATGCTGGCCGCCAGCACGGCATCGGCTTCGCCCTGCTGAACTCCATCGGCCAAATGATCCAAGGTGCCGGCCCCACCGGATGCAATCACCGGTACGCCAACTGCCTGGCTGACCGCCCTTGTCAGAGCCAGATCAAAGCCGCTGCGCGTTCCATCGCGGTCCATGCTGGTCAACAGGATCTCGCCTGCCCCGCGCCGAGCCATTTCGGCGGCCCAGGCCACCGCATCGAGGCCGGTGTTCTTGCGTCCGCCGTGGCTATAGACATCCCAACCCGGACCGACGATCCGACCCCGGGCATCGATACGCTGCTCGTCCTCGGCGGTCCGCCGCTTGGCGTCGATGGCCACCACAATGCACTGCGCGCCGTATTTGTCGGCAGCATCAGAAATGAGCTGCGGCTGAGCAATGGCAGCCGAGTTGAAGCTGGTCTTGTCCGCGCCGGCATTGAGCAGCCGTCGCACATCCTCGACCGAGCGCACGCCGCCCCCGACCGTCAGGGGAATGAAGACCTGCGAGGCCACCGCTTCGATGATGGGCAGGATCAGATCGCGGCCGTCGCTGGTGGCGGTGATGTCGAGGAAGGTCAGTTCGTCAACCCCTTGCTCGTTATATCGAGCGGCAATCTCCACCGGGTCGCCGGCATCGCGTAGTTCGACAAAGTTGACCCCCTTGACCACCCGTCCACCGGTCACGTCGAGGCAGGCGATGATGCGTTTGGCAAGCATGGGGGCAAGGAGTCAGATCGCCCAGGCGGGTCGACCAAGGCATGAGGCCAGAAGGGAAGGATTAGCGGCCGAGCTCGTCGGCACGCTCTTGCGCCTTGACGAAATCGAGGTCGCCAGTGTAGATCGAACGACCACAGATCACCGCTTCGATGCCCTCGTCCTCGACTGCACAGAGGGCCTCGATATCGCTCATGCCCGAGAGCCCCCCCGATGCGATCACCGGGATGCTCAGAGCCTGCGCCAGCCGAACGGTGGCCTCAATATTGATCCCGCTGAGCATGCCGTCGCGGCCAATGTCGGTATAGATGATCGATTCCACCCCGTAATCCTCGAACTTTCGGGCCAGGTCCACCACCTCGTGGCCGGTCAGCTTGCTCCAGCCATCGGTGGCCACCTTGCCGTCCTTGGCGTCGAGCCCGACGATGATGTGGCCACCAAAGGCAGTGCAGGCGTCCTGCAAAAAGCCGGGATTCTTGACCGCCGCCGTACCAATGATGACGTAACGAAGACCGGCATCCAGATAGCGCTCGATGGTGTCCAGATCACGGATACCGCCGCCGAGTTGAACATCGATCTCACTGCCGACCTCACGCAGGATCTTGCGGATGGCCTGCTCGTTCTTGGGCTTGCCGGCAAAGGCGCCGTTAAGGTCGACCAGATGCAATCGCCGCGCGCCCTGCTCAAGCCAATTGCGAGCAACGGCTGCAGGATCCTCACCGAAATGAGTGACCTGATCCATATCGCCCTGCTTGAGGCGGACACACTGACCATCTTTGAGGTCAATCGCAGGTATCAGAAGCATGGTGAGGCAAAAGCGGAAGAGCAGCGGTAGCGCGAGTCAAGGACAAAGGCGAACCCATACCTTCAGGGCTGCCAGGACAGAAAGTTGCGGTAGAGGGCCAAACCGTACTCGGCGCTTTTTTCAGGGTGGAACTGCGTGGCGAAAATGTTATCTCTAGCCACCGCAGCGGTAAAGCGCCCGCCATAGTCAGCCTCACCCACAGTGTGGCGTGCATCAGACGGTTTGGCGAAGTAGCTGTGCACAAAATAGAACCAGGCGCCCTCGGGCACACCCGCCCAGAGCGCATGGGGTTTCCCCGAATCCTGTGGATTCTGGGTCACCTGATTCCAGCCCATTTGCGGCACCTTCAGGCGACTGCCGTCGGCCTGAAGACGGTCGTCGAAATGAAAGCGGCAAACCTGGCCCGGAATCAGTCCGAGACCGGGCGTCATCTGCCCCTGCAATCCCTCCTGGCTGCTGTCGAGCAGCATTTGCATGCCAACGCATACCCCAAACAGGGGTTTGGAGGCAGCCGCCTGCAACACCGCCTGCCGCAAGCCTGAGGCGTCCAGCGCCCGCATGCAGTCGTGCATGGCCCCCTGCCCCGGCAGGATGACCCGGTCTGCACTGGACAGGACAGCAGCATCGGACGTCACCCGCACCTGCCATCCAGTGCCGACAGCCGCATGCTCGACCGCCTGCCAGACCGATCGCAGATTGCCCGAGCCGTAGTCGACCACGGCAACAACAGGAACAGACATCAGAGGGACACTGGAGTGGAGGGCTTATAGAGAGCCCTTGGTCGAGGCAATGGAGCCTGCCGCGCGCGGATCGATCTCCAGGGCCATGCGCAGGGCACGGGCAAAGGCCTTGAACACAGTCTCGGCCTGGTGGTGCGCGTTTTCGCCTCGCAGATTGTCAATATGAACGGTGATGAAGGCATGGTTGACCAAGCCTTGGAAGAATTCGTAGGTGAGCTGAGTGTCAAACTGCCCGATCACGGCGCTGCGAAAGGGCACATCCATGTGCAATCCGGGGCGACCGGAAAAATCAACCACCACTCGGGACAGCGCCTCATCCAGCGGCACATACGCATGACCGTAGCGCCGTATGCCGCGCTTGTCGCCTACCGCCTTGGCCAGCGCCTGGCCCAAGGTAATGCCCACATCTTCAACGGTGTGGTGACCGTCGATGTGCAGATCACCTTCGGCGGCAATGTCCAGATCAATCAGACCGTGGCGCGCAATCTGATCGAGCATGTGGTCGAAAAATCCGATGCCCGTGGACAGGCGCGATTGCCCGGAGCCATCGAGATTGATGGACACCTGAATACGGGTTTCGGCGGTGACGCGACCGACCGACGCGGTTCGGGGGGATGAAAGGCTCATAAGCTGTGCCGCAGGGCTTGAAGCAGTTGCTGGTTTTCCGGGGCCGTGCCCACCGTCAGGCGCAGGCAATTGGAGAGCAGCGGATGCATTTTAGAAATGTTTTTCACCAGCACACCGCGCGCCTTGAGAGCCTGAAAGACCTGTCCGGCACGATCGCCCTCGCCCGCAATCCGAACGAGCACCATGTTGGCATCACTGGGGAAGGGCTGCACCCCATCGAGGGTGGCCAGGGACGGTATCAGTTTCTCACGCTCGGCCACGATGTCACGCGCCTGGGCGGCAAAGACCTCGGCATGCTCCAAGGCGAACAAGGCACACTCGCAGTTGAGCACACTGACGTTGTACGGTGGCCTGACCTTGTCGATTTCGGCGATCAGCGCTTTCGGGCCCATCATGTAACCTAGTCGAACTCCGGCCAGTCCGAATTTGCTCAATGTTCGCATCAACAGCACATGGTCATAGGCGGTTATGCGATCGAGAAAGCTGCGACCGGCAAAGGGCTGGTACGCCTCATCCATCACCACCAAGGCGCCCTGCGTACGAGCAGCCTCGATCACCACAGACAAAGCGGCATCTCCCCAGAGATTGGCGGTGGGATTGTTGGGGTAGGCCAGGTAGATCAGGGTCGGGCGGTGCGTCTCGATGGCTGTCAGCATGGCCGGCACATCGAGTTCAAAGTCAGCGCTCAGCGGCACCCCCACGAAACGCAAACCCTGAAGCTGCGCGCTCATGGCGTACATCACAAAACCTGGAACCGGGGCCAAGACGGTGGCGCCGGGCAGGTCGCAGGCCATGGCCAGCAATGAAATCAGTTCATCCGAGCCGTTGCCCAGCATCAGGTCGAAACCAGCGGGCATGCCGGCATGTTCGCCCAACGCCCGCCGCAATTCGTGAACGCGGCCGTCGGGGTAGCGGTTGATCGCCAGCTGGCCCAAGCGCCGTCCCAACGCATCCTGCAAGGAGGGCGGCAGGCGATGCGGGTTTTCCATCGCATCGAGCTTGATCAGTCCGGCTGAGTCCTGGATCGCATAGGCCTGCATGGACTGCACGTCCTGCCGGATCAGACGGGCCAGTCGAGGGTGCAGCCGATCGCTCATTGCGACTCCCGCATCGCAGGCACGGGCAGCAGGCGCAGCTCGGCAGCGCGGGCGTGGGCCTGCAGCCCCTCGCCGTAGGCCAGTTCGGCCGCCGTGCGGCCCAGGGTCTGCGCCCCGGCCTCGCTCACTTCGATCAGGCTAGACCGCTTCTGGAAATCGTAAACCCCAAGAGGACTGGAGAATCGGGCGGTCCCGCTCGTCGGCAGGACATGGTTGGGGCCAGCGCAATAGTCCCCCAGGGACTCGCTGGTGTAGGCGCCCATGAAAATCGCTCCCGCGTGACGCAACAGCGGTTCCCAGCGCTGCGGCTGCTGGCTGGAAATCTCCAGATGCTCGGGCGCAATGCGGTTGCTGATCTCGCAGGCTTCGTTCATGTCACGGGTCAGAATGAGCGCACCCCGGTCATTGAGGCTGGTGGCAATGATCTGGCGACGCGGCATCTGGGGCAACAGACGGTCCATGGCCTGCTGCACCGCATCGATATAAGCGCTGTCAGGACACAACAGAATGCTCTGCGCCAACTCGTCATGCTCGGCCTGCGAAAACAGATCCATCGCCACCCAATCAGGCGGCGTGCTGCCATCGGCAAGCACCAGGATCTCGCTAGGCCCGGCAATCATGTCGATGCCCACCGCGCCGAAGACACGACGCTTGGCACTGGCCACGTAGGCATTGCCCGGGCCAGTGATCTTGTCGACCTTCGGGATGGTGGCGGTGCCGTAGGCCAGGGCAGCTACGGCCTGCGCGCCGCCAATCGTGTAAGCCCGGCTGACGCCAGCCACATGCGCGGCGGCCAAAACCAGGGGGTTGCGCGCAGCCTGCACACCAGCCGTGTCGCCAGCCCCGCCAGAGGCCAGACTGCCCTGAACCGGTGTGGGCACCACCATGATGATGTCACGCACGCCAGCGACGTGGGCAGGCACTGCATTCATGATCAAGCTGGAGGGATAAGCGGCCTTGCCGCCCGGCACATAGATGCCCGCCCGATCCAGCGCGGTGACCTTCTGCCCCAGCAGGTTACCGTCCTCATCGCGATAGCTCCAGCTCTGGCCGCTGGCCTGCTTCTGGGCCTCGTGGTAGCGCCGGACCCGGTCGGCCGCCTCCTTCAGTGCGCGCTGCTGCGCGGCAGTGAGCGACTCGAAGGCCCGGCGAAATTCATCGGGCGAAATCTCAAGATCTGCCATCCGAGAAGCACTCAGGCCATCAAAGCGGCGGGTGTATTCAAGCACCGCCTCGTCGCCGCGCCGACGGACATCGCTGAGAATGTCTGCCACGCGCTGCTCAATGGCCTGATCCGTATCGGCGGACCAGTGCAAGCGCTGCGCGAAAGCAGCCTCAAAGCCGGCATCGGCCGTGCTCAGGCGAAGTGGCGCCGCTTTCAGGCTCATGAGGGTCGCCCTTGAGCGGCCGCCGCCAAGGCATCAAGCAAGGCGCGAATCGGCGCCTGCTTGAGCTTGAGCGCAGTCTGGTTAACCACCAGCCGTGCGCTGATCTCCATGATGCGTTCGACCTCGACCAATTGATTGGCCCTCAGCGTGCTGCCGGTGGAGACCAAATCGACGATGGCATCGGCCAGCCCGGTCAGCGGCGCCAATTCCATGCTGCCGTACAGTTTGATGAGGTCGACATGAACGCCTTTGGCGGCAAAAAAATCACGAGCTATCGAAACATACTTGGTCGCCACCTTCAGCCGCGCCCCTTGGCGCACCGCCGCTGCATAGTCAAAACCCTGCCGGACCGCAACGCTGACCCGGCAGCGCGCAATGCCCAAGTCCAAAGGCTGATAAAGCCCTTCCCCGCCTGACTCCAGCAAAGTGTCCTTACCAACCACACCGAGGTCAGCGCCGCCATACTGGACATAGGTGGGTACATCGGTGGCACGCACCAGCACCACCCGCACATCGCTGCGGTTGGTGGTCAAGATCAGCTTGCGGGAGGTCTCGGGATCATCCAGAACCTCGATACCAGCAGCGCGCAACAGCGGCTGCGTCTCGTCATAGATACGCCCTTTCGACAAGGCCAGCGTGATCATGCCCTACCCCCTTGCCCAGCATCCATAGACAGGACGGTCCCGCAAACGCTCTGTCTGTTCCAGCTCCAGCTGACGGCCCTCGTTTTCATTGAACCCTCTCGATGTCAGCCCCCAGGGCACGCAACTTCACCTCCATCCGATCGTAGCCGCGATCGAGGTGATAGATGCGGTCGACCACAGTCTGCCCCTGGGCTACCAAACCGGCGATCACCAGGCTGGCCGAAGCGCGGAGATCGGTGGCCATGACCGTCGCACCGGACAGGCGCTCAACGCCCTCGATCAGGGCCACCTTGCCATCAATTTGAATGTTGGCACCCAGACGCATCATTTCATTGACGTGCATGAAGCGATTCTCAAAGATGGTCTCGGTGACGCGGCTGCTTCCACTGGCGATCAGATTGAGCGCCATGAACTGAGCCTGCATATCGGTGGGGAACCCGGGGTACTCGGTGGTGCGGAAACTCTGCGCCTTCAGGCGGCCCTGGCTGCGGATGCGGATGAACCCGTCGCCGGCCTCCACCTGAGCGCCAGCGGCCTGCAGCTTTTCAATGACCGCCTCCAGATGGTCCGCACGGCCTTTTCGCAGCACTACATCGCCGCCCGCCGTCGCCACTGCACATAAAAAGGTGCCCGTCTCGATGCGGTCCGGCACCACTTCATGCGAGCAGCCGTGCAACTGTGAAACGCCCCGGATGCGAATCTTGCTGGTGCCATGACCCTCAATCTGCGCGCCCATGCGAATCAGCATCTCGGCCAGATCGGTCACCTCGGGCTCCTGGGCCGCGTTTTCCAGCACCGTCTCGCCCTCGGCCAGACAGGCCGCCATCAGAAAGTTCTCCGTGCCGGTGACCGTGATCATGTCGGTGGAGATGCGAGCCCCACGCAGTCGGGTCCGGCCGCCGGCCAAGCTGGCCACCATATAGCCATGCTCGACCCGAATATCGGCGCCCATGGCCTGCAAGCCCCGAATGTGCTGATCGACCGGCCGAGATCCAATCGCGCACCCTCCGGGTAAAGAAACGATGGCGCGGCCAAAACGCGCCAGCAAAGGCCCGAGCGCGAGCACCGAGGCCCGCATGGTCTTGACCAATTCATAAGGCGCCTCGGGCTTGTCCAGCCCGGAGGCGTTGACGTGCACCACCGAGGGGTCCTGGCTGTCGCGGGCTGCGGAAACTCCCATGTTGACGATCAGCTTGAGCATGGTTGCCACATCCTGCAGCCGCGGCACATTGCGTAGGATGACCGGCTCGGCCGTCAGCAGCGCCGCGCACAGTTCCGGCAAGGCCGCATTCTTGGCCCCAGCGATATCCACAGAGCCCGACAGGGTGCGCCCGCCGCGTATGAGCAGCTTGTCCATTCAGCGTCCGTCCTGCGCGGCCCATTCTGCCGGCGTATAAGTCTTCATCGACAGGGCATGTACTTCGTCGGTATGCATGCGCTCGCCCAGGGTGGCATAGACCCTCTGGTGGCGCCAAACCGGGCGACGACCCTCGAATTCGGCCGACACCACAACAGCCGACCAATGCCGACCATCCCCCTGAACCGTCAGGTGGGAGCACTTGAGATTCTGCGCAATCAGGGCCTTGAGTTGTTCAGCCGTCATGAAATTTCAACCTCTGATCTTGTAACCGATACGAAGCAGATGCAAAGCCAGCGCGCTGACCCCCAGCCACGCAGTTGTAACCAGCCCCAGGCTGAGCCAGGGCGAGACATCGCTGTGCCCGAGAAAACCGTAGCGGAAACCGTCGATCATGTAGAAAAAGGGATTGAAGTGACTGGCCGACTGCCAAAAATCAGGCAGCGAATGAATCGAATAGAACACACCCGACAGAAACGTCATGGGCATGATGACGAAGTTCTGAAAGGCCGCCATCTGATCGAACTTTTCAGACCACAAGCCCGCGATGATGCCCATGGCCGACAGCAGGCCTGCTCCCAACAATCCGAAGACCAAGATCCACAAGGGCGCAGCCCAGGGTAATTGAGAAAACCACACCGTCACCAGCAGCACGCCCAGACCCACCGCCAGACCCCGAATGACCGAAGAAAGCATGTAGGCGCAGAACCAGTGCCAGGGCGACAGTGGCGTTAGCAGGATGAAAACCAGATTGCCCATCATCTTGCTTTGTATGAGTGAGGAAGAACTGTTGGCAAACGCGTTTTGCAACACACTCATCATCACAAGACCCGGGATGAGAAAGTCGGTATAACCCACCCCTGGGTAGACCTGCACCCGGTCTTCCAGCACATGACCAAAAATCAGCAGATACATCAGCGCGGTGAGCACCGGTGCTGCCACCGTCTGGAAGGCCACGCGCCAGAAGCGCAGCACCTCCTTGTAAAGCAGAGTCAGCCAGCCGGTCATCGCGCCTCCAGCTGCCGAGATGGGGTGCCCTGCCCGCTCATGACCTCAAGAAACACGTCTTCTAGGTCGGCCTTGCGAATTTCCACATCCTGAGCTTGTAACCCGGCTCGCCTGAGGATGGCCAGATGGTCTTCAATCTCACGGGCATCATGGGCCGGCAATTGAACCACCCGGCCGGTCACCCGAGCCTTATGGGCCAATTCAGCGGGCAAAGCCTGATCGAGCTTAAAACGCAATACGTTAGAGGATGCGGCCTTGAGCAAATCAGAGGTTGAAGACAGGGCCACCACCTGCCCGCCCTTGAGCATGGCAATTCGGCTACACAAGGCTTCCGCTTCCTCCAGGTAATGGGTCGTCAATAAAACCGTGCTGCCCTCTCGGTTGAGTCGGGCGATGAATTGCCAGAGGGTCTGTCGCAACTCGACGTCAACGCCGGCGGTGGGCTCGTCAAGCACAATCACAGGAGGCTTGTGCACCAGAGCCTGGGCCACCAGCACACGCCGCTTCATACCCCCGGAGAGCTGGCGCATATTGGCACCGGCTTTGTCAGCCAGGCCCAGACTTTCCAGCAATTCGTCAATCCAGGCCTCGTTGCCGGTCACACCAAAGTATCCCGACTGGATGCGCAAGGTTTCCCGCACGGTGAAAAAGGGGTCAAACACCAGCTCCTGGGGCACCACGCCCAGACAACGCCGGGCTTGCGCAAACTCGAGGGCCACATCAAACCCATGCACCCGCACCGAGCCAGAAGTCGGCCGCGACAGACCGGCCAGAATGCTGATGAGGGTGGTCTTGCCCGCGCCGTTGGGGCCCAGCAAACCAAAGAACTCCCCCTCCTCGATATCGAAACTGACTCTATCGAGGGCCTGCACCCCGCCACCAGCTCCGCCACCGCGTGATCGAAACTGCTTGGAAACCGACTGGAAGGAAATCGCGGGCATGAACCGACTATTTTAGGGCGCACCGAAAAGTCGCCCTGAGCCGCAGGGGGGACGCTTGCTCAGGCGTCTGACAGCAGATCAGAGACGCCGTAAAGCCCAGCGAGCTGGCGCAAACGATCAGGCAAATGATCCACCTTGAAGCTCAGGCCCATGGCCACGGCAGCACGGCGGCAATCGAGGAGCACCGCCAACACCGAGGAATCGAACTGCTGCAGCGCACTGGCATCGACACGCACCACCAGAGCGATTTTTCGGCTTAGAGTCAATGCCTTGCGCAACGCGCTGGAACAGGCATCGGCGCGGTCATGGGTCACCACGGCTGGCAGGCGCAATTCATGCGCTTGCTGCGCCGGGGCCTCCAAAGTCTCAGTCATGTGTCGATTCAACCGCGCTTGGCTGCCACAGTCGCAGCCTTGTTGCGTTCGGCCAGAGAGGTAATCAGGCCGTCAATCCCGCGCGCCGAAATTTCCTGCGCAAACTGGGAGCGATAGTTTTCCACCAACCAGATGCCGAGCACGTTGAGGTCATATATGCGCCAGCCTGATGCGGTCTTTTCCATTCGATAGTCCAGTTGGATTGGATCACCCCGTCCCACCACTTCCGAGCGCACGATGACTTCGGTATCGCCAGGGTTGGCTCGCAAGGGTTTGACGGAAACCGTCTGGTCCTTGACCTGACTGATGGCACCCGAATAAGTGCGCACCAGCAACATCTTGAATTCCTCCTGCAAGCGCTTTTGCTGCTCTGGCGTAGCCTGCCGCCAGTTGCGACCGACGGCCGAGGCGGTCATGCGGGTGAAGTTGACATGCGGCATGACTGTGGTGTCAACAAAGGCTGCAACCTTGCGCACATCGCCGGACTGCATGTCCTTATCCTTGCGGATAGCATCGAGAATATCCACCGAAAGGCGGCGAATCAGCTGATCAGGCCCCTCCTGATTCTGGGCGGCCGCGCCTGCTGCGCCTCCCAAAAGGGCGAGGCTCAGACCGAACATGAACAGACGGCGAGCCAACATGAAACATTTCATAAACCGATTCCTTGAACTTGGCGATGTCAGCCCTTGACAGCTTAACGGGGCGCAGGCGCCGACTCTGGCAAATCGTAGCGCTCTTCCGATTCGGCGGAGGGAGCAGGGGTTTGCCCGGCCGTACGCCGCCGCTGCAGATGCGCGTCCCGCACAAAGGTGTAACGATCCAAGGCCGCCTGGTCAAGCAGACGGCCGGCCTCCAGCAGATTGGCCCGCTGATCCACCACACGAGTGACCGTCAGCCCCACCCGGGCCGAGTTGTCCTGAACCTGCCCCAGCAGGTCGCCCTTCATATCGACCGGCAGGGCCACCGTATCGCGCAGCGTGGAGGGCCCCAACAAAGGCAGGACCAGGTAGGGGCCGGTGGGGATACCCCAGCGGCCCAGGGTATGACCAAAATCTTCACGCCGCCGCTGCAGACCAAGCCCAGAGGCGACATCAAACAATCCGAACAGGCCGACCGTCGAATTCAGGCCCACCCGCGCTGTCATTTCGACAGACTCGGCCGGCTTGAGCTGTAAAACATTGTTCACAAGGGACCACACGTCAGATAAATTGCCGAAAAAATTGCTGACACCGGTACGAACCACCTCCGGCACAACTGCTTTGTACCCTCGGGCCACCGGCTGTAATACGGCTTCGTCCACAGCCTCATTGAAGCGCCAGACTTGGCGGTTGTAGCCCTCCCACGGGTCTCTAGGATCGGCAGCCGTTGCGGAGACGGTTGCACAGCCCGCCAAGGCCACTTGCACCAGCAGCAAGAGGCCCAGCAGCCATCGCCGAGCGCACGCAGGGATCACGGCTTGGCTCCTGGCGCTGCGGCAGGCTCTGCCGCCTTGTTGTAGAGAAACTGGCTGATCAGGTTTTCCAACACCACCGCCGACTGGGTGGTGGTAATGACATCGCCGGCCGCCAGGTTCTTGTCGGCCGCACCGGCCTCAATCCCGACATACTGTTCGCCAAGCAGCCCACTGGTGAGAATCTTGAGGGAGCTGTCCTTAGGGAAAACATATTGGCGATCCAAGGCCAGACGGACGCTGGCCTGGTAGTTGTTGTCGTCGAAAGCGATCGATTCGACACGCCCCACCACCACGCCTGCACTTTTGACCGCTGCGCGGGGCTTGAGCCCTCCAATATTGTCAAAACGCGCCTGCACCGGGTAAGTGGTGTCCACCAGGCTCAGTGTGAGCAGATTGGCAGCCTTAAGCGACAGAAACAGGAGAGCGGCGGCGCCAATGACGACGAACAGACCCACCCAGGGATCCTTACTGGAGCGTTGCATAAGAGTTTTCCAAAAAGTCCGCTTTCGTCCCATAAAACGGACGGGAGCCCCTGATGGCTGACAAGCCCGGACAACGAGGCCAAAACGGCAACGATTTTCTCACGTTCTACAGGGTCTACCCCTACATACGGAGAAAAGCCTGAGTCAAATACTGAACATGGCCGCTGTCAGCAGGAAGTCCAGTCCCAGCACGGCCAATGAAGCCTGCACCACGGTACGGGTGGTTGCGCGCGCTACACCTTCCGGGGTAGCCTGCGCTTCGTAACCCTGATACAGGGCCACGAAGGTCACCGTTACGCCAAAGACCATGCTCTTGAGTACCCCATTGCCCACATCACGCAGGGCGTCGACACCGGCCTGCATCTGGCTCCAGAAAGAGCCAGGGTCGACACCAATCATCACCACGCCCACCAACCAGCCGCCCAATATGCCCACCGCACTGAAAACAGCAGCCAGCAAAGGCATGGCAATCACCCCGCCCCACAATCTGGGGGCCAGGATGCGCCGGACCGGATCGACTGCCATCATTTCCATGGCCGAGAGCTGCTCACCGGCCTTCATCAGGCCGATTTCAGCGGTCAAGGCGGTACCCGCCCGACCGGCAAAGAGCAAGGCCGTGACCACCGGTCCAAGTTCGCGCACCAGGCTGAGGGCCACCAACAGACCCAAAGCCTCGGCCGACCCATAGCGCTGCAGGGTGTAGTAGCCCTGCAAGCCCAGAACGAACCCTACAAAAAGACCCGAGACCGTGATGATGGCCAGGGAATGGTTGCCCAAAAAGAAGATCTGGTCGCGCACCAAACCGAAACGCCGCAAAGTGGGGCCGGAGAGCGCGAACAGCCGTACGAAAAGACGGGTCGCATGCCCCCAGTCGGCCAGCTTGGTGCGGGTCGCAAAACCCAGGCCCGCCAGCCAGCGCACCCCCTTGCCGCCCATCATCAACGCCCCCTCCTCGCTGTGCGGGCGCTGACAGCGGCTGGGCCGAAGTCGAGCTCAGCCGAGGCAGCCGGATAGTGAAACTTGACCGGACCCTGGCTCTGGGCATGTACGAACTGATGAACCAGCGGGTCGGTGGAATGCATCACTTCCTCGGGCGTACCTTCAGCAGCGATCGCACCGTTAGCCAGAATCACCACCCGATCGGCAATGCGAAACGTTTCCTCCAGATCGTGTGAAACCACTACCGAGGTGATGCCCAGGGTGTCGTTGAGCTGGCGGATCAACTGCGCCGCGGTGCCCAGCGAGATCGGATCGAGTCCGGCAAAGGGCTCGTCGTACATGATCAACTCGGGGTCGAGCGCGATGGCTCGCGCTAGGGCCACCCGTCGGGCCATACCTCCCGAAATCTGCGCGGGCATCAAATCACGCGCGCCGCGCAGCCCCACCGCATCGAGCTTCATCAACACAATGTCCCGGATCAGGGCAGGGCTCAGCCGAGTATGTTCGCGCAGCGGGAAGGCTACGTTATCGAAGACGCTGAGATCCGTGAACAGCGCCCCGAACTGAAACAACATGCCCATGCGCCTGCGCATCGCATAAAGCCCCGCGCTGTCCATCAGACCGACGTCCTGACCGTCGAACAGCACCTGCCCGGCGCTCGCACGCTGCTG
Source organism: uncultured Polaromonas sp. (assembly GCA_964488145.1). Lineage (GTDB taxonomy): Bacteria > Pseudomonadota > Gammaproteobacteria > Burkholderiales > Burkholderiaceae_C > Polaromonas. The sequence goes on from CAZATV010000007.1 coordinate 28,676, forward strand.
TCCACCGATCAAGCGCAGGACAGTGGTCTTGCCGCCACCCGATGCCCCCATCAGAGCGGTCACCTTGCCTCGGGCAATGGTGAGGTTCATCCGATCCAGAATGACGCGCTCCGAAACGGCTCCCGGATAGGCAAAGCTGACCTCCCGGAATTGCACCAACGCGTCGACAGAGCCAGGAGTTTCGGGCATGGGAGAGGACCGGTACTGAAACAGCTTCAAAGGCGAGGGGAGCGACATCATAGCGGCGCCGCCCCGAACCATCGGAGCCGCGGGTCGGAGAGTCCCGCCAGGAATTCATCAACGGCCGGGGCGGCCTGGCGAGCCTCGCGCGCACCGGCCGGTCAGGCCGGTGTCCATTTGAGGCCCGCCCGGGCGATCCGCGCGGCCTCAGCGCGGCAAATCGGAGTGCCCCATCAGGAACTCATCTACGGCTCGAGCGGCCTGGCGACCCTCGCGGATCGCCCACACCACCAGCGACTGGCCACGACGCACATCACCCGCCGCAAAGACCTTGCTCACGTTCGTGGCATATCCGCCGGAGAAGTCGGTGCTGGCCCTGACATTGCCGCGCGCATCTTTTTCAACGCCGAAGGCCTCCAGCACAGTGGCCAGCGGATTGACAAAACCCATGGCCAGCAACACCAGATCCGCCGGGTGCTCCTCCTCGGTGCCCGGCACTTCGACCAGCTTGCCGTCCTTCATCTCCACACGAACCGTCTGCAAGGCAGTGACCTTGCCGTCCTTGCCGAGAAAGGCTTTGGTGGAGATCGCAAACTCGCGGTCGCAGCCCTCTTCATGGCTGGAGCTGGTGCGCAGCTTGAGCGGCCAATAAGGCCAGACCAAGGGCTTGTTCTCCTGCTCAGGCGGCTGCGGCATCACCTCAAATTGCTTGACGCTGGCAGCGCCATGGCGATTGCTGGTGCCCACGCAATCGGAGCCGGTATCACCGCCACCGATGACGATGACATGCTTGCCGTCAGCCCTGAGCTGCCCTTCAAGCTGATCGCCCGCATTGACCTTGTTCTGCTGGGGCAAGAATTCCATCGCGAAATGGATGCCCTTAAGGTCTCGACCGGGCACCGGCAAGTCACGGCTTTGCTCACTACCCGCAGCCAGTAAGACGGCATCAAAGTCACGCATGAGTTGGTCGGCCGAGAGGGTCTGTGCAGCATCATTGGTCACTTTGCTACCTGGGCCCTGCTCGGGCATTGCACCCACAAGGACGCCCGTCCTGAACGTGACACCTTCAGCCTGCATTTGCTCAACGCGGCGATCGATGTGGCTCTTCTCCATTTTGAAATCGGGGATGCCGTAGCGCAACAAACCGCCAATGCGGCTGTTCTTCTCGAAAACCGTGACATCATGACCCGCGCGCGCGAGTTGCTGCGCAGCGGCCAGCCCGGCTGGACCTGACCCGATCACCGCTACCTTGCGACCCGTCTTGTGGCGCGCGGGCTGCGGCAGCACCCAGCCCTCGGACCAGCCCCGATCGATGATGGCGTGTTCGATGGACTTGATGCCTACCGCATCGTCATTGACATTGAGCGTGCAGGCCGCCTCACAGGGTGCGGGGCAGATGCGGCCGGTGAATTCCGGAAAGTTGTTGGTGCTGTGCAGCACCGTCAGCGCGTTTTTCCAATCGCCCTGGTAGACCAAATCATTGAAGTCCGGGATGATGTTATTGACCGGACAGCCGCTGTTGCAAAACGGCGTGCCGCAATCCATACAGCGCGCCGCCTGCTTCTTGGACTGTTCCTCGTCAAGGGTCAGAACAAACTCGCGGTAGTGCCTGAGGCGCTCATCGACGGGCTTGTAGCCTTCCTCGATGCGCTCAAATTCCATGAAACCGGTGACTTTTCCCATGATGTTTCCTTGATTGCGATGGCGGCTGCTCAAGCCGCAACGGCTTGAGCCGGTCGAGCCGTCTTGCGGGCATTGATTTCACCCAGGGCCCGCTTGTATTCATTGGGGAAGACCTTGACGAACTTTTGACGGGCGGTCTCCCACTGGTCCAGCAAGGACCGCGCACGCTGGCTGCCGGTCCACTTGAAATGGTCCTCCAACAACTTGCGCAGCAGGACCTCATCGGCCTGGTCCTTGTGCCAAAACTTGCGATCGACTTGGCTCTGCTGCTCAGCAGCCGTGAGCACTTTTTCCAGACTGACCATCGCCGTGTTGCAGCGCGAGGCGAACTGCCCGTCCTCGTCGTAAACATAGGCCACGCCGCCCGACATGCCAGCTGCAAAGTTACGTCCGGTTTGCCCCAGCACAGCCACTGTGCCGCCGGTCATGTACTCGCAGCCATGGTCGCCGGTGCCCTCGACAACCGCGGTGGCCCCCGAGAGACGCACCGCAAAACGCTCCCCGGCAACGCCTGCGAAGAAGGCCTCCCCAGAAGTTGCGCCGTACATCACGGTGTTGCCGACGATGATGTTGCGCGCAGCCACACCGCGAAAATCCAGGCTGGGTCTAACCACCACGCGACCACCGGACAGCCCCTTGCCGGTGTAATCGTTGGCGTCGCCAATCAGATACAGCGTGATCCCCTGAGCCAGAAAGGCCCCAAAAGACTGCCCGCCAGTGCCCTCAAGCTGAATACGCAGCGTGTCGTCTGGCAAACCTTCCGGACGGCGACGGATCAGCTCGCCCGAGAGCATAGCGCCCACGGTCCGGTTGACATTGCGAGCCACTTCCATGAACTGCACCTTCTCGCCCTGATCCAGGGCAGCCCGTGATTTCTCGATCAGACGGACATCGAGGGCCTGGCCCAGGCCGTGGTCCTGTGCCATCACGTGCAACCTAGGTACATCGGCGGGGACGGCCGGCTGATGGAACAGGCGACTGAAGTCCAGTCCCCTGGCCTTCCAATGCGAAACCCCTTTACTCATGTCGAGCAAATCCGAACGACCGATCAGATCGTCGAACTTGCGGATGCCCAGCTGGGCCATGATCTGCCGCGCCTCTTCGGCCACAAAAAAGAAGTAATTGACCACATGCTCGGGCTTGCCGGCGAACTTGCGGCGCAGCACCGGATCCTGCGTGGCCACCCCCACCGGACAGGTGTTGAGGTGACACTTACGCATCATGATGCAACCCTCAACCACCAGGGGTGCGGTAGCAAAACCGAATTCGTCGGCACCGAGCAAGGCACCGATCACTACATCGCGACCAGTCTTCATCTGGCCATCTGCCTGAACCCGGATCCGGCCACGCAGTCGGTTGAGCACCAAGGTCTGCTGAGTCTCGGCCAGACCAATTTCCCAGGGCGAGCCGGCGTGCTTGATCGATGACCAGGGCGAGGCGCCCGTGCCGCCATCGTGCCCGGCAATCACCACATGGTCCGCCTTGGCCTTGGCCACACCGGCGGCAATCGTGCCGACCCCAACCTCGGACACCAGCTTGACGCTGATACTGGCAGTCGGCGTGACGTTCTTGAGGTCGTGGATGAGCTGGGCCAAATCCTCAATGGAATAGATGTCATGGTGAGGGGGTGGCGAAATCAGCCCCACGCCCGGCACGGAATAGCGCAGCTGGCCGATGTACTCCGAGACCTTGCCTCCGGGCAACTGGCCGCCCTCGCCAGGCTTGGCGCCCTGAGCCATCTTGATCTGGATCTGGTCGGCTGACACCAGGTACTCGGTGGTTACTCCAAATCGGCCAGAGGCCACCTGCTTGATACGCGAACGCAGGCTGTCACCATCGCGCAGGGGCAGATCAACCTCGACCCGATCGGCGCCAATCACACTCTTGAGCGTCTCGCCTTGCTTGATGGCGATCCCCTTGAGTTCATTGCGGTACCGGGCAGGATCCTCGCCGCCCTCGCCGGTGTTGCTCTTGCCACCGATGCGGTTCATGGCAACAGCCAGGGTGGCATGAGCCTCAGTGGAAATCGACCCCAGGGACATGGCTCCGGTGGCAAAGCGCTTGACGATCTCGCTGGCAGGTTCGACTTCGTCGATCGAAATGGCCTTGGCCGGATCGAGCCGGAACTCGAACAGTCCGCGCAGGGTCAGGTGACGCCGGCTCTGGTCGTTGATGATCTGGGCGTATTCCTTGTAGGTGCTGAAGTTGCCAGCCCGGGTGCTGTGCTGCAGCTTGGCGATCGCATCGGGCGTCCACATGTGCTCCTCGCCGCGAACACGCCAGGCATATTCGCCGCCAGCATCGAGCATGGTGGCCAACACGGGATCTTCACCGAAGGCCGCTGCGTGGGTACGAAGCGCCTCCTCGGCAATCTCAAAAACGCCGATGCCGCCGACACGACTGGCGGTGCCGGTGAAGTATTTATCAATGGTTTCGCTGTTGATGCCAATGGCCTCAAACAGCTGCGCACCGCAGTAGCTCATGTAGGTGCTCACCCCCATCTTCGACATGATCTTCGACAGACCCTTGCCGATGGCCTTGACGTAGTTGTAAATCGCCTTGTCGGCCGACAGATCACCTGAAAGGTCCTTGTGCATGGCAGCCAAGGTTTCCATGGCCAGATAGGGATGAACGGCCTCCGCGCCATACCCCGCCAGCACTGCGAAATGATGGACTTCCCGCGCCGTACCCGTCTCCACGACCAGGCCAGTTGTGGTGCGAAGGCCAGCCCGGACCAAATGCTGATGGATGCAGGACAGGGCCAGCAAAGCAGGGATGGCCACCTTCTCAGCCGTCACGCCCCTGTCGCTGATGATGAGAGTGTTGTGACCGCTCTTGATGGCATCGACCGCCTCGGCGCACAGCGATGCCAGTTTGGCCTCGACGCCCTCACGCCCCCAAAGCACCGGATAGGTGATGTCCAAAGTGGCGCTCTTGAACTTGCCCTGGGTAGCCTTTTCGATATCACGCAGCTTGGCCATATCGGCAAAGTCGAGCACCGGCTGACTGACCTCAAGCCGCATCGGCGGATTGACCTGATTGATATCCAGCAGGTTCGGCTTGGGCCCGATAAAGGACACCAGCGACATGACAATGGCCTCGCGGATCGGGTCGATCGGCGGATTGGTCACCTGGGCGAACAGCTGCTTGAAGTAGTTGTAGAGCGGCTTGTTCCGGTCAGAAAGAACGGCCAAGGGGCTGTCATTGCCCATAGAGCCGATCGCTTCCTCACCATTGAGTGCCATCGGGCTGAGCAGAAACTTGATGTCCTCCTGGGTAAATCCGAAGGCCTGCTGCTGGTCGAGCAGCTCGGCGCTGATGCGCCCGGTGCCAGCCACCGGCGCACGCTCGGCCGGCAGATCGCTGCCGTCTTCGCCAGCCACCGGTTGATCCACATCGTCCAGACGGATACGCAGGTTGTCGATCCACTGCTTGTAAGGCTTGCTGTTGGCCAGGCCCGCCTTGAGTTCCTCGTCGTCGATCATTCGACCCTGCTCCAGGTCGATCAGGAACATCTTGCCCGGCTGCAGGCGCCACTTGCGAACGATCTTGCTCTCGGGCACCGGCAACACCCCCGACTCCGACCCCATGATCACCAGATCATCGTCAGTGACGCAGTAACGAGAGGGGCGCAGACCATTGCGATCCAGGGTCGCGCCAATCTGCCGACCATCCGTGAACACGATCGAAGCCGGACCATCCCAGGGCTCAAGCATGGCAGCGTGGTACTCATAGAATGCGCGGCGCCGGGCGTCCATGGTCGAATGCTGTTCCCACGGTTCGGGAATCATCATCATGACCGCCTGACTGATCGGATAGCCGGCCATGGTCAACAATTCCAGGCAGTTGTCAAAGGTGGCCGTGTCCGACTGGCCGGCGAAGCTGATCGGATAGAGCTTCCTGAGGTCTTCACCGAGAACCGGAGAGGACATCACACCCTCACGCGCCTTCATCCAGTTGTAATTGCCCTTGACGGTGTTGATCTCACCGTTGTGCGCCACATAGCGATAGGGGTGGGCCAGCGGCCACTCGGGAAAGGTGTTGGTGGAAAAACGCTGATGCACCAAACCCAATGCCGAGACACAGCGCGCATCCTGCAAATCGAGGTAATAGGTGCCCACTTGGTCTGCCAGTAACAAGCCCTTGTAGACCACCGTGCGGCTGGACATACTGGGGATGTAGTATTCATTGCTGTGCTTGAGGCCGAGCGCTTGTATGGCTGCGCTGGCCGTCTTGCGAATCACGTAGAGCTTGCGTTCCAGGGCGTCCTGGACGATCACATCCGCGCCACGACCGATAAAGATCTGCCGCATCACCGGCTCTTTTTCACGAACGGTAGGCGACATCGGCATGTCACGGTTAACCGGCACATCGCGCCAACCCAACAAAACCTGGCCCTCTGCCTTGACCGCGCGCTCAAGTTCCTGTTGGCAGGCCATGCGAGAGGCGTGCTCCTTGGGCAGGAAGACCATGCCCACGCCGTATTCACCGAACGGGGGCAAATTCACCCCCTGTTTGGCCATTTCCTCGCGGTAAAGCAGATCGGGCGTCTGGATGAGAATGCCGGCTCCATCCCCCATCAACTTGTCGGCTCCTACCGCGCCTCGATGGTCGAGGTTCTCCAGGATCTTCAGCGCCTGCTCGACGATGGCATGGCTTCTCTGCCCCTTGATGTGAGCCACGAAGCCCACACCGCAGGCATCATGCTCCTGGTCGGGGCAGTACAGGCCCTGCTGTCGCGAGAGTTCCAATTCATAGGCGCTAGTCATGGCAAACCCTTATGGTCAAAAAATCGGAGAGCGGAGCATAAGCGCTCGCAACAAGAATGCCAAACGAATTAATTGGGGTCTGACCCCAATTAATTTTCGAAATCAGAGGGCATATTTTTATTGGGGACAGATCATCGTCTGCCTCTGGGCCGTGTGTCCCTGAACGGTCAGGACCTCTGACGCGAGCCGGGCGGGCGCCCCGGCTTGGCCGGCGCGAGCCTTCTCTGGGTACTCTGGGACATTTGCGCAATGAAGGAGTCCGAACCCAGAGCCCATCCGGTCAGAGCAGCTCGGGTCAGATCCGACTGTTGCTGCAAACCAATCCCAGCCCGAACCCTTTGCGCATAGGCGGCCTCGCGGGCAAAGGGCGTGTTACCCAAGCCCCAGAAGAGTGCGTGTGGAGTCACCAATTTATCGCTGCGCAAACCGATCAGGTGCCGATGACTTGACCAGGGATAGTCGGCCGGCTCGCTGACCATGCCCGCACGGACAGGATTGAGGTCAATATAGGCCATGCAAGTCAGCAAATACGCCTCCGACTCAATCAGGCTGGATCGATAGCGTCCTTCCCAAAGGGTGCCGGTTCGACCATGCCGGGTGTTGAATCCGCGCACGTAGCTGCGCCCGACCGCTTGCATCATCTGCGGCAAGCCTTCAGAGGTCTCCGGGGTGAGCAGCAGATGGAAATGGTTGTCCATCAGGACATAGGCGTGGACAGAAACCTTGAACTGCTGGGCATACTCGGTCAACAGAGACAACAGTCTCTGCCGATCCACATCGTCCCGACAGATGGCCTGGCGGTCATTGCCCCGCTGAATCACATGATGGGGATAAAAGGGAACGGTCAATCGCGCTTGTCGAGCCATGGGAAATAAGAAGGCTCAACTGGAATGAGCCCTGGGAAAAACACTTTACTGGGGTCTGACCCTCATTATTAATTAGAATCTGACCCCAATTTTTCAGGGAAGATCCTGAAGAACTTGAGTTGCGGGATGGGGACAATACGCGACTTTTGATGCTAGGAGCTCTCATGAAATTTCGCCTCTCTACCGTTCTGGCGCTGATGTTGACATCCGCCGGGGCGCTTGCGCAGACTGCGGCCCCGGCCCCCGCCTCCGCCGGCGGCGCCTACCCGACCAAGCCGATCAAGGCCATCGTGCCGTTCGCCCCGGGCAGCGCCACCGACCAGATTGGGCGGGCTTTTGCGCAAAAAATGTCTGAAAACCTGGGTCAACCCATCGTGGTGGAGAACCGTGCGGGGGTCAACGGCATGCTCGGCGCGGATGCGGTAGCCAAGTCAGCGCCCGATGGCTACACCATTTTGGTGGGCACCAACAGCACCAATGCGGCCCTTAAGAGCCTGATGAAGAAACTGCCCTACGACCAGGATACGGCCTTCGCGCCGATCGCCTTTTTGGGCTCTGTACCCCTGATCGTGGCCATCAACAATGATGTGCCGGCTAAAAGCCTGCGCGACTTCGTAGCCCTGGCCAAATCCAAGCCAGGGCAAATCACCTTCGCCCACGCCAGTGCCTCACAGCGCGTCTCCAGCGAGATGTTGGGCAGCATGGCCGGTATCCAGATGGCCCATGTGCCCTACAAGGCCGGCCCAGCGGCCATGACCGACCTGATCGGTGGCCAGGTGAACATGTTCACCGCCGACTTCGCCGTCATGCTCCCTCAGGTTAAGGGCGGCAAGGTGCGCGGATTGGCGGTGACTTCGATGCAGAGGGCCAAGGCCATTCCCGAGCTGCCCACGGTCAATGAGGCTCTGGGCCTGAAGGACTACGAGCTGATCGCTTACTTCGCACTGTTCGCGCCGGCCGGCACGCCTGCGGAAGTCATCAACCGGCTCAACCGCGCCGCCAATGCCGCGGCCGCCGACAAGGAATTGCTCGAACGTTTCGCAGCCCTCGGCTTTGAGACCTCACCGGGCACTCCCCAGGCCCTGGCCGAACGGACCAAAGTGGAGACGGCCAAATGGGCCAAAGCCATTCGCGAGGCCAGGATCGAGCCGGAATAAGCACCCGACCTCAGACCCAAACCCGAACCGCAGGGGCGCTATGTGCGCCCCTTATTACTGGCCCAACCGAACGCGATCCGATCCGCTCTTACCCATTTGCGCCAGATGCCTGGCTGTCAGCCACGCCAGCACCGCCCCCAGGGCACACAAGCTGCCGGTGACCAGGTGGGTGAAGTGCCAGCCGCCCGAGTGCGCAGCCACCCAGGCCACCAACGGCGGGCCGAAGAATTGCCCCATCGCCGACCACTGTTGAACCCAGCCCACACTGGTGGCGATCTGTTGCGGATTGGGCGCCAGGCGAACCGCCAGAGAAAACAGGGTGGCTGGCACCAGCCCGCCCAGGCTGGAGAACAGCAGGACACCGGCGTATCTCAGCCAGGGCGAACCCTCGGTGATCGTCGAAAAAGCCAAGCTGCTGCCCAAGGCCATAGCGCCATAGCCACACCACAAGAGCCGGTGCGCAAGGTAACCGGCGTGAAGCAGCCGCCCCGAAGCCACGTTACCGATGATGTTGGCGGCAGCTGCGGCCGCGGTCAGCACGCCCAGCCATACACCCTTCACACCCGCCTCGGCATAGATGGACGGCAAAAAACCCATCAGAGCCAACCACTGCGCCGAATACACGCAGAACATGGAAGAGGCCAACCAAGGGCCAGGACGACCCAAAGTGGAGGCCAGAGCGTGTACCCATCCGGGGCGCGGCCCGCTGGTTGGCGGATCGGCGGGCAAGACACGATACAGCCAGACTCCCATAACGACGCTGAGCACTGCAAAAAAATCCCACCAGGCCGGCCAACCGGCCCAAGGGATGAACAAGGGACCGGCTAGCAGAGCCAGAGCGGTTCCCAGAGGGGTGTATGCACTCCAGACGCCCAGCAAACGGGCCATCCGCGCAGGCGGCACCAGACGGCCCAGCAGAGCAGGTGCCGGCAGGGCAACCCAGAGAAAGCCCATACCCTCGGCCGCCCGCAGCAGCATGAGCCAGCCGACATCATGAACGCGGCTACCCAGAGCGCTGGCGGCGGCCAGCGTCATCATCCCGGCAACCATCGCCCGCTTGAGACCGGAGCGATCGGCCCACGAACCCACCACAATAGCGGTCAGCATGCCGGCAATCTGCACCATGGACAAAAGGAATCCGGACTGCACCAGGCTCAAGCCCAGGTCGGCCTGAAGGGCAGGCAGCGCCGGGGGCAGCTTGCCCACGTGCAACGCGGCCACCACCGCAGCCAGGATGACCAGCCAGGCTTTGGCCAGAGAGTGCGCCGGCGGCTTCACAAAAGACGCTGCCCGGTCAGCCGTTCATGCTCGCGCGCCGCAAAACGATCGGTCATGCCCGCAATGTAATCGGCCACGGCTCGCGGCAGGTTACCCCGTCCGGCATGGTCAGGTGGCATGCTGGAGGGATCGTGCATGTAGGCGTCAAAGAGCTGATGCACCATTTGCTGGGCCTGGCCCGTCGTCTGCATGACTTGGGCATGCCGGTAGAGATGCGCATGCAGAAAGCGTTTGAGCCCGGCTGACTGCTGGTGCATCTCGGGACTAAAACGCACCAACGGCGGACACTGACGCACCGCATCGGAGCTGTCCGGACGAAACTGGGCCAAGCAAACACGCGTGGCATCAATCACATCGTAGACCTGCTCGCTGAGCATGCGCCGGATCGCCTCGTGCAGCAGGCGGCGCAGCCGATGGGGCTGCGCCAGATCCGGATGGTCAGACAGGGCCTGCCTGCAGTGGCGTTCAAACAGATCGAGCTCCCGCAATTGCTCAAAGGTGATCAGGCCCGAGCGCACTCCATCGTCGATGTCGTGGGCGTTGTAGGCAATCGCATCGGCCAGGTTGCACAACTGAGCCTCCAGGCTGGGCTGGGTGCGTTCCAGAAAGCGGCGCCCTACTCCGCCGGGTTCGCCACGCTCGAGGTGCTCGGCGTTGCGTCGGGAGCAGTGCTTGAGGATGCCCTCCCGGGTCTCGAAAGTCAGGTTCAGGCCATCGTAGGCCGGATAGCGCTGCTCCAGATGATCGACCACCCGCAGACTTTGAAAATTATGCTCGAAGCCGCCATGCTCGGCCATGCATTCGTTCAAGGCATCCTGTCCGGCATGGCCAAAAGGTGTGTGTCCCAGATCATGCGCCAGGGCAATGGCCTCCACCAGATCCTCATCGAGGCCCAGGGGTCTGGCGATCGATCGCGCGATCTGGGCCACCTCCAGGGAGTGGGTCATCCGCGTACGGAACAGATCGCCCTCGTGATTGAGAAACACCTGGGTCTTGTAGACCAGGCGCCGAAAGGCGGTCGAATGCACGATGCGATCGCGATCGCGCTGAAAGGGCGAGCGTGTAGGCGCAGCCTGCTCTGGATAGCGCCGCCCCCGGCTGCTGCCCGGGCTGCTGGCATATACCGCCAAGGTCATCGACCGCCAAGCCCGGCAGGGCGCTCGGCGCTACTGGCAACAGGCATCAATAACCTCGCGCACCAGCGCATCGGGGGCCGCACGGATCGCTGCGCGCCCCGGCCCGTCGATCACCACAAACTTGATTTCGCCGGCCTCAGCCTTCTTGTCCAGCCGCATCAGGGCCAGGTATCGGCCCGCGTTATCTACCGGATCGAGCACTGGCCCCATCACCGGCAGCCCGGCCGAATCAATCAAACGGCGCAGTCGTTCAACAAAAGAGGACTCCACTAGGCCCAGCCGGCACGAAAGCAGCGCCGCCATTACCATGCCGCAACCCACCGCCTGGCCGTGCAGCCAGGCTCCGTAACCCATCCCCGCTTCAATGGCGTGACCGAAGGTGTGGCCAAAATTAAGGATGGCGCGCAAGCCGGTCTCTCGCTCATCGGCCGCCACCACATGGGACTTGATCTCACAACTGCGCTTGACCACATGCGCCAGCGCCGACGACCGTCGCGCCAGCAGATCGGGCAGACGCTGCTCGATCCAGCCGAAGAGTTCCATATCAGCGATCGGGCCATACTTGATCACCTCGGCCAGTCCTGCGGAAAGCTCGGGAGCGGGCAAGCTAGCCAGCACGTCGAGGTCGCAGACCACACGCACCGGCTGGTAGAAGGCACCGATCATGTTCTTGCCCAGCGGGTGGTTGATGGCGGTCTTGCCTCCCACGGAGGAGTCAACCTGGGCCAGCAAGGTGGTGGGTACCTGCACGAAGGGTACGCCGCGCATGTAGCTGGCGGCCGCAAAACCGGTCAGGTCGCCAATGACACCCCCTCCAAGCGCAAAAAGCACCGTACGGCGATCGCAGCCGTGTTCCAGAAGGGTGTCAAAAATCCGCTGCAAGTGCAACCAGTCCTTGTGGATCTCACCATCGGGCAAGACCAGCAGCAACACGCGCGGATAGTGAGCGGCCAGCGCGTGCTGCAAGGCGGCCGCATACAGCGGCGCAACGGTGACATTGCTGACCACCAGTGCCGTCTGAGCGCGCGGCAAATCGGCGTAGGTGCGCGGGTCGGCCAGCAGTCCAGCTCCAATCAAGATCGGGTAGCTGCGCGATCCGAGTTCGATAGATACCCGCTGAGGTTGTAAATCCGGCAGGCTCATAGGTTCAGCGCGAATAGGAAGCGGTGGTCGTCGAAGAACGTCGATCGGTCGCCGCCGACGGTTGAATCAGACCGGCCAGCTCAAGCTGCATGACAATCATGTTAACCAGACCCGAGACCGAAGGGCGTCCGGTCTCGATCACAAAATGCGCCGTCTCACGGTACAGGGTATCTCGCGCCGCATAGAGTTCGCGCAAGCGTCCCAGCGGGTCAGCCACCTGCAGCAGCGGACGGTTCTGATCATGGCGCAAGCGCTTGAAGACCTCCTCTGGCGAGGAGTGCAGGTAGACCGTGGTGGCCCGGTCGTGCAAGCGCTGACGGTTGGCAGCGCGAAGGACTGAACCACCGCCGGTGGACAGTACGGCGCCGTCCGACTGCGTCAGTTCATCGAGCACCTGCTCTTCAAGGTCGCGAAAACTGGCCTCACCCTCTCGCTCGAAAAACTCACGGATCGAGCAACCCAGGCGTTGCTCGATGACCTGATCCGAATCGACAAAGCGAAGCCCCCGGCGCCGAGCCAACTGGCGACCCACCGTGGACTTGCCTGAACCGGGCAAACCCACACATGCAATCAGAGGCGAATGAGAGGACAAACGAACCGCCAGCTTCAACGGGGCAAAGCACGATGATAAACGCCCGGCGCCGATGAATCGCCCTCGGAGCGTCTATGGCCGGACCGCCGGGATCGGTTCGTCGACAAGGACTTGGGGCGAAAGGAAAACCAGCAACTCGGATCGGGTCACCGAGCGCGCCCGATTGCGAAACAGTGCACCCAACCCGGGCAAGTTGCCCAGCAGGGGCACCCGGGCCTCGTCATCGCGCTCGAGGGTTTCAAAGATTCCCCCAATCATGACCGTACCTCCATTGTCCACGCGCACCTGGGTCTGGACGTGTTTGGTGTCAATGGCGAACCCGTTGGGCGTGCTGCGGCCCACACTGTCCTTGTTGATATCCACATTCAGGATGATGCGGCCATCCGGTGCGATTTGCGGCGTGACCTCAAGTTTGAGGTTGGCTTTCCTGAAGGTCAGCGAAGTCGCGCCATTACCGGCCGACTGCTGGTAGGGCAGTTCAGTGCCCTGCTCGATGATCGCCTTGACCTGATCGGCGGTAACGATGCGGGGACTGGCCACCACCTTGCCCTTGCCATCGGCCTCCATCGCTGAAATTTCCAGATTGAGAACCCGGGTCAAAGAAGCGTTGAACAGGGAAACCGCCAAGGCGGCAGCTGGAAAACCCTCGCGCGGTAGCGCGGGCCAATTGATCATGTCCGCGCCAGCGATGCCGAAATCTCGGCCCATGAGCGGATCCCCCGAGTTGGGCTGCTGGGGCGCAATGTAGCGGCCACCGGCCTGCCCGCCGGTCAAACCGGATCGGGACGGATCGGCCGGGTTGGCCGCCAGCCGCCCGCCGAGCCGAACGCCCAGGGAGCGGCCGAAGGAATCGGCCGCCTCAACAATCCGAGCCTCGATCATCACCTGTCGCACCGGAATATCGAGTTGCTCGATGAGTCGTCGAACCATGGCCAGACGAGCGGCCACATCGGTGACAAAAACCTGATTGGTACGCACCTCCGAAATCAGGCTGCCACGCGGCGAAAGTACACGCCCGCTAGCCGTACCCGACTGCAATTGACGGGCCAGCTCGTCCGCGCGCGCGTACTTCAGCCTGAAGCTCTCGGTCACCAGAGGTTCGACTGTTTGCAGCGCCTGTTGCCCTTCCAGATCCTGGCGCTGTCGGGCTGCCTGCTCGGCGCGGGTGCCCACCCAAATCACCGGTCCTTGGCGATGCATGACCAAGCCTCGGGTCTGGACGATGATCTCGAGAACCTGATCCCAAGGCAGATCGCGTACACGCAGACTGGTCTGGCCCGAAACACCGTCGGAGACCAGTATGTTGAAACCACTGAAGTCGGCTAACAATTGCAAAAGCGTACGGACCTCGACCGACTGAAAGTTCAGGGAGATCGGCTGCCCCTGATAAGAGATCGGCGATGTCACCGTCGGTGTTTTCGACGACGTTGGCGGCGGCGAGCCGGCCCCCTCAGCAGTGAGGGCTTGGGTAACGCTGGAGAAAGCCCCCAGCGCAAGCATCAAGATAAGGTTCATGGCGCGCCTCCCACCGGCCAGCGACGCACCTGCTCTGCCCAGCGCCCGCTGGGGTCGCGACGGATTTCCCGCAACTCGAGACCGGTTTCGTCAACCGACTGCACCCTTCCCAGATCGGGCCCGATGTAATCACCAACAGCGACAGCATGAACCATCGATCCAGCGCGCATGAGCGCGACCCAAACCCGGCCTTGCCTGAGGGTGCCAGCAAGGAAGAAGTCCTTAAGCGCCAGGGACTCCAATGGCCCGCGTAGCCGCTCGAATTCCGGGCGCCAGACCTGCGGCAGGTCCGCCAGAGGGTCGACCGGTGGCGGCTCTATCCTTGGCTGGCTTTGTGAGGTAAGGACCGGCACCTCAGACCGAGCCCAGAGTCGCTCGGGTGGCAGGCCCAAGGGATCGCCCATCATCCGGTAGTTCAACAGTCGAGGGGCTTGGGGGCTGATCCAAGGGGAGGCCGGTAGAGGCTCGAGCACCAGGCCCAGACGGTGTGCATTAGGGCGACCTGCTGAAAGCTGCAGTTCCTTGAGGCTCCAAGCCGGCCCGGTCTGCTCAAGCGCTGCCAGGTAAGCCAGCAAGGACCGATAGCTGCCGCGCACCTGCAAGGTCCACGCTGCGGCCGCTTCAGCCGGCGCCGTGACAACAGGCAATCCCGGTCCGCCCTGCCGCGCCCCCGTCTTGAGCCGCTCCAGATGCACGCCATGGACAAGGGCCAGCCGATGCGTCAGCAAGGCGTCCGGCGGGTCGGCCACTGCCGGGGCCCGGGGCAGCGCCACGAGCTCAGCCTGCAGCCGCTCTAGGTGCTGCGTGGTGGCCTCAAGACGTGCGCGGGCGGCTTCACGCTGACGGCTCAAGGCATCACCCGACTGCTGCAAGGCCTGCCGCTGTTCGTAGGCCCGAGGGCCAAGGCCCATCACCGGTAGGGCCGCGCCGATCACCCCAGCCAGAAGCAGCATCAGCGGCCAGGCGCGAGGCATCGCGGCCGACGAGCGCAGCACGCGGCCGCTGGCGCCCACACCGAACCTGAGTGCGATCGAGGCACTCATGGGGCAAGCGGCCCCGGGGCGGCCTTAGCCCCAAAACGAATCACGAAACGGGTGGCAGGCTCGAAATCCGAGTCGTTGAGAACCTCCTGGCCGCTACCGATGTCCAGTGAGCGCCAAGGACCCAATTCAGGAACCTGAGCCGTTAAACGATGCAGCCAGGGCTGCAACTGAGGCGGTGCGACCTGACCGGTCAGGGTGATTCCCTGTGAATCGACTCGAAGCTGCGTCAGCCGTCCCGAGGGTCCTGCGCCATGACCCAGGGCCTGCAGAACCAACCCCACCGCATGCCAGCGCTCCCGATGCTCAAGATGCTGCTGCCGTTGAGCCTGAAGTTCCTGCAGGGCCTTGAGCTCAAGCTCACGCTGACGGTGGTCCGCTTGGAAGCGGGACAGCTCAGCTTGCATAGAAGCGTGCAACTCTCGCATCTGCTGCTGATCTTCGTGTATCGCCGAGACCAGCCAGAGGCCAGACAGCAGCCCGCAAATGCCAGCATAGAGTAAGGGGCGAAGGTACTGCCGACTGCCCAGCACCGAAGCATCGGACGGGGGCAAGCGCAAATCAAGCCGGGCTACAAGAGAAGACTTCATGCCCACCACCTCAACCCTGCCAGACCGAGTACCGGCCAGGACGCGGTGCTGAAATCCCCGTCGAGCACCAACTCCGGGTCGGGAGAGGGCTCGCGGGGTTGATGGCCGGCCCGCTCAAGACTGGAGCGGATACGGGCCGCCAAATCCCCCTCTCCCACCAGGAACACCATCGAGCGATTTGCGGCAAACTCCAGGCACCGTTCCAGCGGGTCGAGTGATCGGCCCTGTATTCGCCAGGCCCACTGCCAACGACCCGATCGCTCCCAGAGCGCCTGCACGCAGCCGACGCCCACCTGAAAGAGACAGGCATCGGGGGTGGTGGGAGGGTGCCACTGATCCAGGGCACGCCAGCCGGCCTGATGGGCATCTTCCATGCATACCAACTCACAATCGGCCGCTTCAGCCAGACCCTGCCAGTCCTGTAGGCTCTCGATCGACGCGGACATCAGGCGCCAGCCTGCGGTGGGTCCTTCCATCGGGTGCGCGGCCCAGACCGACTCCTCCCCAAACGGACCTTTCAGCGCCTGCCGAGACAACCAACGGTGCTGGCGCCACCGCCACCGACCTGCGGGCGGCTCCAGCATTTGGCAATGACAGACCTCCGCCGGTAGCGCCAAGGCCAGGCGCCTCACGCCCGTCTCGGCCAACCCGTGCGATACGGCTTCGACGGCGGCGGAGTAGTCGATTAGGCGCCCATCCTCCAACCAGCCGGACAAAACCGGCCACTGTCGCAGTTGCAGCCGCCACTGCCCAGCTTGACGGTCCAGCAAAGCCCATCGCCAGTGCAACGGACCGATGTCCAGGGCCATCATCGGCTTGGGGTCACCGCCCAAGAGACGTCTGATCAAGCCATCCACCTGCATAGGACGGAGCCCCTCCCGCTGAATTACCAAGTTTGCCGACACACCGCCGCGCTGGTTACAACAGGCTATCAAGCCAGCGCCGCTGGCCGTTTAATTCCTGTTAACCGCTTGACCGGTCCCGCGCGGCCATTAATCCGGAACCAGCCGCCATCCGCAGTCCGTCTCCTAAAATGGGCTGAGGCAACCGACTGGACGCTCCTGCGCCCACGCACCCATGTCCGCCCCAACGCCCAACCCTCCCAATTACCCGACCAGGCACTGGTTTGCGCGACTTTGCCTCTGGGCCGCAGGTCTGGCGCTGGCGGCCACTACCGGCTTGGCGATGGTGGTGGCAGTTGCATTGGCCATGGCCTATCCCCAGCTGCCCGATGTGTCCGAGCTGGCGGAATACCGACCGAAATTGCCCCTGCGGATTTACTCTTCCGACAAGGTGCTGATTGGCGAATTTGGCGAGGAAAGGCGCAGCTTCACCCCTATCGCGGATGTTCCGCAGGTGATGAAGGATGCGGTGCTGGCCATTGAGGATGCTCGCTTCTTCCAGCACGGCGGCATTGATTACCTGGGCGTGATTCGTGCCGGCCTAGCCAACGTCAGACAGCTCAAAAGTCAGGGCGCTTCCACCATAACCATGCAGGTCGCTCGCAACGTCTATCTGACCGCTGAAAAAAGTTATATCCGCAAAATCTATGAGATCCTGCTCACCTTCAAGCTGGAGCACCTTCTGACTAAGGATCAGATTCTGGAAATCTACATGAACCAGATCTTCCTGGGAAATCGGGCCTATGGCTTTGCAGCAGCCTCAGAAACCTATTTCGGCAAGCCGCTGAAGGACATCACTATCGCCGAAGCAGCCATGCTGGCCGGCCTGCCCAAAGCGCCTTCGGCCTTCAACCCGATTGCCAACCCCAAACGGGCCCGAGCACGACAGCTCCACATCATCGAGCGCATGGAAGAAAACGGCTTTATCACGGCCGTACAGGCCGCAGCGGCCAAAAAGCAAGAGCTCAAGATCCGCGCCGGCTCAGATCCCAACCGGGTGCATGCAGAGTTCGTCGCAGAAATGGTGCGGCAACTGGTCTTTGCGCAATACGGCGCAGAAACCTATACCCGCGGATTGAACGTATACACCACCGTCAAGGCTGGCGATCAGACGGCCGCTTACCAGGCCCTGCGAAAAGGCATCATGGACTATGAGCGCCGCCAGGTCTATCGCGGTCCGGAGAAATTCATCAATTTGCCCGGCGACCCCAAAGAGGCCGAAGATCTCATTGATGACACCCTGGCCGATCATCCTGATAACGGTGATGTGCTGGCCGCTGTCGTGATCGAGGCCAATGCGCAAAAGGTGATCGCGGTAAGAGCCAACGGCGATACGGTGACCATCACCGGCGAGGGGCTCAAACCCGCGCAGTCGGGGCTGGCCGCCAAAGCCCCGCCCAATCTGGCCGTGCGACGTGGCGCAGTCATTCGCGTGATGAAAGATCCGGGCGATAAATGGATCATTACCCAACTACCCGAAGTCGAGGGTGCCCTGGTGGCGATGGATCCACGCGACGGGTCTATTCGGGCGCTGGTGGGTGGTTTCGACTTTGCCAAGAACAAATTCAACCACGTCACTCAGGCCTGGCGTCAACCGGGTTCGAGCTTCAAGCCCTTCATCTATTCAGCCAGTCTCGAGAAGGGGCTGACGCCAGCCACCATCATCAACGACACCCCCCTCTTCTTTGATGCCAGCGTCACCGGCGGACAGCCTTGGGAGCCCAAGAATTACGATGGCCAGTTCGACGGTCCGATGAGCATGCGCACCGCGCTCAAGCGTTCGAAAAATATGGTGTCGATCCGAATCCTGCAAAGCGTGGGCGCCCAAAATGCGCAGGACTGGGTCACACGCTTCGGGTTTGATGCCGACAAGCATCCACCCTACCTGACGATGGCCCTCGGTGCCGGCTCCGTCACTCCCATGCAGATGGTCTCGGCCTATGCCGTATTTGCCAACGGCGGACTTCGCGTCAGCCCTTATCTGATCACTCACATCACCGATCAGCAAGGTCGCCTGCTGGTACAGCCGCCGGCCCCCAGCCCTGAGGACGGGCAGCGGGCCATCGACGCGCGCAATGCCTTTGTGATGTCAAGCCTTCTGCAGGAGGTGACCCGATCGGGTACTGCGGCAAGAGCTCAGGCCCAGCTCAAGCGACCGGACCTCTACGGCAAAACCGGTACCACCAATGACGCCATCGACACTTGGTTCGTTGGCTATCAGCCGACCGTCGTGGCGGGTGTCTGGATGGGCTATGACAAGCCGCGCAAACTGGGCGACCGGGAAACGGGCGGCGGTCTGAGCCTGCCCGTCTGGATTGGCTACATGGAACATGCGCTCAAGTCAGAACCGGTGCAGGAATTGCCGGCACCCCCCGGCGTGGTCAATCTCGGTGGGGAGTGGTTTTATGAAGAATTTGCTCGCGGCAGCGGAGTCAGCAGCCTTGGGGTGGACGGCCGCGCAAGCGAGAGCAGACAGCCACTCCCCCCGGGCGAGGAACGCCGCAACATCCTTAACCTGTTCAAGCAGTGAACGCAGTATCCTGCGCTCAAGACTCGAAGCGGATCGGCAAGCCTCCCTGTTCGCTGGCGCAACGGCTCAGCGTCTGGAAAAACTCGCTGCCATCTTTGGTGTCCGTCCACAGACCGTCCCGTAACCTGTAGTGAAAGCCGCCCGAACGCGCGGCCATCCAGACTTCGTGCAAGGGCTTTTGCAGGTTGATGATGATCTGACTGCGGTCGGGAAACGTGAGGGTGACCATGCCACCTGTGCGCTGATTGTCGATGTCGGCATCGCTTTGGTCATTGATGCGATCACAGCTCAATTCAACCGCCTTGAGCAGCGCCTCTGCTTGATCCATGAACTGAAGGTCGGTCATTACAATCGCTCGATGATCTGGATGTGGAGAAAAAACCAAATTCTAGGGTCGGCTCGCTGGTCACCGGCCCTCATAGCCGCAATAGGCCTGACGGCCTGTGGTCAGAAAGGGCCCTTGTATCTACCGCCGCCCGATTCTGCAGTGCCGGCAGCATCACCTGCCAACACCCCTTCCAAAGCTGGCCAGGGTGCCACCCGTCCTCCTCCGCCGAATCAATGAACTCTCCGGAAGTCTCCAGGCCACTCCCGGGCCATCCCTTCGTGCACAGACGCGACGGACGGCTCTGGGTCGAAGAGGTTGACCTGTCCGAACTGGCTCAGCGCCACGGAACGCCGCTTTTTGTCTACTCTAAAGCCTCGATGCTCTCGGCTCTGGCGGCCTATCGCCGAGGTTTTGCTGGTCGCTCGGCCCAGGTCTGCTACGCAGTCAAGGCCAACGCCTCACTCGGTGTGCTGCAGGTCTTCGCGCAGGCCGGCTGTGGATTTGACATAGTCTCGGCCGGCGAGCTCCAACGCGTACTGGCCGCCGGCGGCAAGGCCGAACGGGTGATTTTCTCGGGAGTGGGTAAGACGGCCCAGGAAATGGCCCTGGCTCTGCAGGCGGGAATCGCCTGCTTCAATGTGGAGAGCGAGGCCGAGTTGCACCAGCTCTCAGCTGTAGCTGCCCGGCTCGGCCGGCGAGCCGCGATCAGTGTTCGAGTCAATCCCGATGTGGATGCCCGGACCCATCCCTACATCTCCACCGGCCTGAAGGGCAATAAGTTTGGGGTGGCTCACGAACAGGCGCTGCGCATCTACCAGCTGGCCGCCAGGCTGCCTGCGCTACAGGTGGTCGGGATCGACTGCCACATCGGCTCACAGATCACGCAGTCAGCCCCCTACCTGGACGCCATGGAGCGGGTGCTGGACTTGGTCG
This sequence comes from uncultured Polaromonas sp., assembly GCA_964488145.1. Classification (GTDB taxonomy): domain Bacteria; phylum Pseudomonadota; class Gammaproteobacteria; order Burkholderiales; family Burkholderiaceae_C; genus Polaromonas. The sequence goes on from CAZATV010000007.1 coordinate 49,318, forward strand.
ACGACATCGAGAAGTCGGGTATCAGCCTGCAGCACATCGACTTCGGCGGTGGTCTGGGCATTGACTACAACGGCGATACCCCGCCAGCTGCAGATGATCTGTGGCGGCAACTCCTCCAGCGGCTCGATGCCCGCGGCTACGGTCAACGTCACCTGATGATCGAGCCGGGCCGGTCGCTGGTAGGTAACGCCGGGGTATGCCTGACCGAGGTGGTTTTCACCAAACCCGGCGAACAGAAAAACTTCTGCATCGTGGATGCCGCCATGAACGATCTGCCGCGTCCTGCCATGTATGAGGCGTTTCATCAGATCGTACCGGTCGGGGAAAGGACGGGCCAGACCATGGTTTACGACGTGGTTGGCCCGGTCTGCGAGAGCGGGGACTGGCTCGGCCGGGACAGGCCGCTTTGCGTTCAGCCCGGCGACTTGCTGGCCGTGATGTCTGCCGGCGCCTACTGCATGAGCATGGCCAGCAACTACAACACCCGTGGCCGACCCGCAGAGATTTTGGTCGATGGTACCCAAGCCCACCTGATTCGGGAGCGAGAGACCGTCGCCGATCAGATGCGCAACGAGCGCCTGCTCTGAAGCCAACGACGCAGGCGCCAACCGAGCAGCACAAGCACCACCCCGGTGTAGACCCAGACTTCGGCAAAATCACTTTTGCCGGCACGCATCCAAAAAAAATGCAGGAGCATGGTCAGGCTGGCCGGGTAGACCAGTCTGTGAATGCCTTGCCAGCGCGCTGCGCCCAGGCGCCGGATGGCCGCATTGAATGAAGTGGCGGCCAGGGGCAGCAGCAAGACAAAGGTCAGCATGCCCACAAGTATGAAGGGGCGCTTGATGATATCGGCCGTGATCGTGGCCAGATCGAGTCCCATGTCGAACACCGCATAACAAAGCAAGTGCACGAATGCATAGAAAAATGCGAACAGCCCCACCATTCGCCGCCAGCGCGCCAGGGCCGGCAGCGCAAAACTCACTCGCAACGGAGTCACCGCCAGCGCCAGACAGATCAAGCGCAGCGTCCAATCGCCGGTGGAACGGATCAAGGCTTCCTGCGGATTAGGCCCCAAACCCTCGGTCATGGCCAGGGTTGCCAGCTGAACAAAGGGCAGCGAAAGCAGGATGAAGGCCAGACGCTTGCAGACCGGCCGGGATAGGAACTCGTTGAGGAACATCGCCCTGACCAGGGTCGATCAGTAGAACTTCCTCAGATCCATACCCGCGTACATCGAGGCCACCTGTGACTCGTAGCCATTGAACATCAGGGTCTTGCGCTTCTTGGCAAACAGACCATCCTCGCCAATGCGTCGCTCGGTGGCCTGGCTCCAACGTGGATGATCCACGTTGGGATTGACATTGGAGAAGAAGCCGTATTCCCGTGGGGCCGACTTGACCCAGGAGGTTCGCGGCTGTTCCTCGGTCAGACGTATTTTGACCAGGCTCTTACTGCTCTTGAATCCGTACTTCCAGGGCACCACCAGCCGCACCGGCGCCCCGTTCTGCTTGGGCAAAATTTCGCCATACATACCGAAAGAGAGCAAGGTCAAGGGGTGCATGGCCTCGTCCAGACGCAAGCCCTCAACGTAGGGCCACTCCAGCACATTGGAGTCGACGTTGGGCATGGTCTTGCTGTCTGCGGCCGTGATGAACTCGACAAACCGCGCACTGCCCAGAGGTTCGACCCGGCGCAGCAATTCCGACAGGGAGTAGCCGATCCAGGGGATCACCATCGACCAGCCCTCAACGCAGCGCAAGCGGTAGATGCGCTCTTCCTGAGCGCTGAGCTTGAGCAGATCTTCTAGGGCAAAGGTGCGCGGCTGCCTGACCAACCCCTCCACGCTCACACTCCAAGGGCTGGTCTGGAAGCGGCTGCTGTACTTGACCGGATCGGATTTATCGGTGCCGAACTCGTAGAAGTTGTTGTAAGTGCTCGCATCCTGGTAGGAAGTGAGCTTTTCCATGGTCATGGCACCCGCCACCCTGGAGGGGGCGGCCGGCAGCGCGGGCAACTTACCCGGCCGAGGCGTCTGCATTTGGGCAAGGGCATCGCGCGCGGCCCAGGCGGCCAGCGTGGCTCCGGCAGCGCCCGCTGCCACTTGCCGCATCCAGTTGCGTCTATTTTGATAGACATGCAGCGGCGTGATCTCACTGCCCGCCTTGTGATTCCAATCGCTCTCATCGCTGCGGATCAACATCGGGAATCTCCTTGGGAACAAGCGGACATTAAACCGTCAAAGCAATACCCGAGCGGGGCCCGGGACTGAGCCCGCTTCGCGGATCAACCACAAGACGGGGAACTGCGGCCCCGCTGAGGCATCAAAGCTCGCCGTAGCTGTGCAGTCCCGAAAGGAACATGTTGACGCCCAGAAAGGCGAAGGTGGTCACCCCCAGGCCAGCGAGCGCCCACCAGGCGGCGACCGTGCCACGCAAGCCCTTCATGAGCCGCATGTGCAGCCAAGCAGCATAGTTGAGCCAGACGATCAGAGCCCAGGTTTCCTTGGGGTCCCAGCTCCAATAGCCTCCCCAGGCTTCGGCCGCCCACAGCGCACCCAGCACCGTCGCAATGGTGAAGAAGGCAAAACCGACCGCGATCGACTTGTACATGACATCGTCCATCACCTCGTAACTCGGCAGGCGGTGGGCGATCGGCTTACGCGCCAAGACCATCAAGCCGGCGATCACACCGGAAACCAGGAGATACCCAACCCAGTACATGCCACCGGCTTCATAGGAGGACTTCCGAAACACCAAAGGGGCCAGACACAGCACGATACCGAGCAACCAAAGGGGGGCCAGCTTGTGCCAGCGGGTCTGATCGGCTTGCTGTTTGATCAGGTAGCCCAATGCCACCATGGCGGCCACCGAGAACATGCCATAACCGACAAAATTAGCAGGCACATGAAGCTTCATCCACCAGCTCTTGAGGGCAGGCACCAAGGGCTGAATCTCATGGGCCTCACGCACCAGGGTGTACCAAAGCAGAAAACCGACCGCTGCACTGATCACCAACATCACCATGGCGCCCATGCTGCGGGTTCGGTACTGGTCCTCGAAATACAGGTAGAACAAGGTCGTCATCCAGCAAAACAGCACGAAAACCTCATACAAATTGCTAACCGGTATGTGGCCGATATCCGGGCCCATCTGATGACCTTCATACCAGCGAACCATGGTCCCGATCAGCGCCATCGTCACGGCCGCCCAGGCCAAACGGGACCCCAGCAGCTCAAAGGTTCCGCCCTGCCCGCGTATGACGATGGGCAACCAGTAAAACACTGTGCTCATGAAAAAGAGCACCGACATCCAGAGGATGGCCGATTGGCTGGAGAGAAAGTACTTGAGCCAGAACACCTGCTCGGCACGAGCCAAATCGCCTTGATAGGAGGCAATGGCCATCAGCGAGGCCGCCGCCACACCGACCATCAAAACCTGGAGGGGGCGCCAGAACCATCCGAGCCAGATCACGCTGGGGATGGTGCCAACGAGGATCGCCTTCTCATACCCATCCATTGCATGCTGGTACTCCAGCAATGCGTAGACCCCGCCGATCAGCGCCAGCAGAGCGAACACCCATTCCCACGGCGAGCGCCTGGAAAAATAACCTTCCCGCAGGACGATTCCGCCCCGACCCAGCGTACTGCTCATGCGGCCCCCTGAAAAAGACGTTGCTTCAAGCTCTCGAATTCCTTGCCTTCATCGAGCGACTTGCGGTTGCTTGACATGGCCATACAAGCCTGCGACTGGTCACCGCCCCCTGTGGGGCTGAGCCAAATCCACAAACGACGCTCACGAACATAGAGCATGGCAAAGATTCCGATGATCAGCAAGAGGCAGCCCAAGTAGACGATGTTGCGGCCGGGCGCACGCGCCACCTGAAAAACGCTGGCCTGGACTTGCTCGAAATCCTTGAGTTCAAAAGCCATCGGGGCCGGATAGAGGTAAGCATCAGAAAGACTGAGCACTGCCTGGGCCATGAAATTTTGCGTGAGGAGTCCGGGCTCCAAGGCCGGCAGGCCGGCAGCCTGACGGCTCATCTGCACCAGCTCGAACAATACACCGTTGAGGATACGGATCAGCACCTCGCTGGCCTTCTCGCGCTCAGCCTGGGGCACATTGGCCTCCATAAAGTCGGAGATTGCCTGTAATCCAGCCGCCGGTTTTTCCGTCGCGGACGGGCCTTGCGGCAACTCGGCGCCCGCAAACAACTGCAGGGCCCGGGAAGCCGAAGCGGTGAGTTGCTCCATCATGTCGGTGCGCTGCGGAGGAATGGCCAACCGGACATACCGTCGCACGGCTTCCTGACGCAAAGCTGGGTCCTGCAGAGCCGCCCGAGTTCGCAGGAAGGTCAGCTTACTGCCCTCCGGATCAGCCGGGATGCGCAGATACTGAAATTCATCAGCCGGCGTTTCGCGCATTCCCAACAGGAAAATGGGCACGCTGTCGGGATCGTTGTCAAGCCGGATCGGCAGCATGTAGTTGTTGTATTCACGTGCCTGACCGGCAGCATCGCGCAGCTTATAGCTCACACTGGGGCCGACATTGCGCAGGTCCTTCCGGGAGGTGGTCTTGTTGGCCGCGCCCATGCGCTGATCGAGGGCATGGGCCAGACGAGATTCACCATCCTGCCGCGGGTCTCTGGCGGTATTGCCCAGATTCTCGACGTTGATCACCCGCAGGCCGGAAAACTCCAGCGTCATCTGCTCGCGACCGTTGGACAGGGGTGTCGATCCCCCGATCACGCCAGAAACCTCGAAAGGCTCTACACCCGCGGCCATGGGCACGGCCCGCAGGGTCACCCGAGAACCGCCGTCGTCAAAACCCGACTGAAAGATGTCGATGCCCCGATGTCGAACCGGATGATTGACCTCAACCCGATGAGGAATGGCCTCGCCAGTTTCCTTGTCGTGGATGATGATCTCGCTGGCAAACAGCTTGGGCATGCCGGTGGAGTAGTACTCGACGATGAACTTACGCAACTCGATCGAGAAGGGCAAATCTTGTAACAGCACACCACCGGGTTGGTTGAGCAAGGCGGTGCTGGAATGGGTGCCCTCGCCCACAAGAATATTGCCTCGGAAAGTCGGGTTAGAGGCGCTCAAGCGGTGGCGGGCGGGCACATCGGCGATCATGCCGGCGCCACTGAAAACGGCCTTATCGCCCCACCACATCTGAAGCCGCACCATCAGGTCACCGTCGAGCAACCCGCCGATGCAGACCAGCACAATCGCGCTGTGCGCAGCGATGTAGCCCAGCTTGTTGGCCGCACCCTTGCGCGCGGCAACCATCCAGCCCTGTTCACGCCGCTGCACCTTGACCCGCCAACCGCCCTGAGCCAAGGCCTGACTGAGAACCTGTGCAGCCTCCTGGGGCACCATGAGCAGACTGGCGTCTGTTCGGTGTGCGAAGGCCCGCAGGCTCTGCTCTCGTATGCCTTCCTTCAAGGTCTTAAGATCAGCCAAAATTTTTGGCGTATTGCGCGCGATACAAAGACTGGTGCTGAGAACCAAGAAGGCCAAAATCAACAGAAACCACCAGGCGCTGTAGACGGTAAAGAGGTTCAGCTTGCCAAATAACTGAGCCCAGAAGGGTCCAAACTGATTCACATAGTTGACCGTCGGCTCGCCCTGCTTGATCACTGTCCCGATCACTGAAGCAATGCAGATCACCGTCAACAGGGAAATCGCAAAGCGCATTGAGGACAAGAGCTCGAGCAAGCCCCGCCCCGCTCCCGAGGAAGACAGTTTGCCTGAATCAAGGTCGGCGGCGCTCATGGCACGATATCGGCAGACAGCAGAGTCAAAAGGAACAGCTGGTTTTTGAGGTCAATAAAAAAGCGGGTCTTTCACTTCGAAAGACCCGCCCTTTTGTGATGCATGTTTCTCAGGCGAAGTAAATCGGGGCACCCCATACCAACCAAACTGTACCCTTCCTGACGATGACTTGGCCACCCCGAGCGGCAAAGACCCTGGAGCCAAGGGGTTGGCGGGTTTGGACGTTAGCGCAGGCCCGCCACATAGTCGGCCAAGGCCTTGATCTCGCGGTCGTTGAGCTTGGCCGCGATCTGCGTCATCTGCAAGCTATTGCCGCGCACACCATCGCGGTAAGCGGTCAACTGGGCCGCTGTGTACTCAGCATGCTGCCCTGACAAGCGAGGGTACTGGGCAGGGATGCCCGAGCCGTTGGGACTGTGACATCCCGCGCAGGCTGCGATTTGACGGTCAGCGATGCCCCCGCGGTAGATCCGCTCGCCTAAAGCCACCAGTTCCTTGTCCTTGGCAAAACCGGGCTTGATCTTCTTGCTGGCCAGCCAGAAAGAAATATTGCGCATGTCCTCGTCGGAAAGACCCGCCGCCAAGCCTTGCATGATGGCGTTCTTACGAACGCCCGACTTGAACTCCCTGAGCTGCTTGATCAGATACTCCGGGTGCTGCTGAGCCAATTTGGGGTTGGCAGGGGAGCCGGAGTTGCCGTCAACGCCGTGGCAGGCCAGGCACTGCGCCGCGTACTTGGCCTCGCCGGCCACTAAGTCTGGCTTGGCGGGCGCCTTGGCACCGCTGCCTTGCGCGTGGATCAAGGGGGCGGTAATGGCCATCATGGCAGCCAAAATAAGAGAGACAGGCAGCTTCATAAGACGCTTAGGCTTGTGCAAAGGGCAAGATGGAACTCGATCTGAAAGGCGCACCATTCAAACCATACGTCTGATTTTACAATGGGCGGGCGATCCGACCTCCGGTACCTGGGCGGTTGACCTTTCGATCGGGATAGTCGCCATCCTGGCGCTGCGCCCCCTGACCCCAACCCGAGCCCCACCATGACCCTCACCCCCGCCGCGACCATCGATGCGAAAGTGGCTCTGGGTTGGCTGCACACCGCGCGTTTTCTGACCACGGCACCGCAGCTCGAGCATCTGCCTAGCCTACCGGTGCCCGAATTGGCCTTTGTCGGCCGCTCCAACGCAGGCAAGTCCACCTGCATCAACACCCTGACCCAACAAAACCGCCTGGCCTTCGCCTCCAAGACCCCGGGGCGCACGCAAAGCATCAACCTGTTCGCCCTGGGTAAGCAAGGGCTGACCGATGCCATACTGGCCGACCTGCCCGGCTATGGCTACGCTGCTGTTCCCAAACAGGCCAAGCTGCGTTGGCAGCAGGTCATGGCTCACTATCTGATGACCCGGGAGAACCTTCGTGCCGTCGTCCTGCTGTGCGATCCGCGCCACGGCTTGACCGAACTTGACGAAATCCTCCTGGAAGTCATACGCCCGCGGATCAGCCAGGGACTTCACTTGCTGGTACTGCTCACCAAAGCCGACAAACTCACCCGCAGCCAGGCCGACAAGGCGCTGTCCATCGCAAGATTACAGACCGGCGGCGGACAGGCTCAGTTGTTCTCGGCCCTCAAGCGGCAGGGCGTGGAGGAAGCGGCTCAGGTGCTCTGGCACTGGACCCATGAGCAAGTCCCGGCAGCTGGCGTCGCGGCGGACGGCCCCCCGCTACATTGAACTCATCGCGAACCGGATCGTGTCCCCAATCGAGACCTTCGACGTCAGCTTGCCCAGCGGCATTCATCTGGCCTGCCGGGCATCCGGCGATACCGGCAGGCCGGTACTGATGTTCCTGCATGGCTTTCCGGAGGCCGCCTTCATCTGGGACGACTGGCTACGTCACTTCTCGTTACCTGAGCATGGTGGATTCCGGTGTATCGCGCCCAACCTGAGAGGCTATGCCGGTTCCAGCGCGCCTCCGAACGTAGCAGCCTACCATCCACGTCAGCTGGTGCAAGACCTGGTAGGGCTGATGCAAAGGGTCGCAAAAGGGCCAATCTCGGGACTGATCGCGCATGACTGGGGCGGCGCCATCGCCTGGAACCTGGCCAGTCTCGAACCCCAGTGGATCGAACGTCTGGTCATCATCAACGCCCCCCACCCGGCTGCTTTCGTTCGCGAGTTGATCCACTCGCCCGCGCAGCAGGCTGCCAGCGCGTACATGAATTTTCTGGCCCGCGGCGATGCGCCACGAAAGCTGATGGAAGACGACTGCCGACGCCTCTGGGGTTTTCTTGACGGGATGGGCGCCGACAGCGGGAAACAGCGGTGGATGAACGAAGCGCTTCGCCAGCGCTATCGTCAGGCCTGGTCCGCCGGCCTGCAAGGCCCCTGCGCCTATTACGCGGCCAGCCCCTTGCGCCCTGGATCTGCGCAGGCCCTGGAGTCCGCCCACCGGGCGATAGCTGCTCTGCCGGCTGTACGCGTGCCCACACAAGTGATCTGGGGCCTGAACGACAGCGCGCTGCTGCCAGGCCTGCTCGATGGTCTCGATCAGTGGGTGCCCGACCTGCGGGTGCACCGAATCGAGCAGGCCACGCACTGGGTGGTACACGAACGGCCCGAGGAGCTGATGGGTCTGATGAACGGATTTCTTCAAGAGGCAGCCGTCAGTACACCGGCTCATGCCCGGGCGGCCGACTCTTGAAACGACGGTGCACCCAGAAATACTGGGCCGGCATACTCTGCACCAGGGTCTCCAATAGCTGATTCCCGCGGGCGGTATCGGCCTGCAGATCGCCGCTGGGATAGTCCTCCCAGGCTGGCAGGATCTCGATGTCATAACCCTGGGCCGTCATGCGAGGGACCGCCGCAATCACCTTGGCCTTGCCCAGCCGGGCAAAACGGGCTACCGAAGGCACGGTGGCCGCGGGCACACCGAAAAAGGGCACGAAAACCGAGCCATCGGGGCCGAAATCCATATCTGGCAGCAAATAGAGCACCTGCCCACTACGCAGGCCAGCCACATTGGCTTTCACGCCGTCGGTACGCTGGAACAGCTGGACCCGGCCCCAGCGCAGCCGCCCGGCCTTGATCCACTCATCCACCAGGCGATTGGCCTGCGGCGTGTAGATCGAGGTGAACTCGCGCGGAACGCTCATATTGATGGCCGCAGCCGCCGCATCCAATCCATAAAAATGCGGGCAAAACACGATGGTGGGATCCAGCCCATCAAATTCGCGCAAGGCTCCATGCAAATGCAGCCGCCGGCGCAGCACGGACTCAGGGGCGTGCCAAAGCCAGCCCCGATCCAACCAGGATTGCGCCAAATAGATAAAGCTTCGAAGCGTCACGGCTCGACGCCGAGCCCGGGACCACTGGGGGAAGCATAAACCCAGATTAACCATCGCGATGCGCCGTCGCGATCCCACCAGGACGTAGAGCGACAGGCCCAACACCGCACCCAGAGCGCGCAGAAACGGCAAGGGCCATCGCGCCAAGGCGCGCATGAGCGCCAAGCCCAGACGGGTCATCCGGTCACCTGCTGAACTCATGTGCCGGCGGCGTTCGCAGCTGCCTCCCGCCGCGGCTGCTTGTAACGCGCATAAGCCCAAAGATACTGCCCCGGCAGACTCAAAATCAGAGCTTCATTGGCCTGGTTGACCAGCGTCACAGCGCGCAGCAGATCTGGCGCCGGCGTGCCGTCCAGGCCCTCTACCGGCGGCATAAATCGCAAGTCATAGCCCCTGCCCCCGGGCAAGCGCTCGGTGCGAACCGGCACCAGCGCCGCGCCAGTTTGCAAGGCCAGCTTGGCCGCCAGGGTCATGCTGTAGGCCGGCTTACCAAAGAAAGGCGCCCATAGCCCCCATCCATCGGGTGGCACCTGATCGGTGAGCAGAGCCACCGACCCGCCGCCGCGCAGCGCCTTGAGCATCTGGCGGATACCGGCCAGGCTGGCCGGGGCCATGGCCAGGCCAGGCCTTTGTCGGCTGACCAACATCATGCGGGCCAGCCAGGGCTGTCTGGACGGACGGTAGAGCGCCGTCACCGGCCCATAAAGTTCAGCCAGCACCTGCGGTGCAAGCTCGAAGCTGCCGCAATGGGCTGAGAAGAAAATGACCCCACGGCCCTGGGCACGCAGCTGATCAACGATCTGACGCCCTTGGACCCGCACCTCGGGGAGGCAGCTTTCATGCTGGGGCCTGAGCCAAAGTCGCGGCAATTCAGCCACGAGACGCCCAGCATCGGCAATCGCAGGCCGAGCCTGCGAAAAGTTCAGCCCGGCCTGCGCCACCTGGACGCGGAAGTTCCGCCGATACGACGGCGAGCAGCACCAGACCGCCCAGCCGAGCAAAGCCCCCAGAGCATGCAGCGCAGGCAGCGGCCAGACGGAAAAAAAACGAAACACCCAGAACATGAATAGGGATACCTAGCCGGTCAAGGAGGATAAGTGTAGAAGGGAGTCCGCCCCCGACAGCCATGCACCAGCGCCCCCGCTAGGCCTTGGCTATACTTCTGGCGTCGCTGAGTTACTGAACTACTTGCAGGGCGACGTTAAACCCAACTGCTAAAGCGTTCGCCGAGACTCCCCAGCCGGCAACGCGCCGAGCAACTTTTTTTGGAGTTTCATTTCATGGCGAACGACTATCTTTTCACCTCGGAATCTGTCTCTGAAGGTCACCCTGACAAGGTCGCCGACCAAATCTCCGATGCCATTCTCGATGCGATCTTCAAACAGGATCCGCGTTCGCGTGTAGCAGCTGAAACGCTGTGCAACACCGGACTGGTGGTGCTAGCCGGTGAGATCACAACCAATGCGCATGTGGACTACATCCAGATCGCACGCGACACCATCAAGCGCATAGGCTACGACAACACCGAGTACGGCATTGACTACAAGGGCTGCGCGGTGATGGTCTGCTACGACAAGCAGTCCAACGACATCG
>CAZATV010000008.1:0-57530 GCA_964488145.1 uncultured Polaromonas sp.
GTGAGGTGCTGCTGCGTGAGGACAAGCCCCGTGACATATGGGACCAGCACGAGGCCCTGTTGGAGGCGGTTTCCGCCGGCAAGGCTGCGCACGCGGAGCGGCTGGCGCGCCAGCACATCACCGAGGCGGCTGACTTCATGATCGAACGGCTGCGGGCCGAGGCTCGTTGAGCCCATTACGGCAGAGTTTCCGGACGGGGATTAAAAAATCTCCGGCTTGCGCTCTCGGCAGTGCAAGAGCGCCATATGGAGGCTTCACTACGCCTGAGGCTCTTGTCGGTCTTACCCCGCATGGACACACTGATGCCGCGGCCGGGTCGGCTTCATGAGGCTCGTAGACTCCGTTTCGGCCCCGTCATGACCGACCTTGGGAAGTACCTGCCGGTCGCGACTGTCCACATCTTCATGCGTGCTGACATGAGGCTTTCTTTAGCTGCGCAACGACTGCCTGATGTCTTCGCATGGCAGTCCGAGACCACCGACAAGAGCTGGAAGGCGCGGCGTCAGGTGGCGGCTGATTGAAGTCACGCCATGAACCTTCGCAGCCCTCCAGGATGTGATGGGGGTGCCGTCTGATTCGTCGCCTCTTGGCTGCCGATCGCCTGCGTGGCGACCTCTTCCGGATGCATATCTGTGGCATTGGCGATGTCCCTGTAGGCTCTGGACAGCCTTGGCCTTATTTATTCCAATACGGTCGGCCCGTAAGACCAGTGTGGTGGCTCTATGCCCGGTGTGTCTGATTGCCACTGCGTCAAGTACGTGTTGCTCAGGTTCCCGAGATAGACTGTCCGGCGGTCGGGGCCGGCGAAGGCGATGCTTGAGACGTTTCCCAGGATTCCAGTCTTACCCACCGCAAGATCGGTTGCGCCAAAGCGATCCGCTTGGTAGTTTGCCTCTGCGCCTGCAAGGAGAGTCTCCGAGCAGTCGCTAATGACAGTTTCGGCGGTACCGTCTGGGCGAATACAAATCAATCGGTTGCTCACAACGCTTGTTACCCACACATTTCCTGCCTCATCGAATTCGAATCCGTCGGGCCACACACCGGCTCCGAACTGATGCACGGTCTCTCTATTTGAAAGAGCTCCGCCGCCTGAGATTTCAAACCTTGTGAGTCTTCGCGAAAAGGTCTCGGTGACATAGAGCCATTGTCCGCTTGGGTGTACGCGAACCTCATTGACAAAGCCCAGGCCGGTGGCACAAACCTGAAAATCGCCCCTGGCATTTATCAATGCGAGGGCCCCGTCCGCCACGTATTTGCTGTAGGCGCGTTCGCGCGGTTGCGTCTTCGTCGTCAGGGCGATCCAGAGACGGCCTTCTGGATCCGGGAAAACGAATCCACAAGGTCCCCCGGGCATACGTCCGGCCGAGGGGCCATACGGACGGAGCTCATCGGACTGCGTCAGACGCCAGAGGCCGCCCTGCGACCCAAGGTTGGCGATAAGAAAAGTCCCGTCGGCCAGCAGAGCAATACCGTTAGGCACGAAGTCGGCATGGGGGAAGACCAGTTCACGATTCTGGCTTGGTTCGGGGAGAACCCTTACGACCCCCTTTTTCCGATCGCTCGCGTAGACACGACCATCCTTCAGCGCGAGCACTGATTCGGGTCGATCCAGATGGGCGCCTACGGCTCGTAAAACATGCATGGAGAGGCTCTCCCCGTCCCTTTGACATCGGGGTGTCCGCTGGCTGACTCACCCGGGAACCGCTTCATGAAGACGGCCACCAACCGATCACCCTTCCCACAAGCAACTATCACTGTGCGCGCTTGATGGGCGAAGGTCCTGGTGTTGGTACGGTCCGAATCCGGTGTCATCAGGCCCCTTGCCGGACTGCGTGAAATCGATCTGCAGTCTTGACCGGTGAGGGCAACTGAAGCCAAGGCATCATAGGGCCTGACCCGACTTGCGGCGGGGCTTCATTTTTTGTGGAGTAACCTCTTCCGGCCCCCCGGTGGCGTAGCCAAGGTGCGGGCGATATCCAAGAAGAATGGACGCTCGATCCGCAGCGGCTCGAAGTGCGCGGGCGACGATCCCGTCATAGCTGGGGTCAAACGTATGCTCCAAGCCCACTGTGGAGATGGTCAGAGCCAGTTGGCCCAGTGCGTCGAAAATCGGCGCGCTCAGGCCATTGATACCGTTCACTCGTTCTCCGATGGAGCGCCCCAACCCGTGCCGTTTGACTTCGGATCGGAGAGCTGATATTTCCTCTTGCGTGATCAGCGTGCTCTCCTTCCGGCTCTTTCGGGCGCGGACCTCGGCCGCGAGGACATTTTTGATCTTTTCCTCGGATTCGAAGGTCAGGAAAACACGGCCGCTCGCACTGGTGAGCATGGGTGATCTGGATCCGGTCTTGTGATTGACGGTCAGGGGATGACTCGCATCCAGCCATCGAATCATTGTTGGCCCCTCCGGGGTCCAGACCGACAAGGTGACCGGCATGTCGATCTCCACCAGCAGTTCATGAAGAACCTTGGTCGCCACCGTAATTGAGTCCATTCGCGACATGGCTGCAAGGCCCAGGTGTAGCGCAAACGGGCCCAGATCGTATTTGCCGCTGCTGCTTTCCTGATAGACCAGTTTGGCCTTGATGAAGCTGACCAAATACCGGTGCGTATTGCTGGCGGTCATGTCTGCAGCGATCGCGATGTCCTTCAGGCTCATCGGACGATTCACGCTGGCCATGGCCTGCAGGATGCGCACGGCTGCGTCTACCGATTGAATACCTTGCTGCTCAGCCATGATGCGTGCACCTTTCAAAACCAAAAAAATCAGCAGGGGGGTGTACACCCTGAGGCATCGCGCCTGATCTGAAAAAAATGCCTTGGCAAGCGACGGCTGCAGGGCGATGCTTAAATTCAATCGCTTTGACAGGTTCGGGTGGGCGCAGCCAAAACCAATCTTTTCACGCAGAAAAACCGCACCTGGCCCCGAAGCAACAGCGCAAGGAGGTTCCCGTCTGCAAGCGACCGCACTTATTATGCAGTTAACGTGCCTCGCCGCCATCGAACATGGGCTAGGCCGTCTGCCCCCCCAAAAAAAGAGCAAGCCTCGTATCTATCCCGGCGGCAACTCGTGTCAGGCGACTGACGCCAGGGGTCGGGCAAGAGGCGCGGTTGGCAGGTCCGATGCCGTGCTGCAGGGGGCGGTCATCGCGCTTGGCAGTTCGCCTTGGGTTGCCCGAATGGCGCGCTCAACAAGATTGAGGCACACCGACTTGTCGTAGGTCAAGAAAAGACCGGCCATGTTTCGCACAGGGTCGCCTTGATGGTAACGCTCGTACTGGACTTGGCGGGCTCCAAAGGCCTCGCCACAGACGTCCCAAGCCATCTTGTAGAGTCGAACTCTTTTTTCTGCGTCGACACCAGCGGCGCCCTGGTAGTACTTGCGCACATCCGATCCGATGGGGCTGTCGAAATCTTCCATGGACGGCATCATCTGCATGCCGCCCGCTCCCACGATCTGCAGGATTTCAATGATTCTTGAATAAAAGCGGGAAGTCAGCATCCTGCCCGTGTTCACAGCAATGAGAGGGGGCTTGAGGGTTCCGCCAGGTCCCGGTTCGACCTCCGATAGCGCGCGGGACAGGCAACTTTTCATAAGCTCGACGTAGTGCACACATTCGCCAACCATTTGCTGAACATGCAAAAATTTTTCCGATCCGTTGGCCTTGACAATCTCCATGAGAAGACCGACGACAAATTCGAGCTTGACGAGTCCGCGCACGGCCGCCTGGTGACTGGAATGGTTTTTTCCACTGTTTTGAGCATGGAAGGCGTTGATGACGGGAACGTTGTTGTAGGCAAAAACACGCTTCCATGGCACCAAGACATCGTCGAAGATGATCAGGGTGTCACTGTCCTCGAAATTCGAGGCCATCGGATGATTCGCAGGCAGTCGATTGCCATCGTCGTACGGCTCGCGACATATTTGTCGGATACCCGGTGTGGTAATCGGCATGGCAAAAATGAAGACGTAGTTAGAGTCCTCCTCCTTCTGATGAGCGGTGCTGTAGACGATCACTTCGTCGGCGATCGGCCCCATGGTTGCCAACATCCGCGCCCCCCGCACCACAAGGCCTTCGGAGGTTTCACGCACAACGCCCAAGTGTAGGAACTCTTCGGCCTGGCCTGTTGAGCCTTTGGATCGATCAATTTGCGGTGTGACGAGCGCATGGGTTAGGAACAGGTCTTCGTCACGCACATAGGCGGCGTAGTCACGCATGTTTTGGGCAAATGACCCGCCGAGCGGTTCAAGCAGCTCAGCCGATTCAGCAAATCCGTGAATCACACTGCCCAGGAAGTCGGGAGAGCGCCCCATCATTCCCAGCGTGGCCTCCGCTGTGATCCGGTAGGCCGCTGCGCGTTTGGCCAGATCCTCCCGGGTTCGGCAGGGCAGGAACGCAGTGCTCACCCTCTGGCCCGCTTCGTTCTTCCACGTCAGGACATCGGCGTGTGCTGGGTCATGTTGAAGATCAAACAAGCCGGCGGTGTGTGCAAGAGGTCTGGCAAATGCCGGGTGCGCCGTAACGTCGGCAATCCGTTGTCCTCGCAGCCACACTTCCCGTTCGCCGCGGCGGAGGTTCTCAACGTATTCCTTGCCTGTCCGAAGTCCCATCACCAACTCCCTGTCAAGATTGCGGGCTTGCTGTCTGCGCTTGCATTGTAGGGTATTGATTGCTAACTGTGCAACTTACAAGATTGCTGTGAACTGGCTTCCCCGCTCTCAGGTTGATCTCACTTGCCTGCATGATTGAGGATTGGGAGCAAGATGGGCAGGGGCCCCTTTGCCGATCGGGGAGGGTTTACCCTGTTCTTTCGGTAATTGCATTCAATACAATGGGACGCACTATGTGCAACCTGTTTGGGTGCCTCCTCATGAGCTCGCGTCCGTTTTTCGATGACCGGCTAAGCCTCATGCCTGTGGCAGCGTTGTCTTCCTGGGCCATCGCTTGAAGAGGCTGGCTGTGTGTGTTCCCGCCTCTGCCGCCGCTGAGTGCCTTTTTCGCACGAGGTTGGGGTACCCGTGGTGCTGATTCGGTGAATATGTCCGGTCCATCAGCTGCCGCACCCACGCCTTCCGAGGTGATCGGTGCTTGGGCCGCAGCGCTCGAGTGGAACGCGATACCTGAGTCGAGCCAGATCGATGCCAAGCTGCGTCTGCTCGATAGCCTGGGCCTGATCATGGTGGGCCAGACCACTGATGCGGGGCTGGCCGCCCGCCGCATGACCGAAAAATGGGCTGGTCTTGCGCCAGCGGGCCCTGCGGGGAAATCGGAAACATTTGGACCCGCTGCGCAAGCATTGCTCAACGGAACCTTGGCGCATTGCCGGGACTACGACGATACGTTCTCCGACTCGGTGGTGCACCCGGGTAGCGTGATTGTGCCGACTGCGCTTGCTCTGGCGCAGTCTTGTGATGCAACGGCTGAGGATTTCGGTGCTGCAGTGGTTGCCGGTTATGAGCTCGCAGCCCGCATGGGCGCAGTTTTCGGAAGACGACTGGGTGCTCAAGGCTTTCATGCCACGGGCGTCGTGGGACCTGTGGCGGCGGCGCTAACCGCGGGCCGCGTCATGCGACTCAACGGCGATCAGGTTGCCCATGCTATTGGGTTGGCCTGCAGCATGTCTGGTGGGCTTAACGCTTTCATCAGTGACGGTAGCTGGTCGAAGTGGCTTCACGCAGGCTGGTCTGCGCACGCAGGAGTGGTTGCTGCCAGCCTCGCGGCCGAAGGTTTCAGAGGCCCCAAGTATGTTCTCGACGGTCCCAGCAACCTTTTCAGCTCGTTCGCTGGGGCCGCCGAATTCGACAGGAGTGGGCTCACTGCGGATTTGGGTCATCGATGGGCCGGCGCAAAGGCCGACTTCAAGTACTACCCTTGCGCGCATGTGATACAGCCGTACATTGACGCAGCGCTGGCGATATTGCTCGAGCATAAATTGAGTCCGTCGGATGTCTCCTCAGTCGTTTGCGTTATCGCACCGTGGGCGGCTGCGGTAGTGGCCGAACCCAGGCCGGCGAAGCTCAAGTTTGGTACGGAGATGGAGGCCATCGCCAGTCTGCCTTATCAGGTGGCCATTGCCTTGCTGGATCGACAAGTGGATCTGCGCAGCCTCGACAGGGCCAATCGTGACCGGGCTGACGTTTTCGAAATGGCGTGTCGGATTACCCACCGCAATGACCCGGGTCTCGGAAAGAGTTTTGATGGCCGAATTGAACTCGTCACCCATAGCGGTCAGGTCGTCGTCAGAGACACACAGGTGGCGGGACCCGATCCACAGCGGGTGATGGATAAGTTCTTGTCCAACTATGCAATTTCTATGGCCGGGCAAATAACCTCAGGCGATGCAGCCCCCGGTCGCCTCGGCGCCACACCAAGCTATGACCCGAAGAAATTTGCCCATGAGCTTATCTCTTCACCTGTCATGGAGTGGCGGCAAGTGGCCGCTATTCTTCGTCGTGATCTCTGAGCCTCTCGTCAAGATGGATCCCCCCCTGTTTAACGAGGCCAGCTGACTTTTTACTCAAACCAGCGTCAGGAGCATTTCATGGAGTATCCAGTCCAGTCAACCCGGTCGACTTCGAGCGCCGGCTCCCTAAACCGGCGGGCGTTATGCCTGGCCTTACTGCCTATGGGGATGGCCCAGCAGGCCAGCGCGCAAGTCAAGAGTGCGGAGCCTCCGCTGCGCATCATTGTGGCAACCGCCGCCGGTGGAATTCCGGATCTGATGGCCCGGATCATCGGGCAACAAATTACCTCAAGCACGGGGAGGGCGGTGATCGTTGAGAACCGCATTGGGGCTGGCGGGATCGTTGCCCTCAACGCATTGACCAATGCGCCAGCGGATGGCTCGTCGGTGGTGCTCATCGAGAGTGGTAGCTATGCCATTGCGCCGCACATGACCAATTCAAATCCCTTTGCCGAAAATGTGACGCCTGTGGCGCCTATTGCGATTGGTTTGTTGTATCTCTGCGTGAATGCAGGTCTGGGCGTGAACACGCTCAAGGAACTGATCGCCTATGTCAAGGCCAAACCGGGTCTGCCTTACGGATCATCGGGTAACGGATCCTCTCATCAATTACTGATGGAATTGCTCAAGATCGAGGCCGGATTGAACATGACCCATATCCCGTATCGGGGTGCCGGGCAAACGATACAGGCCTTGGTGGCCGGTGATGTGGGTGTGGCCTTCTTGGGCTACAACAGCGCAGCGCCACAGGCTGAGGCTGGGAAGCTCAAGGTACTTGCCGTCGCTTCGGCCAAACGCATCAGCGCAACGCCGAATATTCCGACGGTGGAGGAGGCGGGTGGTCCGCCGATGGATCTGCCGATCACCCTTGGAACTTTTGCGCACTCCAAGACCCCGCCGCAGGTCATCGATGCGCTCAGCCGTGAACTCGGCCGAGCTGCTGCGAGTGCGGAGGTTCGTGCCAAGTTCGCCCAGGTTGGACTGCTATCGGCCGATGGGACTGTCACGCCGCGCCAGTATGCGGCCATGGTGAAAGCTGACTTCGAGGCTTACGGGAAAATCGTCCGCGCTGCCAAACTGAAGATGGATTGAGTATGTGTGCGATCCGTCCCGGGTGGCGGGATGGCTGAGCCTGCGGGCGCGAGCTGTGCTGACATATGGTTGCGCTTTATGCAACCCATATCCTAGAATGCAAAAAACGAGGGAGGAGGACATCATGCAGTTAACAAGACGTGGTGCGCTTGCGTTGTGTGGCGGGGCGATGGCGATGACGGCCTGGCCCCTTGTTTCTCGAGCTCAGCTATTTCCAAGTCGCCCGATCAATATCGTCGTGCCATTCCCGCCGGGTGGTCCGACCGATCTCATTGCGCGCGCAGGATCGGCGCAGTTGCAGGAGGCGCTCGGACAGCCCATGGTTCTGGTGCACCGGCCCGGTGC
Source organism: uncultured Polaromonas sp. (assembly GCA_964488145.1). Lineage (GTDB taxonomy): Bacteria > Pseudomonadota > Gammaproteobacteria > Burkholderiales > Burkholderiaceae_C > Polaromonas. The sequence goes on from CAZATV010000008.1 coordinate 7,903, forward strand.
CACGGGCAACATCGCCGGCGAATATGTGGCTCGAGCCCCTGCTGATGGCTACACCATCATGCTTGGCAATATCTCCACCAATGCGATCAATGCCCATGTCATCAAGAGTTCGAGTTTTCAGGCGAGGAGGGATCTCGCGCCCATCTGCGCCCTGGTTCAACCCTTGATGTGCTTGGCTGCGCATCCTTCAGTGCCCGCGAAGAGTTTGGCCGAACTGGTGGCCTACGCCAAACAGAACCCCGGAAAGTTGCGTTACGCCTCATCCGGTATTGCCAGCCCTCACCACCTGGCTGGAGCTCTGATGTCGCAACTGGCGGGTATCCAATGGATTCATGTCCCCTACCAGGGCGGCGCACCGGCGGCCAACGATTTGGTGGGTGGTCAGGTGGATCTGGCTTTTCTCACGCTGTCGGCTGCACTGCCGTTTCAGGCGGCGGGACGATTGCGGATCATGGGGATGACCGAGTCCAAGCGAACGGGTCTTCTGCCCGATGTCCCTTCGATTTCAGAGACGATTCCGAACTTCGAAATGATGAACTGGCAGGGGCTATTCGGTCCGGTGGGTATGCCAGCCCCTGTTGTGGAACGCCTCCAACGAGAGTTTCAAAAGGTCTACTCCATGGCCAGCGTCCGCGCGTCATTGGAGTCCCGGGGCATGGAAGTGATTGTTGGATCGACAGCCTCGTTTACCGCACTTGTCAATCGTGAACACGATCGATGGGGCCAAGTGATCAAGGCAACGAATATAACGCTGGAGTGATGTTGAATGGGTGCAGGGCTACGGGCGGCCAGCTGCCAGGTCTGCGCGCGGCGACGAGGACCAAGACATGAAAGTCAAATCTGTTTTTGGGGCTGGCGGGCCGGTTGATCCGTCGCCAGGGGGCCGATGTCATTGGGGTCTTGGCGTTGTGCGGAGGCTGCCATGAGGATCAAGTCTCTAGGCTACGTGGGATTCGCTGGGAAGGATCTGGAGGTCTGGAAATCCTTCGCCCAAGGGCTCCTGGGAGCCCAAGTTTCTGACGTCAAGGCTTCGGGAGGCGGCAAGGCGCTGCGTTTGCGTTTGGATGCCAAGTGCCAACGTATGTTGATCACCCAATCTCTGGGGGAAAGTCATCCTTATCTGGGTTTCGAGGTGGAGGATAGGGATGCGCTCGCACGGGCACAGCGGACTCTGACTGAGGCTGGCATCGCCGTCCAGCGTGGTAGTCCGGAAGATGCCCTCTTTCGCGGCGTCGATGATTTTGTTCGTCTGACCGATCCCATGGGTCAGACGCTTGAGCTTTACTGTGGTCTGGCTGATGACTTGCACGCGTTTGTCCCTTCGCGCGCCATGGGAGGATTTTGTGCGGGCGATCTAGGTTTTGGTCATGCGGTTTTGATGACGACCGACTTTGACAAGAGCAAAAATTTCTATTGCGACGTTTTAGGATTTCGCGTCAGCGACTTTATTTCCCTTCCCAATCGACGAGTTTTCATGCACATCAACCCGCGTCATCACTCGCTTGCGCTGGCGGAAAGCCCGGCCTGCGGAATCGCGCATTTGCTGGTGGAGGTCAACGAATTTGATGACCTTGGCCGTGCCTACGACGTGGCCTTGCGTGACTACCCTGAGGCCATCACCTCGTCGCTTGGACGGCACTCGAACGACCACATGACGTCTTTCTATGTTCGGACACCGAGTGGATTTGCGCTCGAGTACGGCTGGGGCGGCAGGCTGATCGGACCGGACTGGCAGCCCCATGAATTGTTCGGCCCCAGTCTTTGGGGACATGACCGTCGTGCGGGCACCGCCCAAGCGCGTCTGGTCGCTGGGCAACAACGTCAATTTGCCTTTGAACAGGGAATACGCGCACCGTGGCCAAGTAGGCCGAAGGTTCCGGGCGCGTATTGAGGCGAGAAATCTATCCTGATTCATCTCCAGGGGAAACATTTATGACAGGCGTGACTCGTCTCAGACGTGATTTTGAGATCCTCCCTGAACTGCGAACTGAGCGTCAGCAGCAGATGGTGCGGCATATCGAGCAAGGCCCGAGGGGGCGGGTGATGATCAACCTGCGCGCCTGGCTGCACAACATGGACTTCCTCGATGTTGCAGAGCCATTTGGACTGTACCTTTCCCAGTTTGCTCCGGTGACCAAGCGGCAGAAGGAAATTCTGGTTCTGGTGCATGCCCGATTCTGGGATGCCAAGTACGAGTGGGACGCTCACACCCGCCATGCCCTGAAGGCCGGCATGACCCAGCAGCAGATTGATGCGATCGAGCAGGGAGCTCGCCCAGAGTTCGAGGACACCGTTGAAAGCCTTACATGGGAGCTGGTGACCGCTCTGCACACGGTTCGTCACATCGATGATGATCTTTATCAACGCAGTATGAAAGTCTTCGGTCACAAGGGAGTCAGTGATTTGATTGGGCTGATTGGGCTGTACACCATGGTCGCCATGACGCTCAATTTTTATGATGTGCCACCAGGCTATGCCCCTGCCTGGCAGAAGAGCGCGATGGCAGGCGGAGCGCCTGCTCCATGAGCATCACCCGAACATCTGATCGAGGTATTTGATATGGCCAAACATATATTGCTTGCCATGAGCAATGCACTGCCTGGGCGCGAGCAGGACCTCACCCAATGGCTCGATACGCATCACATCCCAGAAGTTTTGCAGGCACCGGGGTTTGTCAGCGCGTCCCGTTATGAATTGAGTTCAGAGCAATACAAGCCGGGTCCTCACCCTTACCGGTACCTCACGGTCTACGAGGTGGAAACCGATGACTTGAAGGCTACCTTCAATGCCTTGACCGCTGCAGTGCAGGCGGGCACCAAGACTGACAGTCGAGACCGGACCCAGATGGCACTCTGGGTCTTTACCCCCTCGGGACCCAAACGCTTTCCCGATGATCTCATGGGTTGATCCCTTAACAATGGAGTGCATGTGACAACTGCTCCCCCCCCTCCTGCCGCAGCGCCCACCATGTGGGAGCATCTCATGGGCGTGCCGTTCACCCAAGGCTATATCGATGCCCGCGGCGTACGAACTCGCTATCTTCGAGCAGGGGTGCCCGGCGCACCGCCGCTGATTCTGCTTCATGGGACTACCGGTCATATCGAAACCTACATGCGTAATATTGCGGAACACGCCCAGTATTTCGATGTTATTGCGATCGATATGTTGGGGCATGGCTATACCGACAAGCCGGATGTCGATTACGAAATCCCGCAGTACGCAGCGCATTTGCGCGATGTACTGGACACCTTGAAATTGGATAGCGTGCTGCTTTCGGGGCAGTCCCTGGGTGGGTGGGTTGCGGGTAGGTTCTGCCTTGATCAACCGGGGCGCGTTCGACGCTTATGTCTGAACACGACGGGTGGCGCCCATTCCAGCGCGGCAGGTATGAAGGCGGTATACGAGAAAACGTTGGCTGCTGCGCAAAATCCCACCCCGGAGGTGGTCCGGCAGCGACTTGAAATTTTGATGTCGAACCCGGCCGCAGTGACCGATGAGTTGGTGGCCACCCGGCGGCGTGTCTATAAGACCCCCGGTATGGCAGAGGCGACTCGGCGCATTCTTTGTTTGCAGATTCCAGATATTCGTCAACGCAACATCATTCCCGACGAAGAATGGAGCCGTATCGATGTTCCCACGCTGGTCCTTTGGACGACAGACGACCCAACCTTTCCGGTTTCCGTGGGAGAAAAGCTTGCCGGACTTATACGGGGGAGTCAGCTAGAGATCCTCACCGGTTGCGGGCACTGGCCGCAATGGGAAAAGGCCGAGCAATTCAATCGCATTCACCTGCAATTCATGCTCCAGTAGAGCGGTGTCGTGGGCGACCCTGCCACCCCACTGCACGGTCGGACCTGAGCTTTCGGGGTCGTCGGGCGCGCCTGCTTATCGGCGATGTTGCTGCCTGACGCCGGCCTGCTCACCAAGCCTCTTGCAGAACCTTCTCGATATCGGCAGACGTCAGAGCGGTCGGCAAACTGGACAGCATGTACTCTTTGCTCGCTGCGGATGAAATGGAAGCCAGATCTTCGTGTTTGACCCCCACCGCCTTCAAGGACTGCGGCAGCGGCAAACTGCGCAGTAGAGCAGTCAAGGCTTCGTGGGCGAGGTCTGCAGCCTCTTCACTCGACGATGCTTTGGGACAGCCCAGTGCGTCCATGACAGGGTTGTAATCCGTGCCTATGCAGGGCAGCAGGCGGCGAATGCTGGGCGGCAGGAGAATCGCATGTGCGATCCCATGCTGAAGCCCATAGCGTCCCCCAAAAACGTGACCCAGGGGATGCACCAAGGAGGCCATGGCATTGATGGATGCGGTGCTGGCCATCGCACAGGCCATTTGACAGTTTTGCCGCGCCTCCAGATTGCCGGGCTCGTTAACGGCAACCGGTAGCCATTTGATCAGGAGCCTGGCTGAATGCAGCGCCAAACCCGAGGACATCGGGTTGCGATGCTTGGAGTACAGCGCTTCGATGGAACGAGCAACCGCGGTCATCCCGCTTGCAGCAGTGAGTCTGGCGCCCGCATGAACAGCCATCTCGGGATCCAGGATCGTCGCATCGGGGACCAGTCGGTCATCCCAGAACAGAATTTTTTTACTTTGCTGGGTATCCCGGATTCCGGCTGTTGGCATGACATCGCTACCCGAACCGGCCGTCGTGGGTACGGCGATATGCAGAAGAGGCGAACTCTCGAGCCGGCGTCTTTCCATCCCTTGTGCGGCGTATTGGATGGAGTAGGGCAGCAGATCGCCGTTGGTGGCCAGGTAGAGCACGACTCCCTTGGCGGCGTCAATGGCGCTCCCCCCCCCAACGGAGACCACAGTGTCTGCCCCCTTCGCCTGTACCTCCGAGGCAGCGCGGCTCAGTTCGGACAGGGGGGTTTGGGCGCGCACGTCGGTGAAGGCGCCGACGTAATGCTCGCCGAGGGCAGACTTGACCTTCTCGAGCATCGAGCCGCCCGCCACAGTTTGTCCGCAGATGACCAGGACGCGGTGACCGCCCAGGCGCTGGATGATGGAGCCCAACCGGCTCACGCTGCCGGCACCGTAATGGACTCTTTTCGGCCAATAGGAGACTTCACCTTCGTTCATAGGACCCTACTTTGCATAAGATGCAAGACGTTGTGTGCCGTTCAATTCTATGTCCATTTGGTTTGGGCAGTTGTAAAGCCGATCCCGTGGAATGGAAGCTGGCCAATCCTGACCCGGAATGAGCCTTAGCGAGCCGGGTGTCGGTGGCATCACTGCCGAGTCACCTGGCGACTCGCCGCGACGCGACTGAAGCGGGCGCGCTGGATAAACAATTGCATTAAATGCACGATGTGCCCTATGATGCAATCAGCCGGCGCGTCGGTAAGAAGCTTGGAATCCATTTGAGCCGAATGTGGAGGTTTAGGGGCGGTGAACCCGAGACTCGACTCAAGACCGGGTGTGCGCACCAACGGACATGACAGCGGACGAGAAAGAGCTTGCAAGCCTTGATCGCTCAGTTGTGGTTCAGAAGGTTTTGCCAACCGCGCGTCCAACGATGGGCTGGCGACCGTTGCCATGCGATGGTCGAGCCCTGTGGGTGTCAAGCGGTGCTTTGATTGCAGCGTCTACGAATGTATCAAGGAGAGGGTACCCAATGAAAAGTTCCGCGCCAGTTGTGGGGGGCATTGAGCCGCAGACCTTTCGACGTGTGATGGGCTCTTTTGCCACTGGAGTTGCCGTGGTCACCACTTCGCGTGGTGGCGAACAGTTCGGCATGACCGTCAATTCTTTGACTTCAGTATCCCTGGAGCCCTTGATCGTCCTCGTATGCGTTGTGAAAGGCAGTCGAACGGGCGCTGCGATCCGGGACAGCGGCCGCTTCGCGATCAATCTGCTGAATGCCGATCAAGAGGAGATTTCGCGCCGTTTCGTGTCCAAGGAGCAGCGCCGCTTCCGACGCGAAAACGCAAGCGAAAACATTTGGGGGGTACCCCTCATGGAAGGTGCCCTAGCTACTCTTGTGTGCGACGTCTACCTCGTCCATGAAATCGGTGATCATGACGTGGTCTACGGACGTGTACTGCACTGCGAATCCTTCGAAGGTAAGCCCCTTCTTTATTGGCGTGGTGCCTATTCGGCCTTGCGCGATTGGGAACCGTTGGGTACCGCCTGACCGCCAACGCCTGCGCAGGCCCGACGGCTCAGACGCCTTTGGCGGACTGTCAGCCGGGGTACTTCCGGAATCTCGGTGTGTCTCAATTTCAGATGAACCGGTCCGTCAGGCCCACCTGCCGGTAGATGGCGTTGATTTGGTCCTTGGCCTCTTGGGGCAGCTTGTCTGTCTTTGCTCTGTGCGACCACCCGAGCTTGGCTCGGGCGTAATCACCCATCTGCTCGTCCTGACCCGATGTACCACCACTGATGCCGTAGGCCCCCACCATCTCGTCACCCACGAAGACGGGCGCACACCCACCGGAGGCAACGATCTGTCCATTGGTGAAGACCGAGGCATTGGCCAGCATTTGGGGATTGCGTTCCTTGAACCAATGCTGGATCACCAGCCCATCTGAAAAGCGTGGGCTCATGGCGCGAAAGGCCGCCATGGTGAACGCTTTGGCCCGCGCCGTATCCGGTGTGATGAACCCGGCGTCATCCATGCGCTCGAGCGCAAGGATGTGTCCCTCGGGCCCGACAATGGCGCAGGCTACCGGTACACCCATTTGCTGGGCCTTTTCAAAGACTGCATCGATGAACATCCGGCAGTCGGCAAGAGTCAGTTTGGCCATGAGCGTGGTCTTCCGGGGGACTTTTTCAGTAGAGGACGAGCCGATTTATTCGGGCTGAACATTGGCCACTTTAATGACACGGGCCCATTTTTCGGTCTCGCTGCGTATCAGTGCGGCATATTCACTTGGACCGGCTCGCACGAACTCGATACCCTGCGCCTTGAACTGCGTTTGAACTTCTGTGCTGTCTTGGGCGGCCCCGATGGCAGCACGAAGCTTTTCGATCACGGAGGCCGGTGTACCTCGGGGCGCATTGATTCCAAACCAGACCGATGTCTCGAAGCCTTTGAGACCCAGTTCATCAACCGTGGGCAGTTCTGGCATGGAGGATGCACGCTTGAGGCCAGTCGACGCCAGGGCCCTGAGTTTGCCCTCGCGTATGTGGGGTAGCACGGTAGAGGCGGGACCAAACATGGTCAACACCTGTCCGGCCAGCAGGTCCACCACTGCAGGTGAGCTTCCTTTGTACGGCACATGTAACAGGCGAACTCCAGCCATATGGGCTAACAACTCACCGGACAAATGCGGCGATGTTCCGTTGCCTGAAGAAGCGAAGGTGATGCGTCCGGGTTCGGCCTTGGCTTTTGCGATCAACTGCTCCACGTTGTTGACGCCAAGAGATGGATGTGCCACGAGAATATTCGGAACGCTTCCGACCATGGCCACCGGTAAAAAATCCCTGGACAGGTCGACCGAACTGCTGGCTTGCAAGGTGGCATTGATGGTGTTGGCTACGGTGCCGACGAACAAGGTATAGCCATCGGTCGGCGCCGCCGCTACGGCTCGAGCGGCTATGTTGCTGCTGGCACCGGCGCGATTCTCGACGATGAATTGTTGGCCCAGAGACTGTCCCAGGCGTTGTGCGATCACCCGCGTGGCTACATCGGTTGAACTGCCCGCGGGAAAGCCGACGAGTACACGCACCGGCTTGGAAGGATATGTTTCGGGTTGTGCAAAGGCCATGCTGGGCAGCCCAGCAACGGTTGCAAGCAGGGCCCACGATCGGCGGGTTAGACGCATCTCTCTTTTCCTTAAAAAGTTTTGATTTAGGGGTGGTTTTCCTAGCCGGACGGGCGCTATCCCGGATCAAATTTCCCTTTCAATCCGCACGCAGACCGCGCTGCGCGCCTCCGTGCCGTCCGTCGTAGGTGGCCGTTTCGGATGCTCGAGTTTCCTCACCAGTGCCATCTTGGGCGCCCAATCGAAAGCCGACCTGGCGGCTGCATCGCCAGAGTGATGACTGTCCATCGAAAACCATGGCTGCGCTTGATGCTCACTCCGGCGCAGGGTTTGCTTGGGGATGTTGCTCGACAAAACCATCTTCGGTTCACACGAACTGGACGCAGACGCTGCCCAGGGTGCCGAAGTCGCCAAAAAGCGTGTCGCCTTTCTTGGCATAGACCACGCGGGTAAAGGAGCCCGCCAACACGATATGCCCCGCCTCCAGCCCGACGCCGTGTTGCCCCAGCTTGTTGGCCAGCCATGCCACGCCAAGGGCTGGATGCCCCAGTACGCCAGCGGCCACGCCGGTTTCTTCGATCTCCGAGTTGCGATACATCAGAGCCCCGACCCACCGCAGGTCTACCGCGTCAGGTCTGACCGGCCGCCCGCCTAACACCAAGCCGGCAGCGGCACCGTTGTCGGCGATCGTATCTTGGATCTTGCGCGGATCGACGAGTCGGGCGTCGACGATTTCCAGGGCGGGCACCACGTACTCGGTGGCGCGAAGCACGTCCGTCAGGGTCACCCCGGGGCCCTTGAGCGGCTGACCCAGTACAAAGGCCAATTCCACCTCCACCCGGGGCAGGCAGAAGCTGGCGTGGGACACCTTGGCGCCCTCGGCAATCAGCATGTTGTCCAGCAAATAGCCATAGTCCGGTTCGTTGATCTTCGACGATGCCTGCATGGCCTTGGAGGTCAGGCCCACTTTGTGGCCGATCAAACTGGCGCCGCTGGCCACCCTGCGCTGCATCACCGCCGTTGAGATTGCGTAGGAGTCTTCAATCTCAATGTGTGGAAAGGAGTCTGTCAATAGCTTGGCCTGACGACACTCGCGTTGAGCTTGGAGCAGGGTTTCGACGGCTTGCAAGCGTTCAGTCTCATTAAGCATGGACCAGGCCCCCCTTTGATTTGACGATTGGCCAAATCATCTTATGACAGGAAGACGCTCAACTTTTCTCGGGGAAACACTAGCATGCTTAAGTGTCCCATGGCGACAGATCGGCAGTCATTTCGTCATACAGCGCTTGAGGGTCCTCAAGCAAGTCGTGCTGCGCCCGTCCCCGCTGACCACTTGACTGAAGTTGCTGGACTGAAAAGTCCTGTAGCCGCCGCTGTGAGTGGACTGGGCGATGCGAAGATTTGATGTCGCGGTTGCTCTTCGAGCCCGAGTGGATCGATCTCTAGTCTGTCCTCGGTTTGCGTGCATCCTGCGATCGCACCACGGATAGAAAATTTTTGAGGATGGGCGAAGGATCGTCGCGACGCCAGACCACAAAAAATTCGCTGAGCTCTCGCGTCCCAAGCAATGGTCGGTAGGCTACATTTTTAAAAGCCAGACTGCCCATGGACTCCGGCACGATGGCAACGCCTGAACCGGCACCCACCAGTCCCACGACTGTGGACATGGGGTGGGCCTCTTGAACGATGCGGGGAGAAAAGCCGGCCCGTTCGCACATCCTGCGCAATTGCTCGTAGATCGCCGGAGCCTCATGCTTGCTGAACGCCACGAGCGGCTCGTCGGCCAGCGATTTCAGTCGAACGTGTGACTTGGCCGCCAGCCGGTGATCAAGGGGCAGGGCGGCGATGAATGCCTCGCGTCCTATGCAGCGCGTGGCAAGACGGGGATGGGATATGGCTTGCCGGATGATGCCAACGTCGATGTCTCCATGGAGCAGCAGGTCGGTCTGCCTGGCCACGGTCAGTTGCTGCAAGTCCAGATTGATTTTCGGGTGGAGGCGACGGAAGTGGCCCAGGAGCGCGGGGATCGAGGTGTAGATGGTTGATCCAACAAAGCCAATCCGGATGCGCCCTACCTGTCCCTGTTCAACGCGGCGTGCAATCTCACGCAGCCCGCCGAAGGTGGCCATGACTTGATGCACCTCAGGCAGGAGCGCTTGTCCTGCCAGAGTCAGTGCTACCGCTTGCGGCGTACGCACGAACAAACGCACGCCCAGGGCCTGCTCGAGCCGCGCGATTTGGCGGCTCAAGGGGGGCTGGGTCATATTCAAATGAGCGGCCGCCCGGCTGAAGTTCAACTCCCGAGCCACCGCAAGAAAGCATTGAAGTTGCTTGATTTCTATCATGCAAAAAATGAATCTTATGCAACTTGATTATGCATTTTTCAATTTATTGAACTGCTGTTAGATTGCAGGAGCAAAACTCCCGGAGACGTTGATGCTCGCATTCTGGATTCGCCGTGGCCTTCTAGCCCTGCCGCTTTTTTGGGGGCTATCGACCCCCGCCTGGTCGCAAGGGTCCTACCCCAACAAGCCGATTCGTATCGTGGCCCCTTTTGCTGCAGGGGGGGCTGCTGATACTGTGGCTCGCCTCATCGGCCCCAAGTTATCCGCAGCGCTGGGGCAGCCCGTGGTCATTGAGAACAGGGCTGGCGCAGGGGGGGCGATTGGCTCAGCCTTCGTAGCGGGTTCACCGCCGGACGGCTATACCCTTCTGATGAATCTGGGCCCCCCTCACCAGACCGTGCAGCTTTTCACCAAAGGAGTGAACTACGACCCGGTCAAGGACTTCAGCGCGATTGCCAAGTTGGCGGTCGCTCCCCAGGCGGTGGCTGTGCCGGCGGGTTCGCCCATAAGAAGCATGGTTGATTTGGTGCAGCAGTCACAGGCTTCGCCCAAGGGTCTGTCTTTTGGCACCTCAGGCGCAGGTACATCGCAGCATTTGGCAGGTCTGCTGTTGATCAGTCGACAAAAAGCTCGTCTGACCCATGTGCCCTACAAGGGAGGCGCTGCTGCTTTGACGGATGTCATCTCCGGTCAGGTGGATTTCGGTATCCTGGTGTTATCGAACCTCTTGCCCCATGTTCAAACTGGCAAGCTGCGCATACTCGGCGTGGTCGAAGGCAGCCGCTCGGCCTCTGCGCCCAATATTCCCACTGCCTCAGAAAGCGGCATCGCTGGCTTTTCCGTCCCTGAAACCTGGGTGGGTCTGCTCGGACCGGCCGGCATGCCAGCGCCCCTGCTGCAACGCCTGGGCGCCGAGATGGATAAGGTCATGCGAGATCCGGAGGTGATGGCTCGCATGAACCAAGCCGGCTATGACATCAAGTTTGCTGGCCCTGCTGAATTTGCCGGTCAACTTGCTGAGAGTGCTCAACTCTACAAGTCGCTCACGCAACAGGCGGGAATCACGCCCGAATAGCGGTCCCATGTCATTTCAAGCTGGAGTAGAACCTTGCCATTGCTCTCTGATCGTCCAGGCCAACCTCGTATCACCGTCATACTGACCTTCCTGATGGAAAACTGGTCACCGGGCAAGGCGCCTCCGTATTCGCCGATGACCAGTCCACCCAAGCCGGGCGTGGAAGATCGTGCGGGCATCCTTTGGTCCGACTACGGAGGGCGTTTTGGTATGGCGCGCTTGGTCCGTACCGCGCGTCGTCATGGGGTGTCGGGCACAGCTTGCATCAATGCGCGATCGGCTGAACTGTTCCCGCAGACGGTTCGGGCTATTGCGGCAGCCGGCTTTGAGATCGCCGGTCACAACTATGCGCAGGATCAGGTTCTTTCGGGTCTGTCTGAGGTTGAAGAGGTCGCGCTGATACGCCGCAGCCTGGACATTCTGACGCAGGTGGCAGGCTTGCGGCCCGTGGGCTGGCTTAGCTCCACGATTGCTGCTAATGAACGTACCGCTGAAATTCTCAAACGTGAAGGGCTTCTGTGGCACGGCGATTACAACAATATGGATCAGCCGGGGCTCATTGAGACGAAAGCCGGGCCGATTGTCGGGTTGCCCCATAGTGACTATGCCGACAATCGGGTTTTGCGAGGTGCCCCTCTCGACTGGTACACCACGTACAAGGATATGTTCGACTTCCAGTATCACCAAGAGCCGGGGTCGATGATCAATATCACCATGCACGGTAACTTCGGCGGCCGTCCCTTGATGGCTGCACAGTTTGACAAACTCTTGAGTTACATGGGGCAATTTGAGGGTGTTTGGGTGCCTCGACACGATGAATTGGCCCGGTGGACGCAGGCTGAGGGTATCCCGGAAATCAAGGTCAGCGATTGGTATTCCTGCTGATCACGACTGTGCGATGGCTGATGGCTTTCCCGGGCTGATCACCGGATCCATCCTTCCGGGGTTCGTGCCCCAGTCGTTCGCAGGCCCGACTCCGTCGGCCTCGCTGGGCTCGCATCGTCAGTCCTTTCTGATTCTCGGGTTTGCGCCTTCGGCTGCCATGGGTTAATACTGATGGCCTCGCGCCGGTTTGGCGGCATTTTTTTGGCATCATCGTCCCTTACGGCTTTCAAGCGATCCTTCCACGGCCGATAGGGTTGCGCTGGCCCTTTTTGCATGATCTGTCGTCCGATTTGTCCATGATTCCGACCGAGCGAGCCTTCTCGAACTCTTATCGGCAGGCCCGCGCTGCCTTCATGGCCGCTGCTGAAGGCGTCGGCCTGGCTGTTGACAGCCATATTCACCCCCTGCGGGGCAGCCAGGGCGAGGAACTGGCCATGGATGTTGTGATTGACGGAGATCCCGCGGCCGACAAACTGTTGATCGTCAGCAGCGCCTGCCATGGTGTGGAGGGTTACTGCGGCAGCGGCGTACAGGTGGCAGCCTTGCATCAGGCGGCTTGGCGAGAGCGGGTCCATCAGGCGGGCTTGGCGGTGGCCTACATCCACGCGCTCAACCCGCACGGTTTTTCCTTTGATCGCCGGGTGACTCATGAGGGGGTCGACCTCAATCGCAATTTCCATGATTTTTCCAAGCCCCTGCCGGCCAATCTGGGCTATGGCGAACTGCACCCCTTGTTGATTCCTGAGGTCTGGCCGCCCTCGGCCGATAACCACGCGGCCACCCAGCGCTACATCGCGGCGCATGGCATTGGGCAGTGGCAGGCGGTTATCACCCGCGGCCAGCACGAGTTTGAGCAGGGCCTGTTTTTTGGCGGCAGGCAGCCGACCTGGAACAACCAGACCTTGCGCAAGGTGCTCAGGCAGATTGGTGCGGGCAAGCGGCGCATCGCCTGGATTGATCTACATACCGGGCTGGGCCCAGCCGGCGTGGGGGAAAAGATCTTCGCCGATCGGGACGATCAGCAGTCGCTGGCGCGGGTGCGGGCCTGGTGGGGGAAGGAAGTCACCTCCATCTACGATGGCTCCTCGACCTCGGCGCTTTTGACCGGCCTGATGTGGACTGCGATTTACGACGAGTGCCCGCAGGCCGAGTACACCGGAATGGCCCTCGAATACGGAACGGTGCCGGTCGATCAGGTGCTGCAGGCCCTGCGCGCCGATCACTGGATGCACGCGCAGGCGTCAGTCGAGCCGGCTTTGGCGCGCCAGATCCGGCAGCAGATGCGAGATGCCTTCTATATCGATACCCCCCAATGGCGCCAGGCGATTGTTGATCAGGCCGAGCGAGCCATGCACCAGGCGGTGGAAGGGCTCTGTGGTGGCTGAGGCCACGCTTGAGGCGAAGCCGCTGGCCTACCGCGCCGTGGGCGTGGCCTTCGAGGCTATCCGGCAGTTTCATCCGGAGCTCACTGCATTTCGGCGGGATCTGCACATGAATCCGGAACTGGGATTCGAGGAGGTCTACACCTCGTCCCGGGTGGTGGAGGCCCTCAAGCTCTGTGGCGTGGACCGTATCGTGACCGGCCTGGGCAAGACCGGCGTGGTGGCCCTGGTTCATGGGCAAGGGCACACGGCCGCCAATCCGGGCCGCATGGTGGGCTTGCGTGCCGACATGGACGCATTACCGATCCACGAGCGCAACGACTGCACCTGGAAATCCGTCCGTCAGGGCCTGATGCACGGCTGTGGCCATGATGGACACACCGCTATGCTGGTCGGAGCTGCGCGCTACCTCGCGCAATCGCGCCGATTCGACGGCACCGCTGTGCTGATTTTTCAGCCGGGCGAGGAGGGCTACGCCGGCGCGCGGGCCATGATCGAAGACGGTTTATTCGACCAGTTCAATTGCCAGAGGGTCTTTGCCCAGCACAATTCACCGGATATTCCGGTCGGTGTGATTGGCATTACCCCCGGCCCGATGCAGGCTGCAGTCGATCGGATCGAGATCGTGGTTCGCGGCCAGGGCGGGCACGGCGCAAGGCCGCACCAGACCATAGACCCGGTGTTGGTGGCCGGGCACCTCATCACGGCGGTGCAAAGCGTGGTCGCGCGCAATCTGTCGGCCATGGACCAGGCTGTGATTAGCCTGTGCTCTATGCAGGGTGGGAACCCGGATGCGATGAGCGTCATCCCCGGTGAAGTCACGTTGGTCGGCACGGTGCGTACCTATGACCCTAAGGTGCAGGATCACATTGAGCAGCGCCTGCGCACCCTGTGCCAGGGCGTGGCGCAGGGTTTTGGGGCCAGTGCCGAATTGGTATACGAGCGGGTGTATCCGGCCACCATCAACACCGTGCCTGAGGCGCATTTTGCGGCCGATGTAGCCGAGCGCCTTGTGGGATCAGACAGAGTCTTGAGAGACATGCTGCCCAGCATGGGGGGTGAGGACTTTTCCTTCATGCTGCAAGTTCGGCCCGGCGCCTACATCCGGGTAGGGCAGGGCCGGGCAGACGGGCCGGGCCCCTATCCCCTGCACAATAGCCGCTATGATTTCAATGACGACATCCTGCCCTTGGGGGCAGCCCTGCATGCCAGCTTGGTCGAGCAGGCCCTGCCCCTGAAGCCATGAGCGTTTTTAACCCGAACCTTCCTCGGTTCTTTTTGAAGGAGACTTAGATGAAACTTAAAAAACGCTGGCTGGCGGTCATGCTGATGGCCGCCTTGGGGGCTACGCAGCTTTCGGCCAAGACGGTTCGTATCGCCAATCAGGGCGATGCCAGTTCGATGGACCCGCATTCGCTCAACGAGTCCTTGCAACTGAGCATCACTAACAACGTCTACGAGGCGCTGGTGGGTGTCAGTAAGGACCTTAAGTTTGAGCCGGCGCTGGCCACGGCCTGGCGCCAGGTTTCCCCGGTGGTCTGGCGTTTTGAGCTCAGACGCAACGTCCGCTTCCATGACGGTACGCCATTTACGGCCGATGATGTGGTGTTTTCCCTGGCACGTGCTGCGGGCGAAGGCTCGGACATGCGCAGCAACACCAACGACATCAAGGAGGTGCGCAAGGTCGATAACTACACAGTCGATATCGAGACCAAATCGCCATTTCCCATTCTGCCCAATGTACTCTCGACCGTATACATCCTGAGCAAAAAATGGTGCGAAGACAACCAGGCCGTGCGTCCCGTCGATCGGCGCAAGGGACTGGAGAATGCAGCCTCGTTCCGCGCCAACGGCACAGGCCCCTTCATACTGGGTGAGCGCCAGCCTAACGTGCGAACCACCTTCAAGATCAACCCCAACTACTGGGGCAAGATCGAGGGCAATGTGACGGAGGTTGTTTTCACGCCGATCGCTAACGACTCCACCCGGGTGGCGGCCTTGCTCTCGGGAGAGATCGACGTCATGGAGCCAGTGCCGGTGCAGGATATCCCACGTATCAACGCCAATGCCAACACCCAGGCACTGACTGGTCCTGAACTGCGCACGATTTTCCTGGGCATGGACCAGCAGCGCGATGAGTTGCTGTTCTCCAATATCAAGGGCAAGAATCCCTTCAAAGACAAGCGTGTGCGCCAGGCTTTCTACCAAGCCATCGACATCCAGGGCATACAGCGCACGGTGATGCGCGGCGCCTCCAACCCCACTGCCCTGATGATCGGTCCCGGCATCAATGGATTTGCCGAGGATATCAACAAGCGCCTGCCTTACAACCCGGATGCAGCCCGCAAACTGCTGGCTGACGCAGGCTATCCCAATGGATTCGAGGTGGCTATGAACTGCCCGAATGACCGTTATGTCAATGACGGCGAGATTTGCCAGGCTGTGGCCGCCAATCTGGCCCGGATCGGCGTCAAAATCAATTTGCAGGCCGAGAGCAAGCTGACCTACTTCCCCAAGATTCTGCGCCGTGACACCAGCTTCTATCTGCTGGGCTGGACGCCGAGCACCTACGACGGCCATAACGCCCTCAATGCGCTGATGCGCTGTGTGGATGGCAAGGGATCGGGCCAGTTCAACCTGGGCTCCTACTGCAACCCGAAGGTGGACGACCTGATTCTGAAGGTCCAGGGTGAGACCGACCAGAAGCGCCGTGACGCCATGATGCGCGAGGCTTTTGTGATGCACGCCGATGACATCGGACACCTGCCCATTCATCAGCAGGCCTTGGCCTGGGGCATCAACAAGCGCGTCACCCTGGTTCAGCGGGGTGATAACTACATGCCTTTCAAATCCATTAGCTTGAAGTGATGGATCAGGCGATCGCCGGGGCCTGTGGGCCCTGCGATCCCTGGCTGAATAAAAAGCCGCCTTTGGGCGGCTTTTCGTTGGGGCAGGGCCGACCTTTGCTCAAGCGCCTTCCGCGCCAATCCAGTCGGTGCCGGTGACCGCGTCGGCCACCGAGACCTGAGCCCACCCGGTTACTGCATTTTGCAGGGCCTGCAGAGCCAGCTCAGGTCGATTGCTGGTTCGACTCAGGTGGGCGGCCACCACATGTTGCAAAGGCCCGCCTCGCAGGGCGGCAGCCAAGCGGCTAGCCTGCTCATTGGACAGATGGCCCAGATCGCCTGCAATCCGGCGTTTGAGGAACTCCGGGTAGGCCGACTGTCTGAGCAGCTCGGGGTCGTGATTGCATTCGAGCAGCAGCAGCTGGCAGTGGGTCAACTGCTCGGCCAGCCCCTCCGGGATATGGCCCAGGTCGGTCAGGATGCCGATCTGATGGCGGCCATCGCTGCAGCGCAGTTGCAGGGGCTCCCGGGCATCATGCGGCACTGACATCGGGGTGACCTCCAGTTCGCCCAGATCGATCGGATGGTCATCGGCGCAAAGCCGGAGCAGGTCGCCGTAGTCGGCCTGGCCACCCGCCCGCCAACTGCCCTCGCTCATCCAGACCGGAATGCGGTGACGCATGGCGATGCGGTGGGCATGAGCCATGTGGTCATGATGTTCGTGGGTGATGAACAGGGCGTCGATATCCGACACCTCCAGGCCGGCCCGCGCCAGTCTGGCCTGCAAAACCTGGGGGCCTAACCCGCAGTCAACCAGCAGTCGTCGCCTGTGCAGCCCGCTGGCTTCGACCAAAGTGGCGTTGCCGGTACTGCCGCTGCCTAGGCTGCGCAGCCTGAGCACGGCCGCCTTATTTGAGGTCTTCGGCGATTAGCGTCACGATGCGCCGAGCATTCGCTGAGGTATCGGGCGCGCCTTCAGCATTGAGTACCGAAACGGTACTGCCCTGACCCTGGCTGCGAACGGCAATGCGGTACTTCAGGGGAGCCACGTTACCGCCGCTTCCGCGAAACAGACGACCCAAAAATCCAGGGTCCTTTTTCTCGGCCGTTGGTTCTACGTAGCGCACGAAGTACAGCCCCTGAGCCCGGTCGCGATCCTCCACCGTAAAGCCCGTGCGGTCGAGTGACAAGCCCACGCGCCGCCAGGCGCGATCGAAGCTCTCGTCAATTTGCAACACGGGCTGGTTACCCGGCCCGGACTCCACCCGGGCGATACTGGGCCGGGTGACCATCCCCGCGACCTTCGCTTGCTCTTGGGGCACCCCCAGCTTGACCATCAGGCGGCGCAGGAAATCAGTTTCCAGTTCGGGATCGGCTGGCCGGGGTTGCCAGACGGTACTGCCAGTGCTGCTGCTGGCCACTGTTTCCACCATGCCGCGATGGCTGATGTAGATTTCGGTGCCTTCGGCAGTCCGCTCCAGCCGGGTGCGGAATTTGTCGCGTTCACCCGTCGAGTAGAGGCTGTCGAGCACGCGTCCGAGGGTACGCCGGATGATGTCCTGCGGCAGCTTGGCCCTGTTCTCGGCAAAGTCGGTTTCCAAAACTCCGCTGTCCTGTTGTTCGATGGTCAGGAGAAATCCGTTTTCCTGCCAGAACTCGCGCACTGGATCCCACAGCTTTTCCGGCGGGCGCTTGACGACCAGCCAGCGCTGATTGCCAGCCCGCTCGATGCGCACATCGCCGATTTCCGTAGCCGCGGTTGACGAGCCGCGGGTAGCGCTGGCCGCGGCCTGCCCGGCTTGAAAACCGGCGGCCGTCACTGCGGCGCCAGGCACGGCGTAACGCGCTTCGCGCGTGAGCTGGCTCAGGTCCGGTGGGACATCCAGACTCGGCCCCTTGGCGCTGGTGGACTTGTAGTCAATCTTGTCGCCGCTCATCAGGCTGCCAAGGCTCGAACAGCCTGAAAGCCCGAATATCAGCGACGCCATCACCAGGCCCAGGCCGGTACGGTTAGGAAAGGGTGCACAAACCTTCAGGCGCCGGGTAGTCTTCGATTCGTTCACGGAATGTCCTTGAGGTTAGGGAGTCGATCGGCTCATCACAGAAGCCCGCTGGCTTGCAGAGCTGACTCGACGGTCTTATGGTGGGCAGGGTCCAGAGGAGTCATCGGCAGGCGCAGGGTCGGTCCGCACAGATTGAGCCGGGCCATGGCCCACTTCAAGGGAATCGGATTGGCCTCAACGAAAAGGTGTTTGTGCAGCGGCAACAGGGACAACTGGATCCGCATGGCCGTCTGCACATCGCCGGCCAAGGCTGCTTTGCACAGTTGGGCCATCTGCCGGGGCGCGATGTTGGCCGTCACGCTCACATTGCCCTGACCGCCGCAGAGCATCAAGGCCACCGCAGTGGCATCGTCACCTGAATAGACCGCAAACTGGGCCGGCTTTTCCTTGATCAGCCACTGAGCCCTTTCAATATTGCCCGAGGCCTCCTTGATCCCGATGATCCCCGGGATGGCGGCCAGGCGCAGGACGGTCGCGTGCGCCATGTCGGCCACGGTTCGGCCCGGAACGTTGTAGAGCACCATGGGCAAATCCACCGCCTCGGCAATGGCCTTGAAGTGCTGGTACTGACCTTCCTGCGAGGGCTTGTTGTAGTAAGGGACGACTTGTAACTGGCAATGGGCGCCAACCTTGTGCGCAAATCGCGCCAGCTCAATCGCTTCAGCGGTGGAGTTGGCACCACAGCCGGCCATGATGGGCACCTTGCGGGCGTGCCGCGCCGCCTGTTCAACCGACACCCGGATGATTTCGCAGTGCTCTTCCACATTGACAGTCGGCGATTCGCCCGTTGTGCCAACCACACCGATGCAGTCGGTGCCTTGCTCGCTGTGCCAGTCGATCAGTTTTCGAAGGGCGGCGTAGTCCACGCTACCGTCTTCATGGAAGGGGGTGGCCAGTGCGACGATGCTGCCAGTGATCATGGGCGTTCAGGACAAGGTGAGAAGACGGAGACCTGCGCTGCTCGAGCGAAGGGTCGACGAACCCGTGATTCTACCCAGCGTAAGTGGCGCGTTTCGTCGATCGCACGCCGGGCCCTCACCCCACAAGGCGGTACATCGCCGCTTCCTCAGACGCGGTTTCCGGCCGAAGCGCTGCGATGCGTTGAACAAATCGCGCGGGACGGTGATCCGAGGGGGGCTCATAGCCGTCCTCGAAGGCCACGATCCGCAGCCCAGCGCAGGTGCGCAGCAGTTCACCTGGATCGAGCAGAAACTCCGGGCGGGATGGACGTCCTAGGCGGGCCTGGCCCCGCGCGAAGGTTTCGTAGATCAATATGCCTCCCGGAATGAGACTGTCGACGAGCGTGGGCATGAGGGGCCGCCAAAGATAGTTGGTGACCACGACAGCGCTGAATCGTCGCTCGGTCAGGGGCCAAGGGCCCGATTCGATATCGGCCAGCAGGGTTTCGCATGCAGCCGCCGGCAAATTCACGGCAGACAGGGCCTGATCGGAGCGGTCGACGCCTACCACCGGATGCCCCCGCCGTGCGAACCAGCGCAGATGACGGCCCTGGCCGCAGGCGACGTCAAGCACCGGGCCAGGCGGCACGAGGTGCGACCAGCGCTGTACCCAGGCGCTGGCCGGCTCCGGCTCGTTAATTGGCGCGTGCATCTCGCCCCCGTGCGGTGTCGATCAGCCTCAAAAACAGGCCCAAACCTGCTCTGCCAGCACCACCAGAAATTGTGGCTGAAGGTAAAGGCCAAATGTTGCCGCCAGCAGGGCTAGCAGAGCGAGGGAACGCAAGGGTGAGGAAAACATACACGTGGGAAGCGGGCATCAGGCGCTGGCGGCGGCCGGGCTGCGTTGGATGGGTGCCTCGCGCACCGGCAGATTTACAAGCGCGGCAAAGACCCCCAGTGCGATCGCGATGTACCAGACGATATCGTAACTGCCGGTGTGGTCGTAGAGGTATCCACCCAGCCAGACTCCAAAAAATGAACCGAGCTGGTGGCTCAGGAAGACCGATCCGCTGAGCATCGAGAGGTATTGGACCCCAAAGATTTGGGCAATGGCCGCGTTGGTCACCGGTACGGTGGACAGCCACAGCAGACCCATCACCGATGCAAAGATGTAGACGCTCCAGGGTGTCAACGGTGCCAGCAAGAAGGCGACGATCGCTACCGATCGGGCCAGGTAGATGAAGGCCAGGATCAATTTTTTGGAACGGACCTGTGCCAGTGAGCCGGCCAAATAGGTGCCGAAGATATTGAAAAGTCCAATCAGGGCCAGGGCCATGCCGGCCACTGAAGGCTCCATGCCCGCGTCCTTGAGGTAGCTGGGCATATGCACGCCGATGAAGACCACTTGAAAGCCGCAAACAAAATAGCCCGCGGTCAATAGCTGAAAGCTGGGGTAGCGGATGGCCTCGCGAAACGCCTGCCGCATGGTTTGGCCGCCCGCGGCACTTGCCGCGTTGTTTGTTTCATTGAGGCCGCGAGACAGAGGTAGCATGAGCAGACAGGCTGCGGCCAACACCATCAGGGCGGTCTGCCAGCCCCAGTGGGTGATCATCAGGGCCTCCAGCGGGACCATCGCAAACTGTCCGAAGGAGCCGGCCGCGCCGACCAAGCCCATGGCCCAAGCCCTGCGCTCGGCCGGGACGTTTCTGCCGATGACCCCGTAGACCACCGCATAGGTGGTGCCCGACTGCGCCGCTCCCACCAGGATGCCGGCGGCCAGCGTGAACTGCCAGCCCTGGGTGGCCATGGCCATGCCCACAAGGCCTACCAGGTAGAGCAGGCCGCCGGCCATGATCACCCGCATAGCGCCAAAACGGTCGGCCATCATGCCTGCGAAGATGCCCAGCACTCCCCAGGCCAGATTTTGAACCGCGATGGCCACTGAGAACGTCTCCCGGTCCCAGCCGTGGGTCTGCGTAATGGGCAGCAACCAAAGGCCAAAGCCGTGCCGTACCCCCATAGACAGGGTCACGATCAGTGCGCTGCAGAGCAGAAGCTGGCCGATGGGAAGGCCGGTTACCGGGGGGTTTTTACGGTCGGTCATTCCCCCAACTGTAACCATGCCGCTTGCCCCGGCCTGTCGGGCCGGCAGTCGGTGGCCGGGAACGATCCTGTATATGCATCCAGTTTTGGGCGACTTTCAAAATACAATTTCAGGTTTCTGCAAATCCGTCATGACTGCAAAGCCCATCTCGCCCTATTCCGAAAGTTCGATCCGAGTGCTCAAGGGCCTAGAGCCCGTCAAGCAGCGTCCGGGCATGTACACGCGTACCGATAACCCCCTGCATATCGTGCAGGAGGTGATCGATAACGCAGCCGATGAAGCCTTGGCTGGCCATGGCCGAAAAATCCGGGTGACCCTCCACACCGACGGCTCGGTCAGTGTGGAGGACGAGGGGCGCGGCATTCCCTTTGGTCTGCACCCTCAGGAAAAGGCCCCGGTCGTCGAACTGGTCTTCACCCGACTTCATGCGGGAGGAAAGTTCGACAAAGGCCAGGGCGGGGCCTACAGCTTCTCGGGTGGGCTTCATGGTGTGGGGGTCAGTGTGACCAACGCCTTGTCGCGGCGGCTTGAAGTCAGTACCTTCCGGGAGGGTCAGGTGGCCAGGCTGGTGTTTTCCGGGGGCGATGTCCTCGAGCCCCTGAAGCAGCGCCCATTGGCTGCGGGGGATCGGCCGCACGGCACCACGGTACGGGTCTGGCCCGACCCGCGTTATTTTGATGCGGCCACGCTGCCGCAGCCCGAACTGGTGCACCTGCTGCGCAGCAAGGCGGTTCTTATGCCAGGTGTCAGTGTGACCCTGACCCAGGAGAAGTCGGGCGAGAGCCAGACCTGGCTTTACAAGGGCGGTCTGCGCGACTATTTGATGCAGACGATACAGGCCGACCCGGTGATTCCCTTGTTCGAGGGTGAGGGATTTGCCGATGCGGCCCACGAAAGTTTTGCCGAGGGTGAGGGGGTAAGCTGGTGCGTCGCCTTTACCGAGGACGGCCAGGCGGTGCGGGAGAGCTATGTCAACCTGATTCCCACCACCGCCGGAGGCACCCACGACAGCGGCTTGCGCGAGGGCCTGTTTCAGGCCGTCAAAGGCTTTATCGACCTGCATTCGTTGTTACCCAAAGGGGTCAAACTTATGCCTGAGGACGTGTTCGCCCGGGCCAGCTATGTGCTGTCGGCCAAGGTGCTTGATCCGCAGTTTCAGGGGCAGGTGAAGGAGCGGCTGAACTCGCGCGATGCAGTGCGTTTGGTCTCGAGCTTCGTCCGGCCGGCGCTCGAACTCTGGCTCAATGCGCATGTCGATTACGGCCGTCGCCTGGCCGAACTGGCAATCCGGGCCGCGCAGACGCGTCAGCGGGCGGGCCAAAAGGTGGAAAAGCGCAAAGGCTCGGGCGTGGCGGTGTTGCCAGGCAAGCTGACCGACTGTGAGAGCCGGGACCTTTCGCTCAATGAGGTGTTCCTGGTCGAAGGCGATTCCGCCGGTGGCAGCGCCAAAATGGGGCGCGACAAGGAAACCCAGGCTGTCCTGCCGCTCAGGGGCAAGGTACTCAACACCTGGGAGGTTGAGCGTGATCGTCTGTTTGCCAACACGGAGATCCACGATATCTCGGTGGCTATCGGGGTCGATCCCCATGCCAGCACCGATGAGCCCGACCTGAGCGGGCTACGCTACGGCAAAGTCTGCATCCTCTCTGATGCGGATGTGGATGGTTCCCATATTCAGGTGTTGCTGCTGACCCTGTTTTTCCGGCATTTCCCCAAGCTCATCGAGCGTGGCCATGTCTTTATTGCCCGGCCGCCGCTTTTTCGCGTTGACGCACCGGCGCGCGGCAAGAAACCGGCGGCCAAAATGTACGCCCTGGATGAGGGCGAACTGACCGCTATTCTTGACAAGTTGCGCAAGGACGGAGTGCGGGAGGGGGCCTGGACCATCAGTCGCTTCAAGGGTCTGGGCGAGATGAGCGCCGAGCAATTGTGGGAAACCACCCTCAACCCGGATACCCGGCGTCTGTTGTCCGTCAGCCTGGGGCCTTTCGACCCTGGTCAGACTGAGCAGATGATGGGCAAGCTCATGGGCAAAGGCGAGGCTCTGGCGCGCCGGGAACTGATGGAATTGCACGGCGATCACATTGAAATCGATATCTGACATGCTGCTGCGGTGGGTCTGGCTCATGGCCTTTTTCCTGATGCTGTTCGGGGCGGATCGTGCGCGGGCCGAGGTTTGGGCCTTCATCGACAGCAACGGCGTGCCGCACTTTGCCAGCCACCCGGTCGATGCGCGCTATCAGTTGTTCTTCAAGGGATCGGCCCAGGAACTGCTGGCGCAGCCGATACCGGCGCCGGCTGTCCCGGCTCGACCGGCCGGTGCGAGTGCACGGGAGCCTGCAGTCCCACCCGTTGCCGAGCAGACGCCTGCGACGGGCTGGCCTTTTTCGAACCCGGCCCCGCGTCTGCTTGCAGTGCTAGAGCGCTCTCCTGCTTACAAGCGGGTCTTGCCGCTGGTCGAGGATGTGGCCCGACAACTGGGCCTGGAGGCCAGCCTGATGGTGGCCCTGATTGCGGCAGAGTCCGGTTTCAACCCCCGCGCGGTCTCTCCCAAGGGCGCTGTCGGTCTGATGCAACTCATGCCGGGTACCGCCCAGCGTTACGGGGTGCGACCGCAGGAGGGAATGTCGCTAGAGGAGCGTCTGATGCAGCCAGAAATCAATTTACGGGCCGGTGCCACCTTTCTGCGTGACTTGCTGCTGATGTTCCCTGGGCGGCTCGATCTCGCTTTGGCCGCCTACAACGCCGGACCTGGAGCTGTGCAGCGGGCCGGACAACGTATTCCCAACTATCCTGAAACCCAGAACTATGTGCGGGTGGTGACTGAACTGTGGCGGCATCTGCGTCCGCCGGTGCCAGAGCCGGTGGCGTCCCGGCAGCCCGATCCGGTTGCAGCGGCTGCCTCGATCCCCGCGCCCAACACCTGGCTGGCGCCGCAAATGGCCGGCGCAGTGGCCCGAGGTATCTTGCTGGCGCCGCCCGGTATCCCGCTGCCTGGCGCAGCCGCGCCGCAAGCTTTTCCTTCCCGCGATTGACCTTTTTCCCAGAAGTCGAACTTATCCATGGATCTGCTGACCCCCCATCCGTCTGCACCCGACGAATCCGTTCCCCCTGAGGACAGCCTGGCCGCTTATGCCCAGCGGGCTTACCTGGAGTACGCCCTGAGCGTGGTCAAGGGCCGCGCCTTGCCCGATGTCAGCGACGGCCAAAAACCGGTGCAGCGCCGCATTCTTTACAGCATGTCGCGCATGGGCCTGGGCTTTGGCGGCAGCAACGGCACGGTAGGCGCCAAACCGGTCAAGAGCGCGCGCGTGGTCGGAGATGTGCTCGGCCGCTTTCATCCGCACGGCGACCAGGCGGCCTACGACGCATTGGTGCGCATGGCCCAGGACTTCTCCCAGCGCTATCCCCTGATCGATGGGCAGGGCAACTTTGGTTCGCGCGATGGTGATGGCGCGGCGGCGATGCGCTACACCGAGGCCCGACTGGCACGCATCACGCAATTGCTGCTCGATGAAATCGATGAAGGCACGGTCGACTTCGTGCCCAACTATGACGGCTCCACCGAGGAACCTTCGCAGCTTCCAGCGCGCCTGCCTTTTACCCTGCTCAATGGCGCCAGCGGCATTGCGGTGGGCCTGGCCACCGAGATTCCCAGCCACAACCTGCGCGAGGTGGCCGAGGCCTGCGTGGCCCTGATCAAGAACCCCAAGCTCGACGAGGCGCAGTTGCTCGAGCTGATGCCCGGCCCAGACTATCCCGGCGGGGGTCAGATCATCTCCAGCCCCGCGGAGATCGCCGCAGCTTACGCCAGCGGACGCGGATCGCTCAAGGTTCGATCGATCTGGAAGATTGAAGATCTGGCGCGCGGTCAGTGGCAACTGGTGGTGACCGAATTGCCGCCGGGAGTGAGTGCGCAGAAGGTGCTGGAGGAAATTGAGGAACTGAGCAACCCCAAGGTCAAGGCGGGCAAGAAGGCGCTCAGCACCGACCAACTTCAGCTCAAGCAGACGCTGCTATCCGTTCTCGACGGGGTCCGAGATGAGTCCAGCAAGGATGCGCCGGTACGGCTGGTTTTTGAGCCCAAGACCAGCCGGATTGAGCAGAGCGAACTGATCAACACTTTGCTGGCGCACACCAGCCTGGAGACCTCGGCGCCCCTGAATCTGACGCTGATCGGGTTGGATGGTAAACCCACCCAAAAATCTTTGCGTCAGATTCTGGAGGAATGGATTGCCTTTCGCCAGACCACGGTGCAGCGGCGATCTCAGTACCGCCTGGACAAGGTGTTGGCGCGTATCCACATTCTGGAGGGCCGTCAGATCGTGCTCTTGCACATCGATGAGGTGATCCGCATCATCCGCAACGCCGACGAGCCCAAGCCGGCTTTGATTGAACGCTTCAAGCTCAGCGATCGGCAGGCAGAGGACATTCTGGAGATTCGCCTGCGTCAGCTGGCTCGGCTGGAGGCGCTGCGAATCGAGCAGGAACTCAAAGAGTTGCGACAGGAACAGGGCCGATTGGAGGACATCCTGGGTAACGCCAACGCCCTGCGCCGTTTGATGGTGCGCGAGATCGAGGCCGACGCCAAGGCCTTTGGCGACAGCCGCCGCACCCGGATCCAAGCCGAGAAGAAGGCGGTGGTGGAAGTCAAGGTGATCGACGAGCCCCTGACCGTGATCGTCTCGACCAAGGGCTGGGTGCGTGCCCGCCAGGGCCATGGCCATGATCCGGCCGGATTTGCCTTCAAGGCCGGGGACGGTCTCTACGGAACCTTCGAGTGTCGGTCGGTGGACACTGTGCTGGCCTTCGGTAGCAACGGGAGGGTGTATTCGGTGGCCGTCTCGTCCCTACCCGGTGCGCGCGGCGATGGACAGCCGCTGACCACTCTGATCGAGCTGGAGCCCGGAACCCAGTTGATCCATTATTTTGCGGGCCCCGTGGGCGCCACTTTGCTTTTGTCGAGCAGCGGAGGTTATGGCTTTCTGGCCACGGTGGGGGCCATGATTTCTCGCAACAAGAGCGGCAAGAGCTTCATCACCTTGGGCGCCGGCGAGACCGTGTGTGCGCCATCGCATGTCAGCGGCAGCAGCGCCTCGGTGCCCGCCGATCAGACCGCTTGGCCGGCAGCCACCCATGTGGCTTGTGCCAGCTCAGGCGGGCGTATCCTGACTTTTGGCATCGACGAACTCAAGTTGATGGACAAAGGAGGGCGTGGCCTGATGCTGATTGACCTCGACAACAAGGATTCTCTGGCCGGTGCGGCGGCCTACACCCGCAGTGTGCGCCTTGAAGGGCTGGGACGCGGCGGCAAAGTGCGCGAGGAGACCCTGGAAATCCGCAGTCTCAACAACGCTAGAGCCACGCGCGGCAAGAAGGGCAAGCAGGCCGACCTGGGCTTCAAGCCAACCCAGATTTCGCGGGTGATCTGAGCTGGCTTTCGGGGCCGGTCCGTCCTGGACCTTCAGGCGACTTCGGCAATCAGTTCGATCTCCACGCAGGCGCCGCGCGGAATTTGCGCCACGCCAAACGCACTGCGGGCATGTTCACCGGCCTTGCCGAAGACCTGCCCGAACAGTTCGCTGGCGCCATTGGTCACCAGATGCTGCTCGGTAAAGTCCACGGTCGAATTGACCAGGCTCATCAGCTTGACGATGCGCCGCACCTGACGCAGGTCCTTGCCGGTGCTCTGCAGCGCCGCGTGCAGCGTACCCAGCAGATCAATAGCAATGGCCCGGGCGGCCTGCTGGCCCTCCGGCGTGGTCATGTTCTGACCGAGTTTGCCCGCCCAGGGCTGACCATCGGGCTTCTTGGCAATATGCCCGCTCAGAAAGATCAGCGATCCGGTTTGCACGAAGGGGACGTAGGCGGCCGCCGGCACGGCCAGCGGGGGCAGTTCAATCTGCAGGGATTTGAGGATGTCGTATGGGTCGGTCATATTGAACAGTGGTTTCGAACGTGAGGTGGTCTGCTGGCTCGATCGACCCGGGGGCCGACGAGTGCTCAGGACGGGCTCGTATTGTGCCCTTGAGGAGCCTCATTTCCAGCGCTTGCAGGCGCGAGAAAAGGCCCTCTCTGGGGTCTGCCTGCCGGATACGTCAATGCTTATTGCGCCACCAACGTGCAAGGAGTGGCACCACCAGCAGCCCCAGAGCGATCAGCAGCAGGCTGGCTGACAGGGGCCGCGTGGCGAAGGTGCTCCATTGCCCCTGGCTGATGGTCAGGGCCTGCCGAAGGGACTGCTCGGCCATGGGGCCGAGGATCAGTCCGACAATCAGCGGCGCCGCTGGGAAGTCAAAACGCTTCATCATGAAGCCGATCAGGCCAAAGACAAACAGCAGCCCCACATTGAAGACCGAATTGCCCGCGCCGTAGACGCCGGCCACGGAGATGACAATGATGCCGGCGTACAGCCAGGGCGGCGGTATCTTGAGCAATTTAACCCACAGTCCCACCAGAGGCAGGTTGAGCACCAGCAAAATGATGTTGCCGATGTAGAGGCTGGCAATGAGTGTCCAGACCAGGCTGCTCTGGCTGGTGAAGAGCTGAGGGCCGGTCTGGATACCGTAACCCTCGAAGGCCGACAACATGATGGCCGCCGTTGCCGATGTGGGAATGCCCAGCGTCAAAAGCGGCATGAGCACGCCTGCGGCGGCGGCGTTATTGGCGGCCTCTGGTCCTGCGACGCCCTCGATCGCCCCTTGGCCGAATTCCTCCGGGTGCTTGGAGAGTTTCTTTTCGGTGTAGTAGGACAGCAGGGTGGGCAGTTCCGCCCCTCCGGCGGGCAAGGCTCCAATCGGAAATCCGAACAGGGCCCCGCGTATCCAGGCCTTCCAGGATCGGGCCCAATCGCGAGCGCTCATCCACAGGCTGCCGGTGACCTGCATGACCTGACCGCCCGAAGAGTGTCGGCCCTGCCAGGCCAGGAACAGCGCCTCACCCACAGCGAACAAGCCCACGGCGGCGACCGTGACCTCAATGCCATCGAGCAGTTCGGGTCTGCCGAAGGTGAACCGTGGCTGCCCGGTCTGCAGGTCGACCCCCACCATGCCCAGTAACAAGCCAGCGAACAGGCTGACCAATCCGCGCAGCAGCGATCGGCCGAGCACGGCCGAAACCGCCACCAGAGACAGCACCATCAGGCTGAAATACTCAGCAGGGCCGAAGGCCAGCGCCCATTCCACGATCAGCGGGGCCATAAAGGTCAGCGCCACCGTTCCGATCGTTCCCGCCACAAAACTGCCCAGCGCTGCAGCGGCCAGCGCCTGTCCTGCGCGTCCGCGCTTGGCCATTTGGTGGCCTTCCAGAGCGGTGACCACCGTAGAAGACTCCCCCGGCGTGTTGAGCAGGATCGAGGTGGTCGATCCGCCGTAAGCCGCCCCGTAGTAGATGCCGGCGAACATGACGAACATGCTGGAGGCCGGTACGTGATAAGTCAGGGGCAGCAGAAGGGCGATGGTCAGCGCCGGGCCAATGCCTGGCAGCACGCCCACCAGTGTGCCAATCAGGCAGCCCGCAAAGCCCCACATCAAGGTGGCGGGTTGCAAGGCGCTGGCGAAGCCGCCCATTAGGGCGTTAAGGGCATCCATAGCGAGTTGAGGCCTTCAGAAACCGGCCGGCAAGGCGGGTCCCAATCCGACGCCTAAAACAAGCGCAAACAGGATCCAGAAGATCAGCGCAAGGCCCCCGCAAATCGCCAGCGACCTGAGGTTGAACGGACCCTCGAAGCCACGGGCAATCAGCATGCCGCAGGCGGTGGCCGGCACCACAAAGCCGAGATAAGGCACACCGGTCATGAAGACGGCGCCGCCGCCGAGCAGCCAAGCCAGCCGGGCCGTCGATCCTGGCTGTGGGCTTTGCTCGGGCTGATCGCCTTCATCCACCTGTTTTCCTTGCCAGGCGCTCAAGGTGTAGAGCGCAGCGCAAATACTCAGGCCCGCGGTGATCAGGGCCGGGACCAGCGTGGCGCCGACGGCCATCTGCATCGCCGATTCGGGAATCTGCGTGACCTGCCAGGCGGCCACGGCGCACAGAGCCAGCAGAAGCAGGGCCGCTCTGAGCGGTGTCATGCCAGACCCAGTTCCTTCATCACCGCCTCGGTCTTGGAAATATCGGAGGCCAGCTCCCGCAGGAAAGGTTGCTCGGTCATGAACACATCGGTCCACTTGCGGGTTTCAAGCTCTTTCTGCCAGGCCGGCGATTTGACGACCGCCGTGACAAAGTTGATCAGGGCCTCACGTTGACTTTGACTGATACCCGGGGCGCCAAAAACCCCGCGCCAGTTGGCCATGGTGACATTGAGGCCCAACTCACTCATGGTCGGTATGTTCACGCCCGGAATGCGCCTGCTGCCTGAGGTGGCCAGAGGGATCATGCGACCGGCCTTGATCTGCTCTTCGAACTCAGAGTAGCCCGAGATGCCCGCCACCACCTGACCGCCCAAAATGGCCGCATTGGCCGGGCCGCCGCCGGCAAACGCCACATAGGCGGCCTCACGTGGGTTACGACCCAGGGCCTTGACCATCAGACCCAAAATCAGGTGATCGGTGCCGCCGGCGCTGCCGCCGGCCACCGACACCGCCTTGGGGTTGGCCTTGAGGGCATCAGTCAGTTCTTTCCAGGTCTTGATCTTGCCACTGGCAGGGACTACCACCACACCGGCCTCTTCAGTCAGGCGGGCGATCGGCGTCACATCTTTCATGGTCACCGGGCTCTTGTTGGCGATGGCGGCTCCCACCATCACCGAGCCGCCGATCATCAGGCTGTTGCCCTGCCCCTTGCGCTGGTTGACGAAGCGGGGCAGCCCCACCATCCCACCGGCGCCGCCCACATTTTCAAACGGCATATTGCCTACAAGACCGGAGGCCTTGGCTGCCCGCTCCAGCGCGCGTGCCGTGCCGTCCCAGCCGCCGCCAGGTGCCGCGGGCACGAACATGTGCAGGGTGTCGAACAGAGGTTTGGCCAGGGCCAGTTGGGGCCAGGCCGCGGCAGATGCCGCTGCAGCGCCGGCGATACGAATCAAGACGCGTCGTTTAGGGTCCATAAGTCCTCCACTAAATGGTGTGAGCAATGGTACGCGAACTCCGGGCCAAAATTTGGCCCCTGCTGGCCCACCCAGCCTGGGTGAACGGCTCGGGGAAACGAAAAATCACACCCTCAGGTCGCCCCGAGCGGCCCCGGGCTCGAATTGACCTCAGAGACCGTGACTGCCACGCTCAGCTGGTGCCGCCCTCCACCCTGAATGACGCCGCGCAAGGGTGAGACATCAAGGTAGTCCCGCCCGATGGCCAAGGTCACGTAGTCTGCTCCCGTCAGACGGTCGTTGGTCGGATCCAGATCCAGCCACAGACCAGGCATGTCGGGGTCAATCCGTCCATGAGGGTCGGCGGGCGGGCAGTACACGGAGGCCCAGGCGTGCGAAGCGTCACTGCCGATCAGGCGGGGCTGTCCGGGCGCCGGTTGGGTCAGGAGGTAGCCGCTGACGTAGCGGGCCGGCAGGCCTAGCGACCGACAGCAGGCCACCAGGATATGGGCGAAGTCCTGGCAAACGCCTCTTGCCTGGTCCAGTGCTTGCAGGGCGGGCGTGTGGACCTGCGTGCTGTGGCTCTCGTAGCGCATGTGGCGGTGGATTCGCCCCATCAGGTCCAAGGCTGCCTGCGCGATGGGCCGCTGCGCACTGAAGCTGGGCCGCGCAAACTCGGCGAAGGCGTCGAGTCGCGGCGCGCAGGGCGAGGCAAAGGCAAATTCGACCGCCTCATCCCAGGGTGCCCCGGCCTGATACTGGCAGCGTTGACGCACCCATTCCCAGGCCGCGCTTTCGGACGATGGGGCTTGTGTCGGACCCTGGGTCCGCACCAGCGATTGGGCCCGAACGATCAGCTGATCGTGACTGCTGCGAAAGGAAAAGTGGCTTCGGCGGTTGCCGTAAACATCCGGCTCGGTTCGCAGGTGAGCCGGTTGCGGGCTGATGTGCAGTTCATGCTGCAGCACCTGCTGACGCGCCTGATCCAGCGGCTGCAGATACGCCAAATGCTGGGCGTTTTCCACCGGCGGGCTGTAGTCGTAGCGGGTTTCGTGCAGGATCTGCAGCAGCATCATCGCGTCCTCAGGCACCGAGGCTGCGGCTGTCGGCGTGGCTGAAATAGCGTCTGCCAATCGATTCCGATAGCGCCCAGGCCGCCTGCGCCAGACCATCCAGCTGCCGCTGCAAGGCCGGCTGCGGCCCCGGCCAGGCCAGGGATCGCAGATCCGACCATGGCCAGGCTCCGGGATCGCTGAGCGAGTGGGCCAGCGCAGCGCCCCCGGAGGTGTTTGTGTCCAACCGGGCCAAGCGCTTGAGCAAGGTTTGCACCACCCAGCTTATCGAGCGCGGATTGTCGGCATCGAGCACCAACAGATCCAGCAGGGCATCGAGCTCTCGACTTTGAGGGTGGCGCGACTGAAAGGTGATGGTGCTGTCAAACAGCGCGAGTACGCCTCGAAAGCCGCCGTCTTCGGCGAGCGCCTGTGTGGCTAGGCTGCTCGAAAGCACCGAGGCCAGCGTACCCAGCCGCTCGATCAGGCGGCCTACGCTCAACACGAGCCAGCCGTCGTCGCGCATCATGCGATCGACCTGCGCCCCGGTGATGGCCGCCAGGAACTGGTTGGCCGACTCCAGAGCACCCAAGGTGTCGCTGATGGAATGGACCGCGCCTTGCAAAGCCTGTGGCCCCGTCTGGGTCGGCGTTGCACAGCGCCGGCGAAAGTCCTGTTCGGCCTCCACGAGGGTTTGCCACTGGCTTTGT
Source organism: uncultured Polaromonas sp. (assembly GCA_964488145.1). Lineage (GTDB taxonomy): Bacteria > Pseudomonadota > Gammaproteobacteria > Burkholderiales > Burkholderiaceae_C > Polaromonas. The sequence goes on from CAZATV010000008.1 coordinate 40,002, forward strand.
GACAGCCGCTCTCGCACATTGGAGGCTGCGTTCTTCATCGCTCGCAGGTTGAAGCCCACGCTGGGAGCCTGAACCAGGTCGGCCAGATTGGCCAGCAGCGCGCGCTCGAACACCCGGCGCGACTGAGTTGCCGGCGGCACATCGGGCAGGACCAGTCCCTGATGCACGGCCATCTGGCCGAGCCAGCTTAGCAAGGCCGCCGAGCCTTGATCGGGCCCGTACAGGCTGTGCAAGGTCAGTTGTGCCAGGCGTACGCAGTTTTCGGCGCGTTCGGTGTAGCGTCCCAGCCAAAAGAGGTTTTCAGCCGCACGGCTGCCGACAGCAGTTTGTTTTTGTACCGGGGTCGGGGCTGGTGTTCGCGCCGCATCGGCTTGCGCAGTCGTGGCGCCGAGCACCCAAAGGTCGGCGCTGCTACCGCCTTGCTGCATGGATGCAATGTTTTCGCTGCGACCGGCCAGCCGGGCCAGGCCACCGGGCAGGATGTGCCAGCTACCGGGTCCTGCAGACAGCGCAAAGACCCGAAGCAAGGCCGACCGCATGAGGAGTCCACCGCGCTGCCAGACCGGGGTTTGTGACAAGGGCATATAGGCCTGCGCCGTATGGTTTTCGGCCGATCGCATGATGCGGCCTGCCCACTCGTCCAGACGTTGGGGCGCGAGGTCGCGCGCAATCACCGACTCGCCATGACTGCTCGGGTAGGTGGGTTTGATGACGCAATCACGCAGCTGCGGCAGCATGGCTTGCAAGGCACTGGCTTCGCCGCACCACCAGGTGGGTAAGGAGGGCAGTTGCAGCGGCTGGCCCAGCAGTTCCTGACTCAGGGCGGGCAGAAAGCCCAGCAGGGCGGGTGACTCCAGGAAGGCCGAGCCGGGCGCGTTGGCCATGAGGACCTGACCGGCGCGTACCACCTGAAGCAAGCCCGGGACCCCCAGTGCCGAATCGGATCGCAGTTCCAGCGGGTCCAGAAACTCATCGTCCAAGCGCTTGAGCACACCATGAACCGGCTCCAGCCCGCCCAGGGTCTTGAGATAAAGCCGTTCATCGCGCACCAGCAGGTCGCCGCCCTGGACCAGACTCAGGCCCAGGTGGCGGGCCAGGTAGGCGTGTTCAAAGTAGGTCTCGTTGTAGGGGCCCGGCGTGAGCAGCACGATGCGCTTGGGCCCCCCGTCGAGTTCGGGGCAGGCGGCCACAAGGGACTCCATCAGGACCTTGTAGGAGGCCGCCAGACTGCGTACTCCAAGCGCTTGAGAGGCCCCGGCAAACTGCATCGAGATGCAGTTGCGATTCTCCAGCAGATAACCCAGGCCCGAGGGGGCCTGCGTGCGCTGAGACACCACCCACCAGCGACCGTCGCAGCCGCGGGCCAGATCGAAGGCCGCAATATGCAGATGGGTACCGCCCTGCGGTGTGATGCCGTGCAAGGGCCGCAGATAGCCCGGATGGCCCCGGACCAGAGCTTGCGGCAGCAGCGCCTGCCGGGTCAGGCGCTGAGGTCCGTAGACATCGACCATCACCGCCTCCAGCAGGCGCACCCTTTGCAACACCCCGGCCTCGATTGCAGACCAATCGTCGGTGTCGAGGAGCATCGGGAACAGGTCCAGGGCCCAGGGGCGCTGCGGCCCATGGGCGTCGGCGTAAACGTTGTAGGTCACGCCGTTGTCTCGGATCATGCGCTGCAGGCTGTCGTAGCGCCGATCGAGCGCTTCGGCCCCGAGGTCGCCCAGATGCTGCAGCCATTGGTGCCAGCCTGTCGCCAGACGATCGCCCGCCCGCCCGGGCTCTTGCGGTGCGCAGCGGCCGCGCAGTTCATCGAAATGACCCGGTGCTGCTTCTGGCGCTCGCGTCCAGACGCTGCCATTGGCTTGAGGAAACGGAATACGGGGGTCCACGATCACGAAGTATGCCTGTGCGCCGGAAGATGCAGATTTGGACCCAGCCCGGCCGCGGGCCGCCTCAAGCGAGTTGCCGGAGGTCGAGCGTGAGCGGAAATTCGGGGCTGGACCGCAAGGGCGGCACGACCAGGCGGCCTGGCGTGTGCCCCATGCGGAAAAACCGCATCTGGCGACGGCTTTCGGCCTCATAGCTGTTGACCGGCAGCGACTCATAGTTGCGCCCACCGGGGTGTGCCACATGGTAGCGGCAGCCCCCCAGGGAGCGTTCGGTCCAGGTGTCGACGATATCGAAGGTCAGGGGCGAATGCACACCAATGGACGGGTGCAGGCTCGATGGCGGGTTCCAGGCCTTGAACCGCACCCCGGCCACCCAGTCCCCGGCGGTGCCGATGTTGTGCATCGGCAGCGGCTGACCGTTGACCGTGATCGCGTAGCGTTCCTGGTTGAGTCCCTGTACCCTGACTTCCAGACGTTCGAGCGATGAGTCGACATAGCGCACCGTCCCACCGGCCGAGCCTTCTTCGCCCATCACGTGCCAGGGTTCCAGTGCGGTGCGCAGGCTCAGGGTCATGCCCCGATGGTGGATTTGGCCGATCAGCGGAAAGCGAAACTCCAGATGCGGTTCAAACCAGCTCATCTCAAAGGCGTAACCGAAGGCCTGCAGTTCGTGCAGCACATCCTCAAAATCCATCCGTACGAAGGTCGGCAGCATGAAGCGGTCGTGCAGTGTGGTGCCCCAGCGGGTCAGGCGCGGTTGACGCGGCTGCCGCCAGAAGCGGCTGACCAAGGCGCGCAGCAGCAGTTGCTGCACGATGCTCATGCGCGCATGGGGCGGCATTTCAAAGGCCCGCAACTCCAACAGGCCGAGCCGGCCACTGGCACTGTCCGGGCTATAGAGCTTGTCGATGCAAAACTCGCTGCGGTGCGTGTTTCCGGTGATGTCCACCAGAATGTGGCGCAGGCTTCGGTCAATCTGCCAGGGCAGCATGTCCTGCCCGGATGGCCGGCGGCTGATTTCCTGTAGGGCAAGCTCGAGTTCGCGCAGCTGGTCATTGCGCGCTTCATCGACCCGAGGGGCCTGGCTGGTCGGTCCGATGAACAGGCCGGAGAACAAATAGCTCAGCGAGGGATGGTTGTGCCAGTGGGCCAGCAGCGCGGCCAGCAGGGAGGGCCTGCGCAGAAAAGGGCTGTCGTCCGGCGTAGCACCGCCAAGCACAAAGTGGTTGCCCCCGCCGGTGCCCGTGTGGCGACCGTCGGTCATGAATTTTTCAGCGCTCAGCCGGGTTTCATGCGCAGCCTGGTAAAGAAATTCGGTGTGCTCGACCAGTTCTTCCCAAGAATGCGCCGGGTGAATATTGACCTCCAGTACCCCAGGGTCCGGCGTGACTTGCAAGACTTTCAGGCGCGGATCTCGGGGGGGCGGGTAACCCTCCAGCACGATCTTGACCCCCAGATTCCTGGCGCTGGCCTCCACAGCCTGCAGCAGATCCAGATAGTCTTCCAGCCGGGCCAGTGGCGGCATGAAGACATAGAGTGCGCCGATTTTCGGCACGGGCGTTGAGGGGTCTGCCGCCGCAATGGCCGTCGGACCGTGGGCACGGGCCGGATCGCGAACCTCCACGCACAGCGCGGTGCGCACCGCCAGGGTCTGTCCGGGGCTCGCGCCTGACCTCGGCGAGGTCTGAGGCTGCCGGTGTACCTGCGCCTGCAGCGGCATTCGTGGCGCAAAGGGGTCCACTTCAAGAATTTGCGGCCGCTCGCCGGGTGGTAGCCAGGGCAGGGCGTCCAGGGGCAACCGGTAGCCCATGGGAGAGTCGCCCGGCAGCAGGTAGAGATGACGGTCGCGCAGCGTCCAGGGGCCGGTTTGCCAGCGAGTGCCGGCCAGCATGCCTGCCTCATCCGGCTGCAAAGGCAACACATAACCGATCACTGCCTGCAGCCCCTGGCTGAAAACGCGCCGCAGACGCTCGCGCTCCAGCGGGTCGTCCAGTCGGCAATCGAGTGGGTCCACATTGGTCGGCAGCCGACGCTCGCGCCAGAGGTAGTACCAGGCGTCCTCATAGCCGGGCAGGATGTGGTCCTCGCTCAGTCCCAGTTGCCGGGTCAATTCATGTATGAAGGCTCGGGCATCTTCGTTCCCGTAGCGGGCATGCTGCGGGTCGTGCTCGTCGGCCAGGAGGCCGGTGTCTTGCCAGGCCGCTTGCCCGTCGGCGCGCCAGTAGATCGACAAGGCCCAGCGTGGCAAGGGCTCGCCGGGGTACCACTTGCCCTGCCCAAAGTGCAGGAAGCCGCCCCGGCCGTAGCGGGTCTGCAGCCGGTGCAGGAGTTCGGCCGCATAGCGGCGCTTGCTCGGCCCCAGGGCCTGCGTATTCCATTCGGCCGCATCGCGGTTCTCGGTGGCCACAAAAGTCGGCTCGCCGCCCATGGTCAAGCGCACGTCGTGTGCCTTGAGATCCTGATCGACCTGACGTCCCAGATCGAGCACGCGGCTCCATTGCGCCTCGGTGTAGGGTTTTGTCACCCGCGGCGATTCGTGAATGCGCTGCACGGACATCTGGTGCGAGAACTCCACCTCGCAAGGGTCGACTCCACCTTCGATGGGCGCCGCGCTGGAGGGCTCAGGCGTGCAGGCCAGCGGAATGTGGCCTTCTCCGGCAAACAGCCCAGAAGTTGGATCCAGGCCGATCCATCCGGCCCCAGGCAGAAAGACCTCGCACCAGGCGTGCAGGTCGGTGAAATCTGACGCGGCGCCGCTCGGGCCATCGATCGCTTTGACATCGGGCTTGAGCTGGATGAGGTAGCCAGAGACGAATCGTGCAGCCAGGCCCAGATGACGCAGCAGTTGCACCAGCAGCCAGCCGCTGTCCCGGCAGGATCCGGAGCCCAAGGCCAGCGTTTGCTCGGGGGTCTGCACCCCCGGCTCCATCCGGATCAGGTAGGCAATATCCTGCTGCAGACGGCGGTTGAGCGAGACCAAAAACTCCACTGTGGGCCGCGGGGTGAGGTCCAGGCTCTTGAGGTAGCGCTCCAACCGGGGTGTCATCGGGCCCGCCGCCAGGTAGGGTGCCAGATCTCGGGCCTGCGCCTTTTCGTACGGAAACGGAATCTGTTCGGCTTGGGGCTCCAAGAAGAAATCGAAGGGGTTGTAGACCGCCATTTCGACCACCAAGTCCACGGTGACCGTGAGCTTGCGGGTGGGCTGCGGGAAAACCAGCCGGGCCTGGTGATTGGCAAACGGATCCTGTTGCCAATTGATGAAATGCCCCTGCGGTTCGACCCGCAGCGAGTAGGACAGGATCCGGCTGCGGCTGTGGGGGGCCGGCCGCAGGCGCACTACCTGCGGCCCAAGCCGTACCCAGCGGTCGTAGCGGTACTCGGTCAGGTGGTTCAACGCAATGTGAATGGACACAAATTCGACCTCAGTCTGGTTAAAAAAAGTGGCCTGCGCCGCGCTTGGGCCCGAACTGAAGAGCCCTGCGCCATACTGGCCCGGCACCGCCTGTCGCCACCGGTCGAACGGCCTCCGCGCGGTGACGGGTGGTTTCTCAAGCAAGAGCTGCGCCACTGTCGCCCTTGCCAAGAATCCTTCTCTCTCCGATTGTCGTGTCTTGCAACGATGGTGCAGTTATCGTCTGATCAGCCCGCGTCTGTGCGCTCACCCGCGCCCTGGGCCTTGGGGGTGGTCATAGGCAGCGCCTTGCAGTTGCAGCAACCGCAACTCTGGCCGACCCAGGTTTACATCGCCCTCTTGCCCATAGGCGTGATGCTGAGCCTTGCAGCCTACCGCTCGCGCCGGGTCTGGGTCTACACCGTGCTCGCCCTGCTGGCGGCTGCCCTTGTGGCGTTGGCCCAGGCCGGTTGGCGTGCCAGTGAATTTGCGGCACAGGCGCTGGACAGTCGGCTGGAGGGGCAGGATCTCATCGTGATCGGCCAGGTTGAGGGCTTACCCCAGCCCGGTGCTCATGCGCTTCGATTTCGGCTGCGCCCTGATCAGGCCTGGTTAGAGGACCGGGCGGTGGCTCTGCCCGAGCGCATCGCCCTGAGTTGGTACGACTACAGGCCCAGGGCAGCAGCTCTTTCCGCGTCCGATGAGCCTGACGCAACTGAAGAGCAGGCTGAGCGCGCGGCCGATCAGGCGGCGCGTCAACCGCAGCCCCTGCAGCCCGGCGAGCGCTGGCGCATGACGGTGCGCTTGAAAGCGCCGCACGGCCAGCGCAATCCGCATGGCGACGACCATGAGCTCAGGCTTTGGGAGCAAGGTGTGCAGGCGGTCGGTTATGTTCGTACGGCTGCCCGCCATGCGGCACCCGCGCGGCTGGCGTCGGCGCAGGGTCAATGGGTAGAGCGGGCCCGGCAGGCGACGCGCTCAGCCATCGCCCGGCAAGTGAAAGATGCATCACTGGCGGGTTTGATCGCAGCGCTGGTGATGGGCGACCAACAGGCCATCGAGCGCGCCGACTGGGATGTGTTCAGGGCCACCGGCGTGGCACATCTGATGAGCATTTCCGGCCTGCACATCACCCTGTTTGCCTGGCTCGCAGCAGCCCTTCTGACGGCGCTCTGGCAGCTGTCGGTGCGCTGGACCCCGAGGTGGTGTTTGTGGCTGCCGGCCCATCTGGCCGGGGCCTGGGGCGGCCTGCTGCTGGCGCTGGCCTATGCGGTGTTTTCGGGTTGGGCGCTGCCCGCGCAGCGCACAGTCCTGATGTTGGCGGTGGTGGTGAGCCTGCGCGCATCGGCGCGTCAATGGCCCTGGCCCCAGGTGTGGCTGCTGGCCATGGCCAGTCTGGTGTGTCTTGACCCCTGGGCCTTGCGCAGTGCAGGATTTTGGTTGTCCTTTGTGGCGGTCGGTCTGCTTTTTGCCACCGACCCTGGGACGAGCAACCGCTCTCGGCAGCATCCGGAGCCCGCCGGCTTATCCCGAGCCTTGATCGCCGGCCTGAAGCTCATGCGAGAGCAGTGGGTGATGACCCTGGCTCTGGCCCCGCTGTGTCTGCTGCTCTTTCAGCAAATTTCGTTGGTCGGTTTGCTGGCCAACGCGCTGGCGATTCCCTGGGTTACTTTGTGGGTGACCCCGCTGGCGCTGGCCGGTGTGCTGCTGCCACCGCTCTGGGGCTTGGCGGCCGTCTTGCTGGATGTTTTGATGGCGGTACTGACGCCGCTGTCGCAACTGCCATGGGCCATCTTGGAGCGTCCGGCCGCACCATGGTGGTGCGCTGCCGCGGGATTGGCCGGAGGCGCGCTCCTGCTGATGCGTTGGCCCTGGTCGCTGCGCCTTCTGGGGGTGCCCTTGATGCTTCCGGTCCTGCTTTGGCAGCATCCCCGCCCGCCTCCGGGCAGCTTTGAGCTGCTGGCCTTCGATGTCGGACAGGGCAGTGCGGTGCTGGTGCGTACCGCCGGTCACAGCATGCTCTACGACGCCGGTCCGCGCTATTCGCGTGAGAGTGATGCCGGCCACCGGGTGCTGGTACCCGCACTCAGGGCCCTGGGCGTGAAACTGGACCTGTTAATGCTCAGCCACAGCGATACCGATCACATGGGCGGCGCGCCGGCTCTGCTTGCCCGGCAGCCGGATCTGCAAGTCCTCAGCTCTCTGGCCCCAGACCATCCCTGGCTGGCCGGGGTGAGGACCCATCGGCCCTGTCTGGCGGGCCAGCGCTGGCACTGGGATGGGGTTGATTTCGAACTCCTGCACCCCAGCGAAGAGGTGGCCCGGCTGGAGCGCAAACCCAACGCCCGCAGCTGTGTGCTGCGTATCACGGCGGCCGCCGGTCAGGGCTCGGCCTTGCTCACCGGCGATCTGGAGTCGGCGCAGGAGACTGAACTGGCGCGGCACGCAACGCTGAGCGCAGACCTGCTGCTGGCCCCGCATCATGGCAGTCGAAGTTCATCGAGTCCGGCGCTGATTGCGGCGGTACGACCCCAGCTGGTGCTGGTGCAGGCCGGCTACCGCAACCGCTTCGGCCACCCCGCCGCCGAGGTGATGGAGCGTTACCGCCGCAACGGCGTGGCTGTGATCGAGACGGTGCGCTGCGGTGCGGCCACCTGGCGCAGCCAGACCCCGGCACAGGTCCATTGTCAAAGGCAGCAGGCCCGCACCTACTGGCAGCATCAGGTGCCCGAGCGCTAGCGGCAATGGGCAAGACTGGCAGACTCTTGGCAAGCTCCTTGCTAAGCTTGGGGTCTGCCGACCTGCCAGGTGCGGCGTGGCCTCACCCGGGAGAGCAAGTCGATGATCCGAGCCCAGTTCGATGAAATGCACGACGGAACCCAGACCGTGCGGGAGCATTACCGGCCATTCGATCGCTGGTTGTCCGCCCAGGCCGATTCGCTGATGCAGGCCCGGCGCGAAGAGGCTGAAATGATTTTCCGGCGGGTCGGTATTACCTTTGCAGTGTATGGGGCCAAGGATGAAGACGGCGACGGGACCGAGCGGCTGATTCCCTTCGATCTGATACCCCGCATCATTCCGGCTCAGGAGTGGCAGTCGATGGAAGCGGGACTGGTTCAGCGCGTGACCGCGCTGAACCGATTCATCCATGACGTCTACCACGATCAGGACATATTGCGTGCGGGCGTCATTCCGGCCGATCAGGTGCTGCGCAATGCACAGTTCCGGCCGGAGATGGTGGGTGTCAACGTTCCCGGTCAGGTGTACTCGCACATCAGTGGCATTGACATCGTGCGCGCCCCCGACGCCCAGGGCTGCGGCCAATACTATGTGCTCGAAGACAACCTGCGGGTACCGTCGGGCGTGAGCTACATGATCGAAGACCGCAAGATGATGATGCGGCTATTCCCGGAGTTGTTTGCGCAAAATCGCGTCGCCCCGGTGGCGCATTACCCCGACCTGCTACTTGAGACTCTCAGGGCCATGGCGCCGGCCGGCCTCAATGAGCCGGTGGTGGTGGTCCTGACGCCGGGCATGTACAACTCGGCCTACTTTGAGCATGCCTTTCTGGCCCAGCAAATGGGCGTCGAGTTGGTGGAGGGGCAGGATCTGTTCATGAAGGATGACTTCATCTACATGCGCACCACCCGCGGGCCGCGCCGGGTCGACGTCATCTATCGCCGCGTCGATGACGACTTTCTGGATCCCCTGGCGTTTCGGCCCGACTCCTCCCTGGGCTGTGCCGGATTGTTGCAGGCCTACCGGGCGGGCAATGTGGCCGTCTGCAATGCCATTGGAACCGGCGTGGCCGACGACAAATCCATCTACCCCTATGTGCCGGCCATGATTGAGTTCTACCTGGGGGAAAAGCCCATTCTCAGCAATGTGCCCACCTATCAGTGCCGCGTGGCTGAGGACCTGCAGTACACCCTGGCCCACTTGAAGGATCTGGTGGTCAAAGAGGTGCATGGCGCCGGCGGTTACGGCATGCTGGTCGGACCGGCCGCCACCACCGCCGAGATTGAGCAGTTTCGGAAGGTTCTGCTGACCAACCCGGCCGGCTACATTGCCCAGCCCACCCTGAGTCTGTCGACCTGCCCCACCTATGTTGAGCGCGGCATTGCCCCTAGGCACATTGATCTGCGGCCTTTTGTGCTGAGCGGCAAGCAGGTCCAGATGGTGCCTGGCGGGCTGACTCGGGTGGCCCTCAAGGAGGGCTCGCTGGTGGTCAATTCTTCGCAGGGCGGTGGCACCAAGGACACCTGGATCCTCGAGTCCGAGAGCGCCACTGGCCTGCGCGAGGCGCCCTCGGCGACCTTATCGCAGTCGATGCAGTCCCGGACGGGCGGCCGAGTTTGATCGGCTCGCCTCCAGTCCTCTTTTCCCCCCAAGGAACGCCATGCTCTCCCGCACCGCTGACCACCTGTTCTGGATGTCCCGCTACACCGAGCGGGCCGAGAACACCGCCCGCATGCTCGACGTCAATTACCAGACCTCGCTGTTGCCGCAGTCGAGCGCCGCCACCCAGGCCGGATGGCAGGGTATGTTGTCCATCAGCGAGCTCAAGCAAGCCTATGCGGACAAGTACGGCAGCAGTCTGAATCCGCGGTCGGTCATGGACTTCATGGTTCGCGACGACAACAACCCCTCGAGTATCATCTCCTGCCTGCGTGCGGCCCGGGAGAACGCCCGCGCTGTGCGGGGATCGCTCACCACCGAGGTCTGGGAGACGCAAAACCAGACCTATCTGGAACTGGTGCGCATGCTGCGGCAGGGCAGCTTGGAGCGCGATCCTGCGTCTTTTTTTGAATGGGTCAAGTTCCGCTCGCATCTTTCGCGAGGTGTGACTTTGGGCACCATGCTGCAGGATGAGGCGCTCAACTTTTTGCGCATGGGCACCTTCCTGGAGCGGGCCGACAACACCGCGCGGCTGATCGACGTCAAGTTCCATGCGGTGGAGACCGATTTTTATGGCCAGGGCACCGAGAAGGATCAGGAACTTGACTTCTATCACTGGAGTTCGATTCTGCGCAGCGTCTCGGCCTTTGAGGTCTACCGCAAGGTCTACCGGGACGTGATCAAGCCCGAGCGCGTGGCTGAATTGCTGATCCTGCGCGCCGATATGCCCCGATCCCTGCACGGATGCCTGCGCGAGGTGATCGTCAATCTGGACAGCGTTGCCGCAGACCCTGCCAGCGAAAGCCGGCGCCGCGCCGGCAAATTGCGGGCCGACCTTCAGTTTGCGCGGATCGATGAGATTCTGGCCACCGGCCTGCACGCCTTCCTGACCCAGTTTCTCGACCGGGTCAATGAGATTGGCGCCCACATCAGCCGGGAGTTTCTGGTTCCGGCCTGAGCAGGTGATGCCGCCGGGCTTGATCCGTCCGCTGAAAATCTGTTTTTCAGTCTGCGGGGATGCATCTGCTCGGTCTCCCTCTTGTGCGCGGTCAGGCTTGCTGTAATTCTTGGGGTCGCCGCCCGCCTGGTCAGGTGGGCTATCGCGATCCGGGGATGGCCTCTGGCAGCCGATTCGGATCCTCTTTGTTCATGCCATCACCGCAAGGACCGTTCATGAAAAGACTCCTCACCCTATTGACTGTGGCTTCTGCCGGCTTTCTGGCCGCCTGCAGCAGCATGCCATCTGCCCCTGCCGCCAACGCGCCCAAGCAGGAAATCAGGGTCAATATCTTCCCCGGTGGCTTCAACTGGCCGATCTGGGTGGGCCAGGAGCGAGGTTTCTTTGCCAGGAACGGGGTGGAGATCAAGACCATCAACACCCCCAACTCGCGTGAGCAGCTCACCGGACTGATCAATGGCCAGTTTGAAATCGCGATGACCGCGGTTGACAACTTGCTGGCCTATCGTGAAGGTCAGGGCGCGGTGCCCATCGACGGCGCCAACCTGATCGCGGTGATGGGCGCCGACAACGGCTTTCTGCGCGTGGGCGCCCAGCCCAACATCAAGACTTTTGCCGACTTGCGCGGTACCACTTTGTCAGTGGACGCTCTGACCACTGGGTATGCCTTTGTGCTGTTGGAGGTTCTTGAGCGCAACGGCTTGGTACTCGACCGCGACTACAAGACCGTATCCGCCGGTGGTGTGCTCAGCCGGTATAACGATCTGATCGCGGGCAAACACTCGGCCACCATGCTGATCTCGCCTTTTGAGGTGCTGGCCAAGGAAAAGGGCATCAACGTATTGGCCGATGCGTCCGCCGCACTGGGCAGTTATCAGGGCTTGGTCGCTGGCGTGCGCAAGACCTGGGCCGACAACAACCGCAACACCTTGATCGGCTACATCCGCGGCTATCGCAGCGCTCTGGACTGGCTCTACGACCCTAAGAACAAAGAAGCGGCGCTCGAGATTTTCATCAAGAACGTCAATGGCGCGACGCGTCAAAGCGCTGAGACCAGCTACGCCATCTTGCTCGATCCGAAGAACGGATTCACCCGCGATGCCTCCATCAGCGTCGAGGGCGTGAGGACGGCGGTGCAATTGCGCGAGAAGTACGGCAAGCCGCAGAAAAAGATGCAGCCGGTTGAAAGCTACATTGACACCAGCTTCCACAGGGCTGCGCGGCCCTGACCGAGGGCTCACGCCGCCTGCCTCGGTCTCTCAGACGATCGCCAGCGAAAGCCGGCCGATTGCAGGCGCTGACCTTCAATAGACCGACCGAAAGTCCCCGGTCGCTGCTCACTCCGGCGCTTTCGGCGGGCAGTCTCCTGGACAGGGACTTTCGAGCCGGGTTCCTTCGTTCTCGCATCGGGCTGCGCTCAACGGTGGAAGCCTTCGGGGCCTCAGCGCGGGGCAGCGAAGGCTGCCGCTGGCCCTTCAATGCGATTTGCGCTGACCTCTGAGCTGGTCAGCCTTTGCGGGCGATACGCGGGAAAACAGTCCACCGATCCGGTCGCGCGCCAGACGTTCCGTCAGCGCCAGTGAGAGCATCAGCCCGGTTGTCACTGCTGTCGCAATGCCGATCCAGATGCCGAGATAGCCAAGATCAAAGATTTGGACGTAGATCCATGAGAAAAGCGCAACGCCGATTCCCTGTCGGTAAATCCCGATCCAAAGCGTGTAGATGGGTTTTTTCAAGGCCTGCAACAGGGAGGTGATCGCAAACAAGGTGACATAGACGGGCAGGATGAACCCGTCGACGTGCAGATAGCTTTTGCCGATCTCGATCACCCGCGCATCGCTGGTGAAGATTGCCATCGCAGGACCCGCTGCGAACCAGAGGACGCAGGAGCCTGTCAGCATCAGCGCCACGCCCGCCTTGAAGCAAAACATCGTGGCCTCGCGCACTCGGTCGTAATTGCCCGCTCCGTAGTTCTGCGCTGCGATCGGAAGCAGCGCCCCGGTCAGACCGAAGGCGGGCAGCAGGATCAACTGTTCGATCCGCAGGGCAATGCCATAAGCGGCCACCGCCTCGCCCCCAAAGCCCTTTAGAAAGAACTGGATCACGAAGCCGGCCATCATCATGACCACCATGGAGAAGCTGGCGGGCATGGCCTGACCGACGATCTGACGCATCACCGCCGCCTCGGGCGCAAAGCGGCGGGGGCCGGCCATCGCCTCGGAGCGCAGGGCGCGCCGCAGGACATAGGCCATCACCCCTGTTTGGGACACCACGGTGGACAGCGCGATGCCGTCAAAGCCAATCCCATCGATCGGCCCAAGCCCGAAGATGAACAGCGGGTTGAGGACTAGATTGGCGAAGAAGGCGGCTATGTTGGCGTATTGCATGGACTTGGTATCGCCCTGCGCCGTCAGGATGCCATTGGCTCCATAGGCAATGATGAAGGCTGGCGCGCCGAGCATCAGGACGCGCAGATACTGGTTGGCTGCGTCCCGATAGGCACCCGGCTCGGACACCAGCGTGATCAGCCACGGCGCAGCAAACCAGCCGATCGCCATCGCAACAACCGAGGCGCCAAGCCCGAAGGTGATGCCCTGCGCGGCGATCAGGCCTTCTTGCCCCGACCGTTGGCCCAGGGCATGACCCACCAAGGCGCCCATCGCACTGGACAAGCCAACGCCGATCGCCACGAACAGGATGAAAAAGACGGTGAAGGAAATGGCCAGACCCGCTTGCGCCTCGGTGCCCAGCATCCCCGCGTAGTAGACATCGACCACGTTGTAGAGGGTGGTGAACACCATCCCGATGGCTGTGGGCAACGCAAGGGCCCGGAAATGGTTGGGGATGGAGCCGGTGGTCAGGTCGCGCCGTGCCATGATGAGGAGCTGTTTGCCGCCGTGTGATCTGAAACAAGAGGGGGTTAGGGGGCCGGCTTGCCGCGGCGCGCAGCAATCTCCTGGCCCAGCTCGATCACCGCCATCGCGTAGTAGCTGCTCCAGTTGTAGCGGGTGATCACATAAAAGTTCTCGGTGCCGGCCACGAAGCTCGGGGCGTCCGTGCCGTTGAGCAGTTCAATCAGCGCCAGCGGGCCGCTGTGCGAGGCAGCCGGCTCTGTGAGCATGGCTCCCTTGTCCTGGAAGGCTTGGGCACTGAAGGTGGGCAGGATGTCTGGCGCCAGCAAGGCCGAGAGGTCTGCATCGGGCTTGAGCTGCACCGGATAGTGGGTGGGCATGCCTGGCCTCCAGTTGAAGGCCTTGAGATAGTGGGCCACCGAGCCGATTACATCGCTGGTGCTACTGCGAAGATCAATCCTTCCGTCGCCATCAAAATCGACTGCGAAATGGGCGATCGAGGAAGGCATGAATTGCGGCAGACCAGTGGCGCCGGCATAGCTGCCCAGGCTTTCGAGCGGATCGGTCTTTGCCCGGTAATGGGCGGCCAGGAAATGCTCAAGTTCCTTGCGGAAGTATGCGCTGCGCTCGGCCGCGCGGGGATGCTGGGCCGGAAAATCAAAGGCCAGGGTGCTCAGTGCATCGATCACCCGGAACTGCCCCATGTGTCGGCCGTAGAGTGTTTCCACACCGATGATGCCCACCACGATCTCGGCGGGCACGCCGTAGAGCGTTTCAGCGCGGCGCAATGGTTCCTCATGGGCGCGCCAGAAGCGAAGGCCGGCGTTGATGCGAATCTCATCGAGAAAGCGGCTGCGGTAAACACGCCAATTTTTGACAAAGGGCGAGGAGGGGGGACGCATCAACGAGATGACGGTCGGCGACTGCCGCGCTTGGGCCAGCACTTGGCGCACCCATTGGGCCGGTAGCTCCCGCTCGCGGGCCACCTGTTCGGCAAACGCCAGGGCTTGGGGCTGCTCGGCATAAGTCGGGCCGCTGCCCACCAGGACTGTGGGGGCGGACTTGGCGCTGGTTTTGGCCTTCTTGGCTTTCGGCTCATCCTTGGGTTGGGCCCGCGGGCGGGCCATGGGTTTGGGGCCCGGCTCCCCTGGTCGCGCCTGTGCGGCGCTCTTGCCCGAGCGCTCCTGGCTGGCGTTCTGCCCGTGCGCCTGCGGCAAGAGCAGGCCCAAGGCAGCCACAACAGCCGCGCAGAACAGTGCGCGGGCTGGCCCCAGGGCCGGTTTTCCTTCGCGCCCTTCGCTCCCGACCGCCCCTGGTCCAGAGCTGGGTGGGATTGAAGGGATCCGGTTGAGGGTGCGCTGCGTGTTAACCTCGTACGAATAAAGTATCAGGACAGTGGGCATGGCAGGTCGTCAGACTCCGAAGCCCGCACCATAACCCATCCTCAGCTGCGCGTCCTTAAAGCAATCGGTCATTTCAGCCCATGTCCACTGGATTTTTTTCTCACAGCCTGTGCCGCCAACACGAGATGGGCGAGGACCATCCCGAATGCCCCGAGCGCCTAGATGCCATTGAGGATCGCTTGCTGATCACCGGCCTGGCCGATCATTTGCTGCGTCGGCAAGCCCCCGAGGCTGACCTGGCCGATCTGGCGATGGCGCACGATGGCCTGCTGATCGCTCAGGTGCGCGAGCTCTCCAAGCAGATCGAGGGTCAGGGGTACTCGGTGCTGGATCCGGATACCCGTGTGAACGCGCACAGCTGGGCCGCTGCCCTGCGGGCCACCGGCGCTGTGGTGGCTGCCACGGACGCCGTCCTCGATGGTGAAATGGATAACGCGTTTTGCGCAGTCCGGCCGCCTGGGCACCATGCCACCCGGTCGCAGGCCATGGGCTTTTGTCTGTTCAACCATGTGGCTATCGCCGCCTTGCACGCTTTGAACCGCAGGGGCCTGGAGCGTGTGCTGATTGTTGACTTTGATGTGCACCACGGCAATGGAACCCAGGACATCGTCGCGGGGGACGATCGCATCCTGATGGTCAGTTTCTTTCAGCATCCGCTCTACCCCTACAGCGGCACCGAAGCGGGCGCCGGCAATCTCCTCAACCTGCCTGTTCCGCCCTACACCGAGGGCGCCCGGATTCGTCAGTTGATTGAAGAGCACTGGGTGCCCCGAATCGATGCCTTCAAGCCGCAGTTGATTCTGGTCAGTGCGGGGTTTGATGCACACCGCAAGGACGGGCTCGGGCAACTCAGTCTGGTTGAGGCGGATTACACGTGGATCACCCGATGTCTGAAGGACCTGGCGCAACGCCACGCCCAGGGCCGCCTCGTCTCGAGTCTGGAGGGCGGCTACCATCTCGATGCGCTGGCCCGTAGCGTTGAGGCGCATGTGCGGGTTTTGGCTGATCTTTGACTGTTCAGGGAGTTTTCAATATGTCGGTCGTGGGCACGGCAAGCCCTCTTGAAACTTTGCGTGGGGTCAAGCTTGAACAGGCCTGGGCCGGGATGACGCATGTCTCGGCGCTGATCGAATTGAGCCTGCTGCTGGGCTGTCTGTTGTTGGCCTGGGCCATGGTGCGAGGGGTTAGGCGGGCCTTGCCGCAGGTGTCCGACTCATCGGTCCTGTTCGGGCGACGCGAGTACGACGGCGCCTTGTTCCCCCTGGTCTTGCTGCTTTCGATCTACGCCGTTCATGCTGGCCTGAAGATCGCGGGTGTTCCGCTGTTTTGGGTGGCTCTGGCGCTACCGGTCCTTTTATCCCTGGCCATCATCCGGGTGGGGGTCAAGGTGCTGCAGGCGGCCTTCAAGCAGGCGCCGTTGGTCCGCGTTCTGGAGCGCTCCATCTCCTGGCTGGCCTGGCTGGCGGTCGTGCTTTGGATCACCGGGCTCCTGCCCATGCTGCTGAGCGAGCTCGACAGCATCGTCTGGCGGGTGGGCGGGTCCAAACTCACCGCGCTCGATGTGTTGGGCGGGGCCCTGACTGCCGCAGCGGTTTTGATTGTGTCTCTTTGGGTGTCCTCAGCCATCGAGGACCGCTTGCTGCGATCGGCCTCGGGCAGCGACTTGTCACTGCGCAAGGCAGTCAGCAATGTGGTGCGGGCCCTGCTGGTGGCCGTCGGCCTCATCCTCAGCTTGAGTGCAGTGGGCATAGACCTGACTGCCCTGTCGGTGCTCGGTGGGGCCATTGGCGTCGGCGTTGGCCTCGGTCTGCAGAAGCTTGCAGCCAGCTACGTGAGCGGTTTTGTGATGCTGGCCGAACGCAGCGTGCGCATTGGCGACAACGTGCGAATTGACAACTTCGAAGGCCGTATCACTGACATTAACGCGCGGTACACCATCGTGCGGGCCCTTTCGGGTCGTGAATCGGTGGTGCCCAACGAAATGTTCATCAGCAACCGGATCGAAAATCTCTCCCTGACCGATCCCAAGGTCTCGCAGTCCACCGTTATCACTGTGGGCTATGACAGCAATGTCGAACAGGTCATGCAATTGCTCAAGGCAGCCGCGCGGGCACAGCCTCGGGTGCTGGACGATCCCGCACCGGATGCACAGCTGAGCCAGTTCGGACCCGATGGTCTGGAATTTACCCTCTGGTACTGGATCGTTGACCCGGAAAACGGGCAGGGCAATCTCAGGTCGGCTGTGAATTTGGAAATTCTGCGTTCACTGCGCGCCCACGGAATTTCGATTCCCTATCCCCAGCGGGTGGTCTACAGCCAGCCTGCCCCCCCCGCGCTAGGGCCCCTTGCGGGGCCTCGGTGAGCTTGCTCAGCGGCCGGCGCCTTGACGCTGCCTGAATCCTCGGTTAGCATCCGAAAAGAACGACCGTGCTTTTTTGGTCCCTCGGATATCCGGTGTCGCACTGGCCGATTTCGCCCCGGAGACAGCCGATCAGGCCAAGCCGCTTAGAATGCCGCAATTGACGTAACGTCAATTAGGTTCCTGGCCTGCAAACGGTCAACTGGACCCCTGATTCATTCATCCCTGGAGAACCCATGAAGGTTTTGGTACCTGTCAAGCGCGTGGTCGACTACAACG
>CAZATV010000009.1:0-56087 GCA_964488145.1 uncultured Polaromonas sp.
AGGAGCAGCCCGAGGTGGCCCAGCACATGATGGACTTCAACCACTGGTTCAATCCCCGCAACCCCAGAGCAGCTGACCTGCGCAAGCGCGCGGCCGATCGCGGCGCCCTGTTTACCTTCGAGGTCTACTGCGGCTACAACTCGGTCAAGTGCTACGCCGACGCCGTGCAGCGGGCCGGTACCGCCGACAAAGAGAAGGTCATCGCCGCTCTGGAGGCAAGTACCTGGGCCGATCACTTCATGCCCTACGGCGCCACCAAGTTCGTCAACGGTCAAAACCAGGGCGGCAAGGCTGTGTTGCTGCAAGCCACGCGCACCGACATCGATGTGGTCTGGCCCAACGAATTCGCGGCAGCCAAGCCCGTCTTCCCCAAGCCGAAGTTCAGCTGATCACACCCATCGGGTGAGAAGGCGGCTGCAAGCGCTTGCGCTTGCAGCCCGAAAGGTCCTTGGCCCGTCAGAGGCCAAGGTTCCAGCAGCGCCTTTGAGTGCCCAAATCAGGAAGACCCGTGGACCCCTACATTTTGCTGGCGGCGGCCATTAATGGACTGCTGATGGGCGGCATCTACACCTTGGTCGCGTCTGGACTGACGCTGATCTATGGCGTGCTGCACATCATCAATTTTGCGCATGGCAGCATGCTGATGCTGGCCATGTTTGGCGTCTATTTCTTGCTGACCAAGGCCGGAGTCGACCCCTACCTGGCCTTGCTGGTCATGGTGCCCGGCATGTATGGCCTGGGCTATTTGCTCTACCGACACATGATCGGCAAGCTTTCCCTGGGGCGTGATGAAAATATCTTGCTCATTACATTGGGGCTGTCTATCCTGATCGAGAACCTGGCCCTGATGTTCTTCAAGGGTGATTCGAGAACGATTTCTCTGGCCTACAGCGACAAGATGATCGAACTGGGTCCGCTGCTGCTGGGTGTGCCCAAGGTGGTATCTTTTGTTGCTGCCATGGTGTTGTGCGGCCTGCTGGGGCTGTTCATCACCCGCACGGATACCGGCAAGGCGATTCGTGCGGTGGCCAAGGAGCGCATGGGCGCCCGGCTGGTGGGTATTGATGTGGACCGCATTTTTGCGGTGTCCTTTGGCATCGGCCTGGCCACGCTGGGCGCGGCGGCTTGTCTTTTGATGCCGATTTTCTATGTCTCGCCCTCCAGCGGCCATGTGTTTGTGATCGTGGCCTTTACGGTGGTGGTGCTCGGTGGCATGGGCAGCTTTCTGGGGGCGGTGATCGGCGGCCTGATCGTCGGCTTGACCGAGTCCTTCGGGGGCCTTTTTCTCGGCGAGAGTCTTGGTCAGATCGGCATTTCGCTGATCTTCATCCTGATCCTGCTGTTTCGTCCTTCGGGGCTGTTTGGAGACAAGCGATGACACCGGCTCGTTCCTCGTGGGCAGTGCACGGTTTGATCCTGCTGCTGGCATTGGTGTTTCCGCTGGTCTTCAGTTCGCCTTTCATGGTCAATTTTGCGGTGCTGGCTTTGTTCTACGCCTTCATCGGGCAGTCGTGGAACATTGCCGGCGGATTCGCGGGTCAATTGTCTTTCGGCCACGTGGCCTTCTTTGGCGTGGGCGCCTACGCCTCAACCATTGTGCAGATGCGCTTCGGATGGAACCCCTGGATGGGATTGCCGGTTTCTGCGCTGGCTGGTGCAGCCGCTGGCTGGCTGATTGCGGTCCTGTCGTTTCGCGCGGGCCTGAAGGGCTCGTATTTCGCGCTGATCACACTGGCGTTTTCCGAGGTGTTTCGCATCATCGCCAACTCGGTAGAGATCACCGGTGGCGGCCTGGGCATGCTGATCCCCATGAAGCAGACCGCGGCCAATTTCCAGTTTGGCGATCGCCGTGTTTTCTACTACATCATTCTGGCTTTGACCGTGATCTCGGTTGCGCTGGCGCTTTGGCTCAAGGCTTCCCGCTTCGGCGCGCGGTTGGCCGCCATTCGCGAGAACGAGGACTCGGCGCGCGCCCTGGGTATCAACACCTTCGCCGAGAAGACCAAGATCATGATGATCTCGGGGGCTATCGCAGGCGTGGGGGGCTGCTTCTTCGCGCAATACTTCCTCTACATTGATCCGATGATCGCCTTCGGCGTGGACAAGTCGGTCGAGATGCTGCTGGTCAGCATGATTGGGGGGGCCGGTACGGTGTATGGGCCTTTGATCGGCGCCGTGCTGTTGGCGGCGGTCAGCGAAGTCACCCGCGCCTGGTTCACGATTCAGGGTCTGTCGCTGGTCCTTTATGGCGCCCTGTTGGTGGTGATCATTGCCTACCTGCCCAACGGTTTGATTGATCTGTTCAAGCGGCGCTCCGGCCGGTCGGGAGGCGCGTGATGCTCAGGGTTTCAAACCTCACCAAGATCTTCGGTGGCCTGCGGGCGGTGGACAACGCCTCCCTGCAGGTCGATCAGGGGCGCATCGTGGCCCTGATCGGGCCCAACGGGGCTGGCAAGACCACTTTGTTCGCCTGCATTGCGGGCTTCTTGCCGATCAACCAGGGTCGGGTCGAATTTCTCGGCCAGGACATCACCGGCCTGCAGGTGCATGATATTTCGCGCCGGGGCATGGTACGCACGTTTCAAATCACCCAACCTTTTGCCAAGCTGACCGTACTTGAGAACATTGCCGTGGGCTCGCATCAGCTGTATGCCCGGCGCGCCGATGCGCTGGCGCATGCGCGTACCGTGGCCGAGCGGGTGGGGATGCCTGCCTCCATGCTCGATCAGCCCGCGGCTGAGCTGACGGTGGCCGGCCGCAAGCGGCTGGAGTTGGCGCGTACGCTGGCCACCGAGCCCAAGCTGCTGCTGCTCGATGAGGTCATGGCCGGGCTCAATCCTCAGGAGATTCTGGAGATCATCGCCATCGTGCGGCAGATTCGCGACAGCGGCGTGACCATCCTGCTGATCGAGCATGTCATGCATGCCGTGATGAGTCTGTCGGAGCATATTTACGTTCTGTCCTACGGAAAGATCATTGCCGAGGGGGCGCCCCGCGATATCGTGAGCAACCGCGATGTGGTGGAAGCCTATCTGGGTCGGGGCGCAGCCGATCAGATGGCCGGTGTGGTGTCGTCGGGAGGTACGCATGCTTGAGATTCGTCAGCTGCGCGCCGGTTACGGTAGCGTTGAAATCCTTCGCGGCATCGACCTGGATGTGGCTGCCGGCGAGATCGTGGCTGTCCTGGGTAGCAATGGCGTGGGCAAGTCCACGCTGAACAACAACATCTCGGCCTTGTACACGCCGTTCGGCGGTTCGATCCGTTTCCAGGGCGAGGAAATCTCCGGCCTGTCGTCCAGCGAGGTGGTCAAGCGCGGCCTGATTCATGTGCCCGAGGGCAGGCGCATCTTCCCCAACCTCAGTGTGCGGGAGAACCTGGAATTGGGCAGCCTGGTGCGCGGACGCGAGCGGCGGGTGCAAAACATCGAGAAGGTGGTCGACATTTTTCCGCGTCTGCGCGAGCGTTTTGGGCAGCTGGCCGGCACGCTTTCCGGCGGCGAACAGCAGATGCTGGCGATCGGCCGGGGGCTGATGTCCGAGCCGACCCTGCTCATCATGGACGAGCCCTCATTGGGCCTGTCGCCCTTGCTGGTCGAGCAGATGTTCGAGTTGATCCAGCGTATCAATCGCGACGGTCTGCCGGTTCTTCTGATGGAGCAAAACGCGGTGCAGACGCTGGCCATTGCGCATCGGGCTTACATCATCGAAAACGGTGTGATTGCCATGCAGGGTAATTCAGACGATCTGGCTCGCGATCCCCAATTGCGCAAGAACTACCTGGGACTTTGAGCCATGAAGCCTGGCGTCCCCGAACTGGCCGGAAGACGCGCACTGGTCACGGGCGCGGGCTCGGGTATTGGTCTGGCCACTGCCTGTGCCCTCGTTCGGCATGGCGCTGTTGTTGCCGGTGTGGTGCAGACGCAGGCCCAGCGGCATGCCCTGCTAGAGGCCTTGCCCTCGGCCCGGGTTTTTGTGCAGGATTTGCTGGACGATCAGGCTTGTGCTGAACTGCCGTCCCGGGCCCGGGCTGAGCTGGGCGGGCTCGATGCGCTGGCGTGCTGTGCCGGTATCTTCTTCAAGAAGCGCTCGGACGACACCAGCTTGGAGGAGTGGCGGCAGACGCTGGCCCTCAATCTCGACTCGACCTTCATCCTGGCGCGGGCCGCCATCGCCTGCATGCGTACCCAGGCCTTGCCCGACGCCAGCGTGGTGGTGATCAGCAGTCAGATCGGTCTGGTGGGGCATGCGCGGGGTGCGGCCTATGCTGCTTCCAAGGCAGGGCTCAATGGCATGGTGCGTTCCCTGGCGCTGGAGTGGGCGGCCGAGCGGGTGCGCATCAATGCGGTCGGCCCCGGTCCAGTAGCTACACCGATGGTGGCCCCAGTGCTGGCCGATCCTGCGGCGCTGGCTGCAATGGAGGCCACCATACCCATGGCCCGTCTGGGCCAGCCCGATGAAATCGGCGAGGTGGTCAGTTTTCTGTTGTCATCTCGAGCCTCCTTCATCACCGGGCAGGTCTTGTGTGCCGACGGTGGTTTTACCGTGCGGTGATGCCATGAGCAGCTTACCCCTGTCCCAAGTGGCCCGCGTGATCCGCAGTAAAAATGCGGGGCCGCTTTGCCTGACCGTGGATCTGTTCTTTGCAGACCGGCCATCTTTCGAGCGGGCCCGCGACAGCCAAGCGTTGGCGCAGTCTTCGGTGGCCGCCCTCTACGGGGTGAATCCCGCGCAGATTCTCCGCTTTGATCTGGAAGACCTGCTGGCCATCAAGCTCACCTTGCCCAGGCGCCTGTGTGCGGGTGATCCTGGCGACGGCGATGTCTATGGCGCCCAGCAGCACGGGCCTCTGCTGGAGTTGAGGGTATGAGTGCGGTGGCGCGCCTGCTGCAGTCGCATCGGCCGGGGTCGGAGCGACTGCGCGTGTTGTCAGCCTCAGGTCAATTGGGCTTTGGCATTCCTCAGGCATCTCTCAAGCGCGGCGTGGAGCGCAGGCCGCACTTCATTGGTTGCGACATGGGATCCATTGATCCCGGACCTTTTTATCTGGGCTCCGGACAGATGGCCGCGCAGCCGGCCATGGTTCGGCGCGATCTGGAACTGGTGCTGGAGGCCGCCCGTTCGCTGGACATACCACTGATCATCGGCAGCGCCGGAACCGCCGGCGCAGCCCCGCATCTGCGGGCGACCTTGGATGTGTTGCGACAGGTGACTGAAGACCGGGGCTGGTCGATACGGGTGGCCACGGTGTCCAGCGATCTGCCGGTGTCTGTCTTGGAACGGGCCGTGCAGGAGGGACGACTCAAACCCCTGGAGCCGGTGGCTGCCAGCCTGGACCTGCCGATCCCCGATCTGTCGCAGCTGCGTGACTGTGGCCATCAAGTGGCTCAGTGCGGCTGCAGCACCTTTGAGGAGGCGCTGCGCACCTTGCCCGATGTGCTGGTGGCCGGACGTGCCTGCGACACCGCTATTTTTGCGGCCCTACCCCAGATGCTGGGGTATGACCCGGCGTTGGCCTTGCACATGGCCAAGATCATCGAATGCACCTCTTTGTGCTGCGAGCCGGGCGGGCGCGATGCGATGCTGGCCGAACTGGGCACCGAAGATTTCATTCTCGAGAGCATGAACCCGGCCTTGCGGGCTACAGCGTCTTCGGTGGCGGCCCATGCCTTGTACGAGCAGGCTGACCCCTGGAGTGTCGAGGAGCCCGAGGGCACCCTGGACTTGCGGTCGGCCCGCTACCAGAGCATTGATGAACGGAGAACCCGCGTCTGGGGTGCACGCTATCGGCCGCGCTCGCGTCCGACGCTCAAGGTCGAAGGGGCCGCCTGTGTCGGCGCGCGGGTGGTGTTGCTGGCCGGTGTGGCCGACCCCACCCTGATCGGCCGCCTGCAGATCGCCTTGAGCGAGGTCGAGCAGCGGGTGCGTCAGCTGGTCCCCGGCCCCTGGCGTGTGGTGTTTCACGTTTACGGGCAAGGCGCGGTACGACCTCTGGACGAGTCGCAGTGCAGCACCCATGAAGTCGGTCTGGTGCTGGAGTTTCTGGCGCAGGAGGGGCAGCAGGCCAGCGCCGCGGCCTCGGTGTTCAAGCAAAACCTGCTGCATCTGGGCTATCCGGGGCGGCTGACCACCGGGGGCAATTTAGCCTTTGCCTTTACGCCCAGCGAAATACAGGCGGGGCAGAGCTACCGCTTTGTGCTCTATCACCTGCTCGAGGGGGTAGATCCCCGAGAGGTTTTCCGGATCGGCGTGGAGGATTGGCTGGCTCAGGAGGCGGTGGCATGACCGCTCGGCTGCCCTTGACCAAGTACCACCAGATCTATCTGGTGCTGCGCGAGCAGTTGCAGGAGGGCCTGTTCGCGCAGGGCATCCCGGCCGAGACGGAGCTGGCCCGCCAGTTTGGGGTCGGCCGGGTGACAGTGCGTCACGCGATGGAACAACTGGTGGCCGAAGGGCTGATCGTCCGGGTGGCCGGGCGGGGTACCTTTCCCACGGCCCAAGGTCGCGCCCTGGCCTCGCCCGGCGCCACGGTGCAGGCCCAGCCCACCCGCCTGGCCGGGCTGATGGAAAACATTGTCAGCGCCAGTCGTGCCACCACCGTCAAGGTGCTTGAATGGCGCGCGCTGGCCGCTTCCGAGTCAGTGGCTTTGGCTCTGGGTATTCCTTTGGGTAGCGAGGTTCGCAAGGCAGTCAGGCGGCGCAGTTCGCGCGAGGGTCCGCTGTCTTACATCACGACATATGTGCCGAATGATCTGGCCCTGGCCATCAGCCGACGCGATCTGATCAGCAAGCCGATGCTGCAGTTGCTTGAAGAGGCGGGTGTGGCCCTCGGGCGTGCGCAGCAGACCATCTCGGCGCGTCAGGCCGATGCAGTGGTGGCGCAGGAGCTGGGCGTCGCCATTGGCACCGCCTTGCTGTGGGTGCGTCGCCGGGTCTTCGATTTGCAGGATCGGCCGGTGCAATGGCTCGAAGGTCTGTATCGCCCCGACCGCTATGAGTATCAAATGGAGGTTTCGCGCATCGGCGGTGTCGATGCGCGCATAACCGTAAAGGAGCAGGAAGGTGTTGCTTGAAGTCCGTGTTGATCTTCTGGAGGGGGCGAAGTGACTGATCCGAAGAAGCCGGCACAGACGCTGGCGCAGAAACTCATTGCCAAAGCGGCAGGGCGGGCCTCGGTGTCGGTGGGTGAAATTGTCAATTGCCGGGTGGATCTGGCCATGTTCCACGACTCTTCCGGCCCGCGTCGTCTCAAGCCCATGCTGGAGGAACTGGGCGCCCAGGTCTGGGACAAGTCGCGCGTCGTTCTGGTGATGGATCACTACGTACCGGAGCAGGATGAGGACTCGCGACGGATCGTGCGCATTGCCCGCCAGTGGGCGGCTGATCAGCAATTGCCCTATGTCTATGACAGCCAGGGCATCTGCCATGTCGTGCTGCCGCAAAAGGGACACCTCAAGCCTGGGCTGTTTTGTGTGGGCGGCGACTCGCATTCGCCCACTGGGGGGGCCTTTGGAACTTACATGTTTGGCATTGGCAGTACCGAGATGCTGGGGGTGGTGGTCACAGGACAGATCTGGGTTCAGGTGCCGCGCACTTACCGCATGCACTGGCAGGGCAAACTGGCCCCCGGCGTGAGCGCCAAGGACATGATGCTGCACATGATCGGCCGCTTTGGCATGAATGGCGGGCAGTACCAGGCGGTCGAATTCTGCGGTGACGCGGTGCGGGCCCTCTCCATGCAGGAGCGCATGACGCTCTCCAATATGAGCGCCGAGTTGGGCTCGCAGGTGGGACTGATCGCCCCCGACGAGGTCACCCGGCAATGGCTGTCCGGCGTTGGGGTGACCGATGCACAGCTTGAGGGATGGCACACCGATGCCGACGCCGATGCGATCACTTACGACTTTGATGCGGCCGCCCTTGCCCCCCAGGTGGCGGCGCCGCACAGCCCGGCCAATACCCGGCCGGTGACTGAATTCGGCGACACCGACATTGAGGTGGCTTATGTCGGTGCCTGCACCGGTGCCAAACTGGATGACCTGCGTGCTGCGGCCCATGTGCTGCGAGGCCAGCGGCTGCCGGCGGGTGTGCGCCTGATGGTGGCGCCGGCCAGTTTGCAGGACCAGGCGCAGGCCGAAAGCGAAGGGGTGATGGCCGCTTTGCGCGGATCGGGTGCCGAGGTCCTGCCCACCGCCTGTGGTGCCTGCTCGGGCTATGGCGGCACCATTCCCGATGGCGCCCGGGTGATCGCCACCACGGCGCGCAATTTCAAGGGGCGCATGGGTTCGGCTTCCGCGCAGGTGTATCTGGCCTCGCCCTACACCGTGGCTGCATCGGCCCTGCGCGGTCGCATCACCGATCCTCGGGAGGTGCTGGCATGAGTGGCCCGCACAAGGTTTGGAAGCTCGGGGGCGATATCGATACCGATCAGCTTGCGCCGGGCGCTTACATGAAGCTCGGGTTGGCCGATATTGCGGCCCATTGCCTTGAAGGGGTACGCCCTGATTTTGCAAGCGGTGTGCGAGCCGGCGATGTGATCGCGGCAGGCCCCAACTTCGGCATCGGCTCCTCGCGCGAACAGGCAGCCGGCGCCCTGGTGCAATTGGGCGTCCAGGCGGTCATTGCGCCTTCTTACAGCGGTTTGTATTTTCGCAATGCCTTCAACTTGGGCCTCCTCCTGCTGACTTGCTCGCAGGCCGAGCGTCTGCAGGAGGGCGAGGCAATTACCCTGGACCTGCCCGGCCGGGCCGTCGTTCGCGCGGACGGAGAGCGCCTGCCCTGTGATCCGATCCCCGACTTTCTGCTGGACATGGTGCGGGCCGGGGGGCTGTTGCCCCAACTGAAGAAACATTTGCAGCGCAAACGGGAGACCGCATGAGCCAGCCCTCGATCCCTTGCGTTGTGCGTGCCCAGGCCATGCCTGAGGGCACCTGGGGCGTGCCGGCGGTCATTGTTGGCGGCGGTTCCTGTGGGCTGACCGCCGCCGTGGGCTTGCGTCAGGCCGGCATCGACTGCGTGGTTCTTGAGCGCGATGCCGTGGCCACTGGATCGACAGCCCTTTCGTCGGGCTTCATTCCTGCGGCGCAGACACGGCTACAAAAGTCGCTGGGCATCGCCGATTCGCACGAGCGCCTCATCGACGATGTCATGAACAAGGCCCATGGACAGGCCCCGCGCCCCCTGGTGCAAGCCTACGTGCAGGCCGTGACCGAGGCGATTGACCTGCTGGAGCACAAAGGTCTGCCGTTTGAGATCGTCGACGGTTTTCTCTACCCCGGTCATAGCGTACGTCGCATGCACACCATGCCTGAGAAGACTGGCGCGACCTTCATGACCCGGCTGGAGCAGTTGGCTGGTGCGCAGGGCGTGGATGTTCTGACCGAGGCGCTGGTGACGGAGCTGTGGGTCGATGACACCGATCGGGTGCTCGGGGTGGGATACCGGCGGCCCGATGGTCAGCTTGAGCACCTGGCCTGTCAGGTGCTGCTGCTGGCCTGCAACGGCTTTGGTGGCAATGCCCAGATGGTGCGCGAGTTGCTGCCCGAGATGGCCGAGGCGGTTTTCGCCGGTCATCAGGGTAATGACGGTACGGCCATCCACTGGGGCCGGCAGCTCGGTCTGCGCATGGCCGACCTGGACGCCTACCAGGGACACGGTTCCTGGGTGACGCCACAGGGGGCCCTCATGACCTGGGCCTTCATCATGGAGGGGGGCGTGCAGGTCAATGCCCAGGGGCGCCGTTTCAACGACGAGACGGGCGGGTACTCTGAGGCCGCCGTGCATGTGCTGGCCCAGCCTGGCGGTGTGGCCTGGAATGTGTTTGATGCGCCCTTGCTCGAATTGCTGCGCGGCTTCCCCGACTTTCGCGATGCCGAGGCGGCCGGCGCGCTGCGCACCGCGCCCCATGTGAACCGCCTGGCGGAACTGATCGGATGCGATGCGGCTGTCTTGCAGGCCACGCTTGACGAGGTGGCGCCCGGACGCACCGATGCCTGGGGCCGAAGCTTCAAGCGGTCCCTGCAGCCGCCCTACCACGCGATCAAGGTGACCGGCGCGCTGTTCCACACCCAGGGAGGATTGGATATCGACACGCAGACTCGGGTGCTGCGCAGCGACGGTCGACCCATGCCCAATTTGTTTGCCGCTGGGGGTGCTGCCCGCGGAGTGTCTGGGCGCGGCGCCGATGGCTATCTGGCCGGCAATGGCCTGCTCAGCGCAGTGGGAGGAGGCTGGCTGGCTGCAGGCGTGATGGTCCAAGAGTTAAAGCGGCTCTCCGGCCGCACCGGCTGATGGATGAAAGTAGGGTCACCATGAAACTTGCTCAAAGACTGCAGCAGTCCCGCGCTGTGCTGGCCCCCGGGGTGTACGACGCATTGACCGCCCTGGTGGCCGAGCAGTCCGGCTTTGAGGCGCTCTATCTTTCGGGCGCCTCGATTGCCTACACCCGGCTGGGGCGCTCGGACATTGGCCTGACCACCGCCACCGAAGTGGCCGACACGCTGGCGCGCATCACCGAGCGGGTGCAAGTGCCGGTGATCGTTGATGCCGACACCGGCTTTGGCAATGCGCTCAACACCCAGCGCACCGTACGTGCCTTCGAGCGCGCTGGTGCGGCCATGATCCAGCTGGAGGACCAGACCTTCCCCAAACGGTGCGGACATCTCGACGGCAAAGGTATGGTGCCGGCGTCCGAGATGTGCGGCAAGCTGCGGGCGGCCCTGGATGCCCGCCATGACCCGGACACCTTGATTCTGGCGCGCACCGATGCGCTGGCGGTGGAAGGTTTTGAGACCGCCCTGGAAAGAGCCGAGCAATATCTGGCCTGTGGGGTCGATGCGCTCTTCATTGAGGCTTTGCGCACCCCCGAGCAGATGAAGACCGCCTGCGAGCGTTTTGCAGGCCGTGTGCCGCTGCTGGCCAATATGGTCGAAGGCGGCAAGACGCCGGTGCAAAGCGCTTCGGTGCTGGGCGGACTGGGCTTTCGTATCGTCATTTTCCCGGGCGGTACGGCGCGAGCGGTCTCGCATCTGCTGCGACGCTATTACGGCAGCTTGCACCAGCACCAGACCACTGCGCCGTTCAAGGACGAGATGCTGGACTTCGACCAGCTCAATGCCCTGATCGGCACGCCCGACTTGCTGGCTTTGGGCAAAAGCTACGATGCCTGAGGTAACGGCCCAGGCGCGCTTGGGCTCGCGGCCCCTGGATCAGATCACGGTGGTCTCGCTCGAGCAGGCGATCGCCGCGCCGCTGTGTACCCGTCACCTGGCCGATCTGGGGGCCCGGGTGATCAAGGTGGAGCGGCCCGGGCGAGGGGACTTCGCCCGCGATTACGACCAGAGGGCAAGAGGCATGGCCTCGCATTTTGTCTGGGTCAACCGGTCCAAGGAGAGCCTGGCGCTGGACTTGAAAAATCCCTCGCACCTTGCGGTGCTTCGCGCGCTGATCGCCCGTGCCGATGTGATGGTGCAAAACCTGGCGCCAGGTGCCACCGCGCGCATGGGGCTGGACGCGGCCACATTGCGTCAGGCACAGCCGGGGTTGATCGTCTGCGACATTTCGGGTTACGGGCAGGACGGCCCGTATCGGGACCGCAAGGCTTATGACCTTCTGATCCAGGGCGAGTCAGGGCTGATCAGTGTCACGGGCACACCAGAAACGCCGTCCAAGTCAGGCAATTCCATGGCTGATATTGCAGCGGGCATGTACGCCTATTCGGCCATCCTGGCGGCGCTGATCCAGCGCGGCCAGACCGGCGAGGGATCGCATATCGATGTGTCCATGCTCGAATCGCTGGTCGAATGGATGGGTTATCCGATGTATTACGCTCTGGACGGGGCCGAGCCGCCGGCGCGCACCGGAGCCTCGCACGCCACGATACAGCCTTACGGTCCCTATGCCACCGGGGACGGCGCGGCGGTCATTTTGGGGGTGCAAAACGAGCGTGAATGGGTGCGTTTTTGCGAGCAGGTGCTTGGCCGTCCCGAACTGGCCACTGACCGCCGTTTTGAATCGGTCTCCAGGCGCAGTGAAAACGTGCGGACGCTCAATGAGCTGATCCTGCAAACCTTCGCGCAACTGGATATCGGTCAGGTAGAGCAGCGGCTCGATCAAGCGCAGATCGCCCATGCACGCATGAACAGCATGGCCGATGTGTGGGCCCATCCGCAGCTCAAGGCCAGGGCTCGCTGGACGGAAATTGATACGCCGGTTGGCCCGCTACCAGCTCTCAAGCCCCCGGCGGCCCAAAGTGCCTTCGAACCTCGGATGGGGGCCATTGCCGGGGTGGGGGCGCACAATGAGGCGATTCTCAGGGAGTTGGGGCTGAGGCTTTAAGGTCGGCCTCCGCGTGCCGATAACGGTGGGGGACTCAGAGCTTGAGCTGTTGCAAGCTCATGATCGGCAACAGCACGGCAAGCACGATGAGCATCACCACTCCTCCCAGTGCGGTGATCAGCAAGGGCTCGACAATCGTGGCCAGGCGCATGGCTCGCCGCTGCACCTGGGCGCTCAATTGCTGGGCCACTCGATCGAGCATGTCTGGGAGGGCCCCCGTTTGCTCGCCCAGGCGGACGAACACCAACAGCAGCTTGGGAAACCGCGAAGAAGAGCCGAGAGCGCTGGCCAGTGCGGCTCCCTCGCGCACCAATCGCACCGCTTTGAGGGCGTCGCCGCGCAAGGCCCGATTGTTCAGCGTCTGGCTGGCCGATTGCAGGGCAGGCAGGATGGGTAAGCCCGCATCGACCAGTAGCGCCAGCGTTGCGGCGAAGCGCGAGGCGCTGTAGCTGCGTGCAATCGATCCAACCATTGGCAATTGAAGCCACAGGGCATCCGCCCGGTGCCGCAGGCTTGGGCGCTGCAGGGCCTGTCTGACGATGAGGGCCAGGCAGGCCAGCAGCAGCAGGGCCCAGCCTCCCAGTTGCCGCAGGGCCGTGCTGAGGTCCAACAGCCACACGGTCAGTGTCGGCAGCGTGCGCTGGCGTCCGACGAAGACTTCTGCCATTTGAGGGACTACCGTTGTCAGCAGAAAGCCCACCAGTCCAAGGGCGACCACGCCGACCACGGTCGGGTACAAGGTTGCGCTGATCAGTTTTTCGCGCAGAGCTTGGGCCGCCTCCAGATCACTGGCCAGATGACCCAGTATTTGTTCGAGGCGGCCGCCGGCCTCTCCCGCTGCGATCACGGCGCGATAGATATCGCTGAACGCCAGAGGTGCCCGCTCCATGGCGTGGGCCAGGCTGCTGCCCGACAACACTTGGGCATGCATAGCCAGTAGTAATTGCTTTTGTCCTTGAATCTCGGCCTCTTCGGCGATCACCCCTAGCGCCTGGACAACGGGCAGTCCCGCTGCGACCAGTTCGGCCAATTGCCGCGTGAAGAGGACCAAATGGCCAGCCCCCAGAATACGTTTAGGCCAGATCTCATACCTGAGCCATCGCAGAGCGGGCCGCAGCGGTTGCGCGGCCCGCTTGACTTGCATCGGCACCAGTCCACGCTGACGCAGCGCGTGGCGCGCCGATTCGGGCGTGTCCGCATCGATCAGGCCCCGTGTGCTTTGTCCCTGGGCATCTACTGCTTCATAGGAAAAGGTGCTCATAGCTTGAGGAAACGGTCTGTTTGCCCCCCTCAACTGGTTACTCGAAGCAACTCTTGAAGGGTGGTGATACCGCCGTGCACCAGTCGTAGACCATCCTCGCGCATGAGCACCATACCGGCCTGTAGCGCGACTTGACGAACCTGCGTCTCGGCCGCCTTGTCATGGATAAGGTTGCGGATGGCCTCGCCTACCTCCAACAATTCAAATACGCCGGTGCGTCCCTTAAAGCCGCTGTGGCTGCACTGACCACAGCCCGAACCCCGGCAGGCCGTGCACAGCTTGCGGACCAGGCGCTGCGCCAGCACGCCCGACAGACAGGCACCGATCAAATATGCTTCAATGCCCATATCGGTCAGACGGGTGATCGCGCTGGTGGCATCGTTGGTGTGCAAGGTCGCCAGGACCAGGTGACCGGTCAGAGATGCTTGAATGGCAATCTGGGCGGTTTCCGTATCCCGGATTTCGCCGATCATGATGACGTCTGGATCCTGTCGCAGGATGGCGCGTAGCGCTCGCGCAAAGTCAAGGTCGATGCGAGGGTTGACCTGGGTCTGGCCGATGCCTGGTAGTTCATACTCGACCGGATCCTCGACCGTCATGATGTTGCTTTGGTTAACGTCGAGTTCGCCGAGGGCGGCGTACAGGGTGGTGGTCTTCCCCGATCCGGTGGGCCCGGTGACCAGGACCAGACCATGCGGTCGATGGACCATGGCGTCGAACCGATCCAGAGTCTGGCCTTGCATGCCCACATCGCCCAGCCGCAGCCTGGCGCCTGATTTGTCAAGCAGGCGCAAAACAGCCCGCTCGCCGTGGGCACATGGCAAGGTTGACACCCGCACATCCAGCGATCGGGTGCCTACCCGCAGGGACAGTCGGCCATCTTGCGGCAGCCGCTTTTCCGCGATGTCGAGCTCGGCCATGATTTTCAGGCGCGATATCAGTGCATCATGCAGTCCCCGGTGGGGTTCAACCACCTTTCTCAGGCTGCCGTCAATGCGCATACGCACGCTGGAATGCTCGGCATAAGGCTCAATATGGATATCGCTGGCACCATCACGGACAGCTTGGGTCAACATGGCATTGAGCATGCGCACGATCGGTGCATCATCACGGGACGCCAGAAGATCTTCTGCGGTGGGCGACCGCATCAGGGAGCCAAGATCGGCATCGGCCTGAACCTGATGAACAACGGCCGCGGCGCTAGAGCCATCCGTTTCGTAGGCCTGGTCCATGCGTGCCATCAAGTCCTCGGCGGCCAGGTGTTCCAGGTGAATGGGGGCGGGTCCCTGTCCATACCGGCGAAGCACCTCGCTGGTAGCCTGTCGGTCGCTGTCCTCGCTCAGGCTGAGCGTTAGCACCTGATCCCGTTCGATCAGCAGGATGTGGTGCGTTCGCGCGTACGCGTAGGGCAGGAGGGTCGACAGGGTCATCGGCCGTCTCTGGGCGGGGCGGGCGGTTCGGCTCTGGGGGCTGCCGGTGGGCCGGGTAAGGCCGGCGGCAGTCCCGGATTCGATTGCAGTTGGAGGACCGGGTGGGGCGGAATCTGCAGGCCCTGTTGCAGCCCGCGCATGAGCTCATAGCGGTCGATCGATAGCCATTGGCTGGAGGCAGCATCACGCACCACGACTGGCCTCAGGAAAACCATCAGATTGCTCTTGTTGCGCTTGCGGGCTTCGCTTCGGAACAGGTGCCCCAGGATGGGAAGCCTGCTCAGTCCCGGTACCTGATCCTGATTTCCTGAGAACTCGTCCTGTAGCAGACCGCCAAGCACCACGATGCTGCCGTCCTCCACCAGCACATTCGATTCAATGGACCGTTTGTTGGTAATCAGACCGCTCGTATTGAGGGTGGGCGAGATGCTGGAGACTTCCTGGAAAATCTGCAGTCGAACGGTGCCGCTTTCGCTGATTTGTGGCTTGACCCGCAGCGTCAGGCCGACATCCCGGCGCTCAATCGTCTGGAAGGGGTTGACCACCCCTGTGGTACCGGTCGGGGTGCTGGTGTACTGTCCGGTGACAAAGGGAACGTTCTGACCAACCACGATGCGCGCCTCTTCGTTGTCCAGGGTCAGCAGGGTTGGTGTGGAGAGGATGTTGCCATCCCCGCTTTCCTGCAGAAAACGGCCCAGTAGGCCCAGGGTGTAGGCGTTTCCGGTTCGATTGAGCAAGCCGAAATTGATGCCGGCACCCGGTGTCAGGTTGCCTGAGGCACCTTGTGCTTGCAGCGTGAGGATGTTGTTACCGGCGGTGCCGAAGTTGGTGCCGATGAAACCTATGGAGGCGTCGCCGCGGTTGCCCTGGAGAGTTTGCCACTGGATACCAAACTCTTCCGCTTTGTCGGCCCTGACCTCCACGATCAGACTTTCAACGAGCACCTGGGCGCGGCGGGTATCGAGTTGATCAATGACCGCTCGCAGCTGTCGGTACTGAGGCTCGGGGGCGTTGATGATCAGGGCGTTGGTGGCAGCGTCGGCCTGAATCTGACCTGTGGCCGTCGGGGTCGCTGGCGCTGTAGCCATGCCTGCGCCTGATGCTGCCGATGCTGGCGCCGCACTGGTGGTGGGGGGCGACGTCGATCCGGAAAGGGTGGCGCGCAGGGTGGCAGCCAGTCGCGTGGCATCGGCATTTCGAAGGTAGACCACACGGATCTGCCCGGTGCTCTCGGTACCGTTGCTAAACGGTCTGTCAAGCCGCTCCACCAGGTTGCGCGCTAGCGCCAACCGCGAAGGATTGGGCGCCCGCAGGATCACCGCATTGGCCCGTGGCTCGGCCAATACCACCGTGCGAGAGCCGGTCTCACCGGCCCCTGGTCCTTGTGCGGTGCCTTGTGACTGCAGCAGTTGCTGGATCAGGGGAACGATGTCGGAAGCGATAGCGTGTCTGAGGTTGATGATTTCCAGATCGCTGGCGTTGGGCAGGTCGAGTGCCGCAATGATCCGGCCGATGCGTCTGAGGTTGTCGGCGTAATCGGTCACCACCAGTGAGTTGGTTCCCGGATTGAGGCTGATGGTGTTGTTCGGGCTGATCAAGGGGCGCAGGACCCCCACGAGATTGCTGGCGTTCTCGTGCGAGAGCCTAAAGATCTGTGTGGCGATCTGCTGGCCCGGCAACGGGGCGGCTGTATCGCCGACTGTGACCGCCTGCAGCTTGGCTTCGGCCTCCGGGACCACCTTAAAGATACCTGCCGTGTCCACCACCGCAAAGCCCTGCAGCCGCAGGGCCGCCATGAACTGGTTGAAGGCTGCTGCTCTGCTCACGGGCCGGTCGCTGTTGAGGGACAGGGTGCCCTTGACCCGGGGGTCGACGACCACTGTCCGACCGGCGATCAGTGCAATGGCGCGCGCCACTTCTGAGATTTCGGTGTTGTCGAACTGCAGCGACACCAGGTCGTTCGGGTTATCGGGCCTGACCGGGTTGCGGCTGGCGCTGGGTGCGGGTGGTGTCCCGGCTGGGCCGGCTTGTGCCTGGACCACCGTGGACCCCAGGGTGCTGCACATCACGCCGACAGAGAGCAAAGCGCTCAGACCCGGCATGCGTGTGGGGCGATGCGCTGCAGTCCAAGTCAGTGGCCAGGTGCCGGTGGACCGGGGGGGCATTTGCATCGCACGTTTCATGATCCCATTTCCAAAAAGACCTGCCCGCTCCACAGTCCCGGTCCGATGGCGCGCAGTTGGGCCCGTACGACGCGCGCTCCGCTGCTCTGTTTGAGACCGTGCAGCCAGCCCGTGAGATCGGCGGCCTTGATCGAGGGTAGGTCCACGCGCAGACCCCGGGGCTCATCGTGCAGGGATCCCCCGAGGGCGGCCACCGACTCGGCCAGTGCTGCCCGGCCCAGCCCGGGCTCGGGGAGGGGTTCTGATCGCAGAGCCCGGGCCTGGACCTGCAAATGGTGCAAGGCCAGGCGCTGTTCTTCCAGAGCCTTGGTCCGGGCGGGAGCCTCTCGCCAGAGCTGCCAGGCTGGCCGCAGCAGACCCTGCCAGATGACGGCCAAGCCCACCAGGAGCAGCATCAGGACCAGCAGGGCGCGTTCCCGTCCTCGGCGCTGGCGCCAGAACCCCCTGAGGATCGCGAACAGGGCCTCGCCGATCATGGGATCCGGTCGCTCAGATACCATTGCCCCGCCCTTTGCTCCAGCAGGTAGCCGCGCTGCATCAGCTTCTGGACTAACTCGGTCGACCCACTCGCTGCCTCTTTCCAGGGGCCCAGTGATAGTCGACCTTCGGCGTATTCGATCTGCGTGAGTGTCGGCGCCTGCGAGAGCGCCAAGGCCGAGAGCATGGCCACCAGATCAGTCCGCGCGGCGGCTGCGCTTGTAAGGGCCAGAGTCCGAACCTGCTGCTGCATCTGTACAACTGGGTTCGGGCTTGGGGGCAGGTCTGGGAAGGTGTCGTGGACCAGGCCCTTGATTTCTGTCTCGCCCATCTGTTGCAGTTGACTTTGCCGCCAGATCCAGACCTGTAGGCCTAACGCCTGAGTCAGGACGAGGGCCACCAGGCCCCATCCAAAGGGACGCCAACTCGGCCAGCGCCCCTCGGTCGTCCAGGGCATACCTGCTTGCCCGATCTGCCAAAGGGACGGACTCGGATTGAGGCCGAATTGGGCCAGATTCCAATGCGACAAGGCGGCGCGTTGCATGCGCTCGCCTTGACTTAGGGCGTAGGTTGACTGTGGCCAGATGGCCCGTGCCGTCTCTAAAAGTTCCGGCTCGGCCCATACGGCTTGAGCGGTGGGCTTCAGAGGCCATTGCCTGAGGAAGGTTTGTACTGGCTCGGGAGCTTGAAACACACACACACCCTCTGGGCCGGTCTGGGCCAGCATGACCCGCCCGGACGTGCCGTACAGGTAACCGGTCGCCTGTGCCCCAGAGGTGGGCTCGATTTCCGGCACGATGCGATCGGGCCGGTGGCCGGCTGATCGCATCGTTTGTAGAACCCCCTCCAGCCATGATTTTTCGCAGGCGGCCACCCAGGTAGGCTCTGCCGGCCGAGTCTCGGGTGCCAGGGCTAGGTGCAGTCGGGCCGGGTCTTCCAGGAGTTGCTCCTCCAGCAAGCCTTTGAGCGCCTGCTCCCATCGGCGGGCAGTCAGCCGGGGCAATGTGGTGCGGTGCCAGGAGAGCTTTTGCGCCGGCACCACCATCACGGTACGCAATCCCCTCGGCCACTGGTCTGGGGCACCCGGCAGCATCAACGGAGGTGTAGACGGTGATGCCTGGCTGTAGACCCGATAAGCCACCCAGGTTTGCTGCCCCTCCGTCGGTGGGTAGACGAGAAGCTGATCTGGAGAAACGGGGGGCAGGATTTGATCTGAAGACATCCCCGACTAATTTACGGCCTGATCGTGTTTTTGCCTCGGTCCTCGTGTAGGTCGCGGCCACGCGGCTTGGTCGGCGGGGGACTTGATTGGCCCGATCACGTGGCGAGCTGTCGCCCTGTCTCAGCCCCTGCCAGGGCTCTGGATCGCTGGCACCTCTGTTGTATCAGGACGCTTGGCCCGCTTTTGCAGCTCAGGCCGCCGGCAGCCTTCGGTGATAAAGCTCCAACAACTTTTCAGTAGTGGCGGACGGCTGCTCTTCATGCGAAAGGTGGCCGAGGCCCTCGAAACGGGTCAGGGTGGCTCTCAGGGTTGGATCGAGCAGCGGTAGAACCTGCTCGGCCTGCGATGGCCGCACCGTCTTGTCGCCGGTGGCCACGATCAGGTCCAGTGGCACGCGAAGGCGCGGCAGCCGGTCGGCCAGTTCGTGCAGATCCCATTGGGCCATCATGCCCAGGGCGGCCGCCGCATGGCTGGGACTGGCCACCAGTTTGGCATAAAGGTCCACGCCTTCTTCGCTGATACGCGAGCCGGTGCTCTGCAGCAGGCGTTCGGTCACCGCACGGTCTCTGGCCTGATGGGCAAACAGGCGGGGTATCCAGTGCATGCCGGCCATCAGACGCGCGGCGGGCGCGAAGAACTGGCCGGCCAGGCCGTGCAGGGGCAGCAGCGCACCGTTGAGGCTGATGATCAGGCGCGGCTTGCTCCGGCGGTCCAGCGCCATTCGCACCGCCACCGCTGCGCCGGCTGAGTGACCCACGATCAGATCGGGCTGCAGCTTGAGTGTGTCCAGCAGGGCCTGGGCGCCCTCTGCCATACCGTTGAGGGACAGCAGCGGTGAGGAGGCACCGGAAGCGGGCAATTCGGTAAAGGCGTGGCCGGGCAGATCCAGGCTGATCACCTGCAGATGACCGGCCAGCAGGGGAGCGACGTCGCGCCAGGAGTGCGATGAGGCGCCGGTACCGTGCAACAGGAGCACGGTGGCTGCCAGCGGTGAGGGCGCCGGCCAGTGCTGCACGTGCCAGCGCAGGCCGGCAGCCTGCACAAAGCGGCTGCGCTCGCGGTGCGGCCAGTGCTGACCGTCGCGTTCCCAATCGAGAGCGGCGAGCTTGCTCATCGGTGCTCAGGAGACGTCAGAGCGTGCCAGGCGCACGGCTTGCGAGAGTTTTTGCGCATCGGCGTGCGGCAGGGGCAGGTAGTGGGCGCCCATGGCTTGTGCCAGGGCTCGTGCGGCTTCTTGCGCCTGAGGCGAGGTGTCGATCAGCAGACAGGTCAAGTCCTGCGCCGCCAAACCTCGGGCTGCGGCCAAGGCGTCTTCGGTGGCTTTGCCGCGACCGGGGCTGCCGTCTTGAGCGATGTTGGCCCGCCCGTCGGTGAGCAAGACCACCAGGGGCGTATCGCCGCCGCGGCTGATCTGGTGGGTCAGGGCCTGCGCGGCTTGCAGGGCAGCGGCCAGCGGTGTGCCTCCACCGCCGGGCAGCGCAGCAAGCGAGCGTTTGGCCCGGGTCAGGGACCGTGTGGGCGGCAGCAGCAACTGGGCCTGAGTGCCGCGGAAGGCCAGCACCGCCACCCGATCGCGCCGCACATAGCAGTCGGCCAGCAGCAACTCGACCGCGCCCTTGGCCTCGGCCAGGCGGTGCAAGGCCGACGAGCCGGAGGCATCGACCACAAAGACGGCGGTGGTGGACTTGTGTTGGCGAAAGCGCTTGATGTGGAAATCCTCGCGCCTGACTTCGATACGGCGCGAGGGATGAGGGTCTGGCGGGCTTTTGCGCCGCCTGAGGGCTTGCCAGGGGGCGGCAGCGCGCAGAGTGGCCAGAAGATGCAGTCGCGCGCCGTTTCGCAACTCGCCGCGCATTGCGCCCAAGGGTCGGCCACGTTGGCGATTTTTCACCGACGCACCCGCTTTGCCAGCGCCGCTTTGCATCGTCCGCAGGGATGACTGGGCTCGCAGCATGGCCAGCAGGCCCGGGGACAGACTGGCCTGCACTGCCGCAACCATGAGTTCCTGCAGTTCTTCTGCGCTGGGCAGCTCCAGGTCGGGTTCCTCGGGCTCCTGCTGGGCTTGGGGTGGCTGCGGGTCCTGCGGGGGGGGCTCCGGTGGTGCCTGCTGTGGGTCGGCCTGCGGGCTTTCGCTCGGCGGTAGACAGAGGGCACGTGGAGCGAGTACCAGTCGGGCGGCCAGTGTGGCGTGATCCGTATTGACGCTGCAGGCTCCCTGGAGGGCGGCCGCTGCTCGGGCAGCCCGTGCGGCCAGCAGTGGCGGTCGCAGCGAGTCGATGCCCAGCGCCATTGCGGTGGCGCACAAGGCCTCAAGCTGTGTCGGCGTCAGTTCAACCTGTTGCAGGCGCGCACGAGCGCTGAGCACCTGTTCGGCAGTCACCGAGGGCTGCAACTCCAGATCGGCTGCCCGCGCCAGCGATTGGGTCTCGTCCTCCGCCTGCGGCGCGCGCAGCCAGAAGGCCAGCCGATCCTGCAGGGCCGGGTGCAGCGCCTCGTCTTCGGTCTGACCCTCGTCCAGGGCGATCAGGCCGAGGGCCGTCTGCACCTGATGGGTCAGGCCTTCGCGCTGCAGATCAAGCTGCCGCTTATCCAGCGCCGCCGTTAACCGCGCTGCGGTCTCCGGGGGCAGACGCTCGGCCATCGCCAGCAGCAGCAGGCCACCATGGGCTTGGCTGAGCAGCCCGCTTCTGAGCACCGGTCGACCTTGGGCCAAGGTGGCTGGCAGATCCAGCCCCCCCAGCAGTTCGCCGTCGCCGATGCCTGCCGGCATCCTTCTCATCGGTGTGCCCACGGGCAGCAGGCTGTGGAGTCGGTCGAGCCAGGCTTGGCGCCAGGGATGAGGTCCGCTGCGAAGGCAGGCCCCACCCAGGCCGACCGGGTCGACCGCCAACAGGGCCGCCGCCCAGGCTTCGTCGTCGGAGAGCAGAACCTGGGCCTGATCCAGCGGATCTTCGGCCGGCGCCTGAGGTGATCCATCCGGTCGTCTCCAGTCGGTCGGGCGCTCAGTCTGAAGAGCTTGGCGGTGCATGGCCGTGGGAGGTGACAGGGCCGGCGGCTTGTGAAGTGGGCGGCCAGGGCCTAGGCCCATCAGGCCGGCATGAGTTCGGCCAGCACGCGTTCGATGCGAGTGGTCGATCCGGTATCGTCGAGCACGTGCCGGCGCAGGCGATGGCGCAGAGCCGGTGCTGCAACGCGGCGCAAGTGGCTGTCGCTCACCTGTCGAGCACCCTCCAGAGCGGCGCAGGCGCGGGCGGCTCGCATCAGCGTCATGTCACCGCGAAGCCCGTCGGTGCCCAGGGCCATGCACAGCTCTGAGGCGCGCTGCCGGGCAGCCTCCGGGATGCCGATGTCATGCAATCGCTTACGCGCCTGCGTGATCTTGCGGCGAATCTTGTCGGCTTCTTTCTCCCACTGCGCGCAGAAGTTCGCCGGGTCGCTCTCGAAGGCCTCACGGCGGCGCACGACTTCAACGCGGCTGGGCAGATCGTTCGGGGTCTTGACTTCCACCGACAGGCCAAAGCGATCGAGAAGCTGAGGCCGCAGTTCGCCTTCTTCCGGGTTGCCGCTACCGACCAGTACAAAACGGGCGGGGTGGCGCACCGACAGACCCTCGCGCTCGATCACGTTCTCGCCCGATGCGGCGACATCGATCAAGAGATCGACCAGATGGTCTTCCAGCAGATTGACTTCGTCGATGTAGAGAAAGCCCCGGTTGGCGCGAGCTAGCAGCCCGGGTTCGAAAGCCTTGATGCCCTGAGACAGCGCCCGCTCCAGGTCCAGTGCCCCCACCACCCGGTCTTCGGTGGCGCCCAGCGGCAAGTCGACCACCGCCACGGCGCGGGTGTGTGTCTTGAGTTTTCTGCCCTCGGCCAGAGCGCTGCGGCAGCTTTCGCAGCAGCGCTGGGGTTCAGCCGGGTCGCACTGGTAGGGACAGTCGCTGACCACCCGCATGGCCGGTAGCAGGCTGGCCAGCCCTCGCACAGCGGTTGATTTGCCGGTGCCGCGGTCACCGAGCACCAGAACGCCTCCCAGGGCGGGATCGATGGCGGCCATCAGAATGGCCAGTTTCATCTCGTCCTGCCCGACGATGGCGGCGAAAGGGAAGGTGTACGCCATGCATCAAGTATGACACATGAATACAGAACTACATGTCAACTTAGAGTGACACACAAGGGTTTTTACTAGGTTTGGGTCGTCCGTGTCGGCCAGACGGTCGAATCAGCGGGCGCGATGGGTGCGCGTCACTCAAGCGGGCGGGTCGGTGCGGCGCAGCTCAGACGGCTCTTGCGGCTTCGGTCCGTCCTGGATCGGGACCTGGGCTGCTTCACGGGCCTTTCTTTCGGCCACGCTCTTGGCAAGCGCCTGGCGCGCATCGCGGATTTGCCAGAGTCCCCAAATCAATACCAGCACAAAAATGCCCAGTTCCAGCCAGATGCCCATCGAGTCCTCCCGGGGATGTGTGTGTCAAACCTCGCCTGGATTCTTCCACGCTTGTGAGGTGTCACAGGATGAAGTGAATTAAGAGGACATTGGTATGGGTGCCCGGCTCGACCCTCAACGTAAAGGCCACAATCGAAAATACCTGACTCGAAAACTCCCGAACCTTTGGAACAACCATGAATTTGCTACCCCGTGACGACGAGCAGCGTGAGATCCTGCACAACGAGGTGCACGCCCGCCCAACGGCGCGCATCCGTCTGCCGGCTCTGGTGATCTACGTTGCGGTACTCAACGAGGGTATCTCCCGCGAGCAGGAGAGCGAGCATCTGCGCCGATTGCCTGGTCAGGCGCATTTGCAGGACCATCAGCTGGTGGGCAACTTTCTGCGGCTGCGTTTTGCCACCCACACGGTCAAGTGGGAACGGCACACCGAATTCACCCGTTACTCGATCGTGCAGCACTTGCCCGAGCAGGCCTATCTGGGGGCCTCGCGTCCCGATCTGATGTCGAACTTGGCGGTCCCGCCCGAGTGGCTGGCCACCATCCCTGGGCGCACGATCGCGGCCATCTCAATGGCCATGGTGCACGGTGATCTGTCGACGCCCGATGAGACCATGGCGCTGGCGCGACACTGGTTTGGTGACTCCACCGTGGTGGCCTCGAAGATGGGCAACAACGGCCATTCCTGGGCGGTGAGCGACTTCATCATGGAGCCTGGCGGCTTCGAGCGCATCCTGGTGGTGGCGCCCTCGAGCACCACGCCTGCCCGCGCCGGTCGTATTTCGCAGCGGCTGCTTGAGCTCGAGACCTATCGCATCATGGCGCTTCGCGGCCTGCCAGTGGCCAAGGAACTCGGTCCGGTTCTGGGACAGGCCGAGACCCGTCTGTTGGAGATTACGGCCAGTCTGGACAGCAAAGACACATCGGACCAGGCTTTGCTGGATCGCCTGGTGGCCCTGGCCACCCGCGTGGAGCGGGCCACAGCTGAGCACGCCTACCGTTTCTCGGCCACCCGGGCCTATGAGGCCTTGGTGCAGCAGCGCATCCATGAGTTGCGTGAGCAACCCATTCCCGGCACCCAAACCATCGGTGAGTTCATGCAGCGCCGTCTCTCGCCGGCCATTGCCACGGTAGGGGCCACCGCGCAGCGCCTGTCTTCCCTGGCTGAACGGATTTCGCGAACCAGTGCCTTGCTGCGAACCCGGGTCGACATTGCCACCGAGGAGCAAAACCGGCAGTTGTTGGAAAAACTCACCCGGGGCCAGGAGCTCCAACTGCGCTTGCAAACCACGGTGGAGGGACTCTCGATCGCGGCCATCAGCTACTACGTGATCAGCCTGCTGATGTATGCCAGCAAGGCGATGGTGGGAGCGGGCGTGCCGATCGATCCGGAGGTGGCCGTGGGCCTGATGGTGCCGCTGGTGCTCTGGCTGGTTTGGCGCATGACCCGCCGCATCCACCGCGCGCTGCGCCGGGGCGAGCCGAACTGATCAGGCGCGTTCGTAGCTTACAAAGCTGTAGTTCAGGCCGGTGCTTGACTGCGCCGAAAGGCGCGAGGTCTGGCGCCACTGCGAACCGAGTGGAGGGACGAAGGCATCGCCCTGGAAATCCTGATGGATTTCGGTCACTTCGATCCGGTGGGCCAGAGGCAGGGCCTGGGCATAGATTTGTGCCCCGCCCATAACCCACACCTGCTCGAGCCCGGCACACAGTCCCAGGGCCTGCTGCAAGTTCTCGGCCTTCTCCGCACCGTCGGCCTGCCAGGAGGTCTGCCGCGTAAGCACAATGTTGCGCCGACCCGGTAGAGGTTTGAAGCGGGCAGGCAGCGAGTCCCAGGTCTTGCGCCCCATGATCACCGGATGGCCCTGGGTCAGGGCGCGAAAGTGAGCCAGGTCCTCCGGCAGATGCCAGGGCATGCGGCCCTCATGACCGATCACCCCGTTGGCCGCCCGGGCGTAGATCAGCGCAATGCGAGGCTCGCCCGACATCAGACCGCCACAGGGGCCTTGATGGCTGGGTGGTGCTCGTAGCCCACCACCTCGAAGTCCTCAAAGTCGTAATCAAACAGGCTGGGTGGCCGGCGCTTGATCACCAGCCTGGGACAGGGCAGGGGCCTGCGCGAGAGCTGCAAATTCACCTGTTCCTGATGGTTGCTGTAGATGTGGCAATCGCCTCCAGTCCAGATGAAGTCGCCCACCTCCAGATCGCATTGTTGGGCCACCATGTGGGTCAGCAGGGCGTAGCTGGCAATATTGAACGGCACGCCCAGGAAGATGTCGGCGCTGCGCTGGTAGAGCTGACAGCTCAGCCGCCCGGGCTGCCCGTCCTGCCCCGGCGCTACATAAAACTGAAAGAAGGCATGACAGGGCATGAGCGCCATCTTCGAGAGCTCGGCCACATTCCAGGCGCTGACGATAATGCGGCGGGAGTCGGGGTTGGATTTGAGGGTCTGGATGACATCGGCGATCTGGTCGATGTGGCCGCCATCGGGCGTGGGCCAACTGCGCCATTGCACGCCATAGACCGGCCCCAGGTCACCGTCCTCGCGGGCCCATTCGTCCCAGATGGTGACTCCACGCTCACGCAACCAGTTGTTGTTGCTCGAGCCCTGGAGGAACCAGAGCAGTTCATAGATGATGCTCTTGAGGTGTACCTTCTTGGTGGTCACCAGCGGAAAGCCCTGCTGTAGATCGAATCGCATCTGGTAGCCAAAAACGCTTTTGGTGCCGGTGCCTGTGCGATCGGGCTTGAACACGCCGTGGGTGTCGACATGTCGCATGAAGTCTTCGTACTGCGAAAAAACAGGAGGTGTAGTCATCGTGAAGGCTGGCCGATGCGGATCGTTGGCGGTCATTGTAGGGTTGGCACCCCCGCGTCACGGGGGTGCCGGTTGGCCCCGGGCAACACGCTAGCGGGGCAGGACTCGGCCGGGGTTGAGAAGCCCCATCGGGTCCAGGGCCTGCTTGATGGCGCGCATCATTTGCAGGGCCACCGGGCTCTTGTGATGGGCCAGCTCTCCGACCTTGAGCGAGCCGATGCCGTGCTCGGCTGAAATTGAGCCGCCGAAGGCCTGCACCGAGGCATAGACCAGCGCATGGACCCGCGATTCCTGGGCCTGCAAAAACAGCTTGGCGTCCTGCCCCTCGGGGGCCTGCACGTTAAAGTGCAGGTTGCCATCGCCCAGATGACCAAAATTGACCAGCCGTACCCCGGCAATTTCGCGGGCAAGCAGGGACTCGGTGTGGCGCACGAAGTCGCCGATGCGCGAAATTGGCACCGAGATGTCGTGCTTGATATTGAGTCCTTCCTCGGCCTGAGCCAGCGGGATGGCCTCCCGGATGTGCCAGAGTTCGCGCGCCTGCGCCTGGCTTTCGGCCACCACCGCATCGCCGATCACACCGTGCAGCAGGGCTTGCTCCAGCAGGTGCTCCAAAGCCTGCCGGGCGTGTTCGCTCGACTCCAGGTCGGACTGCTCCAGCAGTACGCAATACGGACTGTCTTGGTACAGCGGCACGCGCAACT
This sequence comes from uncultured Polaromonas sp., assembly GCA_964488145.1. GTDB lineage: Bacteria > Pseudomonadota > Gammaproteobacteria > Burkholderiales > Burkholderiaceae_C > Polaromonas. The sequence goes on from CAZATV010000009.1 coordinate 26,869, forward strand.
GCGGGAAATGTCGGGCCACCAGGCTGAGCGCAAAGCGCCCCATCACCTCAAAGCCCGTCAGGCCTGATCCCAGTTGCGCTTGCGCCAGCCCCAGCAAGGCGATGGCCTGGTCCATGTCCGACACTGCCGCCCAGGCGGTCATTTGCGCGGCCGGCTGCGGGTAGAGCTTGAGCGTTGCAGCGGTGATCACCCCCAGCGTGCCTTCGCTGCCAATGAATAGGTCGCGAAGGTCATAACCGGTGTTGTCTTTGCGCAGACCCTGCAGGCCGTCCCAAACCTGCCCTTGGGCATTGACCACTTGTAGGCCCAGACACAAATCTCGGGCATTGCCATAGCGCAGCACCTGCGTGCCCCCGGCGTTGGTGGCCAGATTGCCGCCGACGGTGCAACTGCCCTCGGCGGCCAAGCTCAGAGGAAACAGCAGGCTATGCGCTTGCGCCGCCTGCTGCAGTACCTGCAAGATACATCCGGCCTCCACGGTGGCCGTCATATTGGCCCGGTCAATCGACAGCACCCGGTTCATGCGCTGCAGACTCAACACCACCTCCGTTCCGCTCTCGTCGGGCGTGGACCCCACCACCAGGCCGGTATTGCCGCCCTGAGTGACGATGGGCGTACCTTGTCGGGCGCAGGCTCGTACCACCCGGGCCACCTGGTCGGTGCTCGCGGGGCGAACCACCGCCAGGGCCTTGCCCCGCCGACGTTTGCGCCAGTCCAACTCCCAGGCCGACAGATCGCCCTGCGTCAGGACATGCTCGGCCCCGCAGATCTCGGTCAATAAGGCGGTCAGGTCCTGCGACTGCGTGGTGCGGCTCATGCCGGCGTCTCCGCAGCCGCCTTTAGTTTGGCTTGCTTCAATCGGATGCGGACGTGCAGGGCGCAGGCGGTAAACAGGCTCAGGCACAGCACGACCTCGATCAGGCCCAGCCAATGGCCGGGAGGTTTGTCGCTCCAGGCGCGAACCACCCCTTCGGTGAAATACAGCCAGACCAGCAGGCTGACCCACCGGTAGGTGTAGAGCTTTCTTTTGAGCAGGCCGGCCAGGGGTATACAAAGCGGCAGTACTTTGAGCGCCAGCAAAGAGCCGCCGGGCCGGATCGGGGCCAGCCACATCTCCCAAAGCAGGCCCAAAATGATCAGGCCCATCAGGCTGCCGACGGCGAGCCAGCGGGTCAGGTCAATCGAGCGGTCGTGCATGGGGATGGCATGATAGCGGGCATGCCCCAACCCTCTTTCGTGCACGGTCTGCTGCAGTTCCCCTGGCGCCAGACCCTGATGACCCTGCGCGAACGCTTTCGAGAGGATCGACTCGGGCTGAGCGCGAGCAGTCTGACCTTCACCACCTCCATCGCGCTGGTCCCGTTTTTCACCGTGGTGCTGGCAGTCTTCACCGCTTTCCCGGTGTTCGCCAAGATGCAGACTCTGCTGCAAGCCTGGTTGGTCGAGAGCCTGGTGCCCGATCACATGGCCCGGCAGGTGATGGGCTATCTGACGCAGTTCACCCGGCAGGCCAGCCGGCTCGGGGTGGTGGGTCTGGCAGTGCTGGCCTTCACTGCAACGGCTTTGGTCCTCACCATCGATCGCACGCTCAATGCGATCTGGCGGGTGCCCCGCAGCAGGCCGCTGGCCCAGCGCCTGCTCATTTACTGGGCGGCTATCACGCTGGGCCCCTTACTCTTGGCCGCCAGCCTGGCAGCCACCGCTCAGGCTTTGGTCTTCATCGGTGTCGGCAGTGCGAGCGGCCGGCTGGTGGCCGAACTGCTCGACACCCTTGAGTTCTTTCTGCATGCTGCAGCCCTGGCTGCTTTGTTTCGCTACATGCCCAACACCCATGTGCGCTGGGCGCATGCGTGGGTGGGCGCTTTGCTGTCGGCGGCAGGTCTGGCCTTGGCCAAAATGCTGTTGGCCCTCTACCTCAAGGCAGTGCCGACCTATTCGCTGATCTATGGTGCATTTGCCACCGTACCGATTTTGCTGATGTGGATTTATCTGGCCTGGCTTGTGGTGCTGATGGGCGCCGTCATCAGTGCGTATCTGCCCAGCCTGGCGTCGGGTCATGCTCCGAGGAATGACTCGGCAGGCGGGGCCTTCGACATGGCCTTGGCTTGCTTGCAGCATCTGCATCGGGTACGCCCATCGATCCCGCACGGCATGACGGCTCCGGAGCTGGCGCGCGTTTTACGTGTGGACCTGTTGCAATTGCAGCCGATATTGCAGACGCTCAGGCAGATCCAATGGCTTGCGCCTACGGATCCGCTCATAGGAGAAGAGCCGATATGGGTTTTGCTGGCGGATCCCGACCAGACCTGTATGGAGCCTTTGGCTCAGGCTCTACTCCTGGGTCGCAGTGCAGCCACCGAGCGGTTCTGGCAGGGCAGCGGCTGGCAGACCATGAGTCTGCGCTCGGTGCTCTGAGGTTCAGACTTTCTTGCTCGCCGCTTGGATCCGTTTCGAATTTTGCTGGCCTAGCCTCACGCCTCAGTTGAGCCTCAGCGGCGCCGCATAACCGGTCATCTCCAGGTAGCCCAGACCCACACGATGGCCACCGGTATCGAGCAGCTCGCTCAGGCCCTCCCAGTAGATTGCCCCGGTGCTGCCTCGGCTGTCGAGTTCCTGCGCGTCCAAAAGGGCATGCACGGTATAGCGGCCGGCGGGGGTTTCCACGCGCCACTGCACCGGGTAGCTTGCTTGTGAAAGGGGGCTGCGCCAGTACTTGAGCGCTTGCATGCCCACCTCGTGGCTTGCAAAGTTGCGCAGAAGACCGGCGGCGCTGCGAAAGGATCCGCCGGCCCACAGGGCGCTGCCGTCGGCACGCCGTAATCGGAAGGCCGTCAGGGCACTGCCATCCTCCAAATTCATGCCGATCCAGTCCCAACCCACGGCCTCGGGATGCAGGATCTCCTCACTCCATTCGTGATCGAGCCACGCCCGGCCTTCGATGGGCACTTTCTTGCCCTGCAGGCCGATCAGCCCGCGGGCGATCAACTGCGGCTGGCTGTAGTAGTAGCTGGCCTGCCGGGGCTCGGGGCCCTTGCGCGAGAGCCCCTGTTGCCCCTGTAGCAGCAGCGGCTGGGTCGTCTGGAAGTTCAGGTCCAGGACCAGGTCGCGGGCCGGCAAAAGGGCGCGATAGATGCTGGGCTCCACCGGCCCTTCACGCCTGAGTTGCCAGCGGTCCAGCCGCAGATCGGTGTCATGCTGGGCAGCCTGAGCCAGCCCGAAGCCCTCGCGGGCGATGGCCTGGTCGTGCCAGAGCCGACCACCTTGCAGGTCGGTGACCGCCACATGCGCGAAGATCAATTGCCGTGCAGCAAAGCGCGAACGGATGCTCTGCGCCTCATCGACCCGGGTGCGAAAGAACGTAAGCTGAAATCCCAGCAAGCGGCCGTCGGGTGTCCGACCATAACCCGTGATGTACCACCACTCGGTGCGCAGCAAGGGGTGAGCTCCGAAGTCGCGCGGAAAGGTCAGGCGCTGCAAGGGCAGGGCTTGGGCGGGCCGCAGACCCGCTCCGGTCAGCATCGATTGGGCGACCATCCCCAGGAGCACACGGCGGCTGGGGCGCATCACCAATCCTCCTTGACAGCCATCACCGCCTCGCCGCCGGCGGCCGCGCGTCCGGCCAGCCAGGCGGTGAGGGTGCCGGCCAAGATCACCGCCAGGGCCAGTGTCAGCAAAGCCAGCCACGGAATGTGCAGGTCCATGGTCCAGCGAAAGCTCTGCGGGTTGATCACATGCACCAGGACGAGCGATACCCCCAGGCCCAGCAAGACCCCAGCCAGAGCGCCCACCCCGGTCCAGGCCAGCCCTTCGCCGGCCACCACGGCCAGCACCTGGCCCCGCCGCAGGCCCAGGTGCGCCAGCAGGCCAAATTCCTTGCGCCGGGCCAGCACTTGGGCGCTGAAACTGGCGGCCACGCCGAACAGACCGATGCCAATGGCCACCGCCTGCAGCCAATAGGTCACTGCAAAGCTGCGATCGAACAGGCGCAGTGATGTCGCCCTTATCTGCGCGCTCGAGGCCATCTCAAGGCCAGGGGGCGGCGCCGCCCCCTGGCTGGTCTGCAGGCGCTTTGCGAGGGCCTGCCGGACCTCCGATTCGTCCCGGCCGGGGGCCAGCCAGACGGCCAGATCATTGATGCGGGTATCGCCGGTCAGGGCCCGGTAGTCGCGTTCGTCCATCATCACCGCACCAAACTGGCGGGCATAGTCGCGCCAGATGCCCGCGACGAAAAGGCGCTGGCGCCCCTCCACTCCCAGCGCACGCTCCAGCACCGGCAAGTTCTGCCCCGGCCGCGCCTGGTACAGGTCGACCATCGCCTCGCTGACGTAAACCGCCCGCTCTCCGGCCGGCACCGGCAGGGCCTGGCCGAGCAGCGGCAGCTGGCGTTCGGGTGCGCTGAGGTCACGCGCAATCAGGCTGACGGCCGGCTGGCCGCCTTGCAGCGTCAAGGCGGTCACGCGCAGCGTGTCAAGCCGCGCCACACCCGGTACCTGACGCAGGGTCTCAATCACGGCCGGCTCGAAGAAAACCGTATCGGCTGCTGCCGAACTGCTGCTGCTGCGCAGGTACAGGTCGGCCGGTAGCACCGCATCGAGCCACTGACTGACCGATACCCGAAAACTGCTGACCATCACCGTCAGCGCCACCGCCAGACTCAGCGCGGCCACCACCCCGCTGACCGCCACTGCAGCGCTCTCCCGCACCCGTCCGGCCCTTTCGATGGCCAACATGGGCAGCAGGCGATGGCCCAGCCAGCGCTGGGCTGGACGGTGCAGCAGGGCAATCAGGCCGGGCAGGGCGGTGATACCGCCCACCAGCATGAGGGCCACCGATGCGTAGGCCCCCAGGGCCAGTCCACCGATGGGCGGCAGCAGGGCCAATAGCGCGCTGCTGCCCAGCAGAGCCAGGCTCCAGCCCAAACGGTGGGCACCCTTGGAGCTCAGACCCAGGCCTTTGAGGGTTTGGGCCGGAGGCAGGGCCGCGGCGGCGCGAGCGGGCCACCAGCCCCCCAGTGCTGCCGCCAGCACCCCCAAACTGCCGTAGGCCCATGCGGCACCACCGCTCCACTGCAAGGTCGGCGCGGTGCCCGGGAAATAGCCGCCGCCCAGGTCGCCCCCGAGAACGCGCAGCCCCAGGGCGGCCAGCGCGGTGCCCAGGGCCAGCCCCGCCAGGCTGCCGGCGGTGCCCAGCACCAGCGATTCGGCCAGCACCCACTGCAAGCGCTGGCGTCGGCCCAAGCCCAGTACCCCCAGCAGGGCCAGTTGGGACGAGCGCTTGGCTACGCTGAGCCAGAGCACGGAAAACACCAGAAAGGCCCCGGTGAACAGCGCCACCAGGGCCAGTACTGTGAGGTTGACGCGGTAGGCCCGCGACAGGGCACTGATGCGCGAGCTCGCTTCGGTCGGTTCGATCGCCAGCAGGCGCTGCGGCCAGCCCGGCTGCTGGCGCCATTGCTCAAGTGCGTCCTCGCCAGTGGCACCGGGTTGCAAGCGGACATCGATGCGCGAGAGCTCCCCCGTGCGGCCGAACAGATCCTGAGCGGCGCCGAGATCCATGACCGCCAAAGGCGGTCCGTCCGCCGACACGCGGCCGGTTACGACCACCTCGACCACCCGGCTGCCCGCTTGCAGCTTCAAGGGGGCATGGCCCAGCCTTTCGTGCGCGGCCGCATTGAGGAACACGGTGGCCGGCGCAAACAGTGACAAGCGGCTCGCCCCTTCCTTGGGTTGGGGCAGCCAGCCGGGCGCAATTTGCACCGCCCGCAGCGCGTCAAGGCCAAGCACGCGCAGCGCGATCTTCTGCTCGCCTACCTGTGCATAGGTGGCCAGCTCAAGCACCGGGCTGGCCACCGCCACCCTTGGAGCTTGCGCCACGATCGGGTAGACCGTCTCATCCAGGCCGCCTTGCGGGGCCCGCACCTCCAGGTCGCTTTGCCCGCCGATGGATCGGGTGGCCTGCGAAAACTCGCTGAGGGCTGAAGCGTTGATCAGATGCACCGAAAACGCCAAGGCCACCCCCAACATGACGGCCAGGATGGCAGCGCCGTGGCGCCACGGGTGGTGACGCAACTCCGGCCAGGAGGCCGTACGCAGCAGGTTCAGCAGCAGGGTCAAGGTCAGAGGGCAGACCGGGGCGGGTCACGAACGACGAAGGTCTGGCGGGAAAGGCGGGAGCACGTTGGCATCAGCTTAGGGCAGGGGTGAGGCCAAAGCCCCGGAGACGGCCGGAGCCAGCGGACATGTTATCGCGCTGATTGATGACCGCCAGGCGGGCGGGCTTTCTCGCGAGTGTGAACCGCGTGCGGGCCGGCGCCCTCGAGAATAAGGCATGCCCGCTGCCCTTCTGGCCGACCTGGTTTTACTGCTGCACCTGGCGCTTGTGCTTTTTGTGGTGCTGGGTTTGCCCGCGGTGGTGATCGGTCACCGCAGGGGCTGGCCCTGGGTCAACCGTCTGGGCTGGCGACTGGCTCACCTGGTGACCATCGGTGTGGTGGCGCTGCAGGCCTGGCTGGATCGCTATTGCCCCTTGACGATTGTTGAGTCATTCCTGCGTGCGCGTGCCGGTCAGCCGACCTATCAGCGCAGCTTTATCGCCCATTGGGTGGAGTCCCTGCTGTATTACGAGGCCCCCCTGTGGGTGTTTGCGATGATCTACACCGTTTTTGGCGGCTGCGTGGTCTGGGCCTGGTTTGCCTACCCGCCACAGCGCGCTGCTAAGCGCCCGCCCTGAGCCCGTCGGCTGGCTGCTGCTCTCAGGCCGTTTGCAGACCGCTGGCGGTCAAACGCAGTACGCGGTCGGCTCGCGCTGCGGCCTGTTCGGAATGCGTCACCAGGACCAGAGCCGATCCTTGCGATCGGGTCTGTGCCATCAGGGCGTCCATTACCGCGCCTGCGGTGCGCGGGTCGAGGTTGCCGGTCGGCTCATCGGCCAGCAGCACATCCGGCCCATGCACCAAAGCGCGGGCAATGGCCACCCGCTGCAGCTGCCCGCCCGAGAGCTGTTGCGGCAGCCTTGGGCCCAAACCCTGCAGCCCGACCGCCTCGAGCATGCGGGTCACCCGCTCGGGCTCGCGACGGCCCAGCAGCATCAGCGGCAGCATCACGTTCTGATGGACATCCAGATGCGGCAGCACATGAAAGGCCTGGAACACAAAGCCCACATGACGGCGACGCAGCAGGGCCCTCTGATCGTCGTTCAGAGGGCCGAGGTCCTGACCGCACAGGGCCACGCGACCGGCCTCCCAATGATCGAGCCCCGCCATGCAGTTGAGCAGGGTGGATTTGCCTACACCCGAGTCGCCGATGATGGCCACAAATTCGCCCGCCGCCACCTTCAGGTCGACGCCCTCGAAGACCGCCACCTCCGGGTAGCGCTTGGCCAACCCTCTCAGTTGCAAGGGATGGATTGGATCGGTCGGCTCAGAGCCAGCAGTCATGCCGAACCCCACAGCGTTTGCACCTGATGCAGCAACTGCGCCATCGCTGGCCTTTCATCACAGGCCACCACCTGACGCTCGGGCAGGCTTCGCAGCCAGGTGATTTGCCGCTTGGCCAATTGACGGGTGGCAGCGATGCCCGTTTCAAGCAGGCGCTGGCGCTGCTCATCATCCAAACGGGGAAGAGGCGTACCGGGCGCTGGTCGGCCGTTGGCGGCCTGCAAAAGCACCTGCCAGCCCTGTCGGTAACCCACACAGCGCATGGAGGGCAGGTCTGCCTGCAGCTCAGGGCGCTGCATCAGGGCCCAGACCTCATCGAGCAAGCCCTCGCTGATCATCTGCGCGAAGCGAATCGCAATGCGCTGGTGCAACCAGGACCGATCCTGCGGCTCCAGGCTGAGCACATGCACCGGCAGCCGCCGGCTCGTAGGCCCGCTCCGGTGGAAGGACGACAGCGGCCGCCCCGATACCTGCCAGACCTCAAGCGCACGCGCAATGCGTTGCGAATCGTTCGGAGGCAGACGCTGCGCCGTGATCGGATCGACCCGGGCCAGCTGCGCGTGCAGGGCAGGCCAGCCCTGGGCCTGCGCCTGTGCGGCGATCGCCTGGCGCACCGCGGGCTCGGCAGTCGGCATCTCGTCGAGACCCTCGGTCAGAGCCTTGAAGTAGAGCAGCGTGCCGCCCACGAGCAGCGGATGACGACCCCGCTGCTGGATCTGTTCAATCAGAGCCAGGGCGTCTTGCCCAAACTCCGCGGCGCTGTAGGCCTGAGCCGGATCGCGAATATCGATCAGGTGATGCGGCACCGCAGCGCGCTCTTGCGCGGAAGGCTTGGCGGTGCCGATCTCCAGGCCGCGATAGACCAGGGCCGAATCCATACTGATGATTTCAATTGGCCAGCGCTCGGCCAGGGCCAGGGCAGCGGCCGTCTTGCCCGAGGCGGTCGGGCCGGTCAGCGCGATCAGGGGTGGAGGGTTCATCAAGAGGCAAAGGCCTGACAGGGCCGGGACAAGGGTGTGCCCGTGTGCGCACATCGGTAATGCAGCTGCGTACCGGACGCGTGGAGCGTAGCAGATGCCCGCTAGGGCCGCGCCAGGGTCAGGACCGGGACCCGCAGGGTGCTCTTTTAAACTGCAGTTTTCATTTGTCGTGGCCATGCAGCAGATCACCCCCTCTTCGCCTCAATCCAGCGACCTGACACAGCCCGGCCGCATAGCCTGGGCCTTGGGTCTGGGCGGGCTGATACCCTTTGTGGCGCTGGCTGCCCTGCAATGGGTCAGCCCGCCCGGATGGCGCATGCTGGCGGCCTCCGCCTTGCTGGGCTACGGCGCCCTGATCGTCAGCTTTCTGGGGGGCATCCACTGGGGATTGGCCATGCGCGAAAGCCCTGTGCCAGCGCGGCGCTTGCTCTGGGGCATCTCACCGAGCCTGCTCGGCTGGCTGGCGGTGCTGCTCGATAGCCCTTGGGGTCAAGGGGTGCTGGCCCTGAGCCTGCTGCTGTGCCTTTGGGTGGACCAGAGCGCCTACCGGCACAGGGGCTTGCAGGCTTGGCTCCCCCTGCGGCGGCTGCTGACTGCGGTGGCCACGGTCAGCGTACTGGCCGGGGCGTTGGGCGACTCGATGGTGTGAGCCTGGCGCTCCAAGCCTCTGAACCTTCGCCCCATGCGCTTCATTCTGGGGGCGCTAGTGGCGCCTACTGCGCGTAATCCAGCGGCAAGGCCGTGGTGTTCTTCAGTTCTTCCATCGCAAAGCTGCTGCTGACATCGCTCAGGTCCACGGACTGGATGAGCCTTTGGTAGACCCGGTCGTAGGCCGCGATATCGGGCACCACCACCTTCATCAGGTAGTCCACCTCACCGCTCATCCGGTAGAGCTCCATGATCTCGGGGATGTCACGCACGCTTTGCCTGAAGCGCTCGAACCAGGCCAGGTTGTGCTGGTTGGTGCGAATAGCCACGAACACGGTCACGCCCAGATTGACCTTGACCGCATCGACCAAGGCCACCTGCCGGGTGATAAACCCCTGCTCGCGTAGACGCTGCATCCGTCGCCAGCATGGCGTTGTCGACAGATGCACCGCGGCGGCCACTTCACTCAGTGGGGTTTCCGCATTGACTTGGAGAATCTCAAGAATCTTTCGATCTACAGCATCTAGTTTCTTATTCATGATTTTTGGCGCAAATAAATCCTAATTTTGACGGTTTTTTAGATCAATCTGCAAACCTTTGCTCCTGAGCGGATGCGACACTTTTCATCTTGTTCGGCAGCATGGAAGAGCGCATGAAGACCATAGGATTGATTGGCGGCATGAGCTGGGAGTCCACCGCCCTGTACTACCAGATCATCAATCGCGAAGTGGGGCGGCGCTTGGGCGGTTTGCACAGCGCACGCGTGAACTTGGTCAGTCTGGACTTCGAGGATCTGGCGCATCGCCAGCGCTCAGACGACTGGAGCGGGATGGCCGGAATTCTTTGTGATGCAGCGCGAAGGTTGAGTCAATCAGGGGCCCAATGTCTGCTGATTGGCACCAACACGATGCATCAGGTGGCGCCCGAGGTGCAGGCCGCCACCGATCTGCCCCTGCTGCACATAGCCGACATCACCGCCGACGCCATCCTGGCGCAGGGCCTGCGCAAGGTCGGCCTGATGGGTACCCGCTTCACCATGGAAAGACGTTTTTATCTGGAGCGATTGGCCCGTCATGGCGTCGAATGCGTGGTGCCGGACGAGGCGCAGCGGCAAGAGATCCACCGCATCATTTTTGGTGAGCTCTTCCTCGGGCAGGTGCGCGAGGCTTCGCGCCGCTGGTTGTCCGCCTGTATCGACAGCCTGCGCGATCAGGGGGCTGAGGGCGTGGTGCTCGGGTGCACCGAGTTGCCCTTGATCCTTCGGCCAGAGGACAGTGGTCTGCCTGTTTTTGACACCACCGCCCTGCATGCGCTGGCGGCGGTGGACTTCGCGCTGGCAGACTGAGCAGCTGCCATGTGCCAACTGCTGGGCATGAACAGCAATGCGGCGGCCTCCATCGGTTTTTCGTTCACCGGATTCGCCCAACGTGGCGGCGGCACGGCAGACCACATCGACGGCTGGGGGATCGCCTTCTACGAGCCCTCGGGGGCACGCTGTTTCCACGACGATCGGCCGGCGAGCACATCGCGCCTGGCCGACTTCGTTCGCGAGTATCCGATCCGGTCGCACAACGTCATTTCCCACATTCGCAAGGCCACCCAGGGCGCGGTGGGCTTGTCCAACACCCATCCCTTCTCCCGCGAGCTACTGGGGCGGCACTGGTTTTTTGCCCACAACGGCGATCTGCGCGATTTTCATCCGGCACTCGACGCAAGTTATTGGCCAGTGGGCAGTACCGACAGCGAACGAGCTTTTTGCTTCCTGATGCAGCGTCTGCGGCAGTCTTTTCAGCCCTCCCTGGGCATGCCCGGATGGCATGCCATCGCCCAGGTGCTTACCCAATGCCACGAAGAGATCGCTCGCCACGGCAACTTCAATTGCCTTCTGACCAACGGCGATGCTCTGTTCGTGCATTGCTCCAGCGATCTGGCTTTGTTGCAGCGCTCGCATCCATTTCCCAAGGCCAGTCTGGTCGATTGCGACCTCACGCTCAATCTGGGCGAGCTCAACCACATCGACGATCGCATGGTGATCGTGGCCACGGAGCCGCTGACCGTTGACGAACCCTGGGAGCGGCTGTCGCCCGGCGAAACCCGGGTCTTCGTGGGTGGCGTGCCGGTTTGGCAACACCGTTGCCTGACGACGCGACGGTTTCCGCCGCCCGGACAGAAGGCGGGGGGACAGGCGACGGGCTGACTGAGCCGTCGGGGCCGCACGGGCTGCCTCAGCGGCTGCGCCGTTCGGCTTGGCGCTGGAGGCTTGCGGCTCGAGCCCCCTTCACCGCCCCCGCATGAACAGGGCATCGAGTTCGCGCAGCGTGATCTGCCGCCAGGTGGGTCGGCCGTGATTGCACTGGTCCGAGCGCTCGGTGGCCTCCATCTGGCGCAGCAGCGCGTTCATCTCCTCCAGGCTCAGGCGCCGGTTGGCGCGCACCGCGCCATGACAGGCCATGGTGGCCAGCAATTCGTTGCGTGCCTGGGTGAGCACGCGCTGGCCACCGTGCTCTGCCAGCTCGGCCAGCACGCTGCGCGCCAGCTCCACCGCATCGCCCTGGGCCAGATGGCTGGGGACGGCCCGGACTGCCAAGGTCTTGGGCGACAGGGCGGCCAGATCCAGGCCCAGCGTAAGCAGCGTGTCCTGCGCCTCCTGGGCGGTGGCCATCTCCTGCGCGGTGGCGGCAAAACTGGCGGGGATTAACAAGGGCTGGCTGGCAATGCCCGCCTGCTCAAGCTGTTGCTTGAGTCCCTCGTAGACGATGCGTTCATGCGCCGCATGCATGTCGACCACGATCAAGCCCTGCCGGTTTTCAGCCAGGATATAGACGCCCTGCAACTGCGCGATGGCGCGGCCCAGCGGCCAGTCGTCTTCGGGCGGGGCGCCGTCGCTTACTGGGGCCGCGGCCCCATAGGCTGCCGATGGCAGCGCCGGCTCGCGCGCTACCGGCGCCGGCGCAAGGCCCGGGACGGGCGCGCTCTGCGCCGGCCACAGGGCCGCAAAGCCAGGATGGCCTTGCCTCGCTTCGGAGCGCAAAGGCAAGCCGCCCTGTTGCCAAGAGCGGGTGGGTGGGGCACTTGCCGGCGGCGGGGGTGCTGGCGGCCAGGCAGTTCTTGCGGCCGGACCTGAGCCGGCAGCCTCAGTGTTTTGCGCGGCCTGCTGTCCGGCCCGAGGCGCAGCCAGCGCGTTTTCGATCGCGTGAAGAACGGCCTGATGGACTTCGCGTCCGTCACGGAAGCGCACTTCGATTTTTGTCGGATGCACGTTGACATCCACCCGGCCCGGATCAATTTCGACGTAAAGCGCGTACACCGGCTGACGGTGCCCATGCAGCACGTCTTCAAACGCGCTTCGGGCCGCGTGGGCGATGACCTTGTCACGAACGAAACGCCCATTGACGTAGGCAAACTGCTGGTCGGCCCGCGCACGGGCCAGATCGGGCAGACCGACCCGGCCTCGCACACGCACCGGCCGGCCCGGTCCTTCGCTGAGGTAGTCCACGGCCAGCGACTGCGTAGCAAAGTCCTGGCCCAGGACATCGGCCATGCGCAGGGTGTCTGCCTGCTGCGAGTCTTGGGTGTGGGCGCGCCACTGCTCGATCAGTTTGCCCTCATGCCAGATGGCAAAACTGACATCGGGCCGGGCCAATGCATGCCGGCGAACCGCGTCTATGCAGTGCGCCAACTCTGTGGCGTCAGCCTTGAGGAACTTGCGCCGTGCCGGCGTGGCAAAAAACAGTTCACGCACTTCGATCGAGGTGCCCAGCGACCGCGCTGCGGGCTTGAGCTCTCCGGTGCGGGCATCGAGCTGCCAAGCATGGTCAGCTTCGGCCGTACGCGAGAGCAGCAGCACCTCAGAAACCGAGGCGATGGCCGCAAGGGCCTCGCCTCTGAAGCCCATGGTGCCCACTGACTCCAGGTCCTGCAGCGAACCGATCTTGCTCGTGGCATGCCGCCGCAGGGCCAGGGGCATTTCTTCGACCGCAATGCCCTGGCCGTTGTCTTCAACGCGGATCAGTCGAACGCCGGCGGCCGACAGGCGCAGCACCACCTCGGTGGCGCCGGCGTCCAGGGCGTTGTCGATAAGTTCGCGCACCACCGAGGCGGGCCGCTCGATCACTTCGCCAGCGGCAATCTGGCTGATCAGTTCATCAGGCAGCTCACGAATCGGTCGTCGAGGCAAGTCGGGGGTAGAGACCACGCCGGGATTGTAGGTGGGGCTGCTTGGACGGTAGGGCGCAGCTGACAAAGGGGGTACGTGAGCGGCTTATTCTTGGGTTTTTATGTGAGAACCGCCCCGGCGAGCCCCTTGCAATTTGGGCCATCGCCTGCTGCAGCATGCCAGAATCGTCTTATGGAACTCCTGGCTCTGCTGATTGACTTCATCTTGCATGTAGACCGCTATCTGGAGGCGTTCACCCGAGACTACGGGGCTTGGGTTTACGCTTTGCTGTTTGCGATCGTGTTTGTCGAGACCGGCGTGGTGGTGATGCCGTTTCTGCCCGGCGATTCGCTGCTGTTCATCGTGGGTACGCTCTGCGGAGCCGAACTGCTGAGCCTGCCCCTGGCCATCGTGCTGTTACTGATTGCGGCTATCAGCGGCGACCAGTGCAACTACCTGATGGGCCGGTGGGTGGGGCCTCGGGTGTTTGCCTGGCCCGATTCGCGTCTGTTCAACCGGGCGGCCTTTAATCAGGCCCATCTTTTCTATGAACGCTACGGGGGCATCACCATCATCATCGCTCGCTTCATGCCCTTCGTGCGCACCTTCGCGCCGTTTGTGGCGGGCGTAGCCGAGATGAAGCGTACCCGCTTTACCGCCTACAACGTGACCGGCGCCTTGCTATGGGTGGTGGGCCTGTGCGGCGCAGGTTACCTGTTTGGCAATCTGGCCTGGGTGCAGGAAAACCTGAGCAAGATCATCTGGGCCTTGATCGTCATCCCGGGCCTCTTGGCGATCCTGGGTGCTTGGCGGGCGCGGCGCACCCAAGCCTGACTGTTTTGGTCAGGACGGACCGTGACCCCTGAACGACTCAGCGCCCCCGTTAGGCGAGCCCCGAAGCCCTAGAAGACCTTTAGAGCGGTCGGTTACGAGCCAGGGGAGGGTTACGGGCAAAGTAGCGCTCGATTCCTCGCATCAGCGCATCGGCCAATTGAATCTGAAAGCCGCTATCGCGCAGTTTGACCTCTTCGTCGGGGTTGCTGATGAAGGCGGTTTCCACCAAGACGCTGGGAATATCAGGCGCTTTGAGCACCGCAAACCCAGCCTGTTCCACCCGTGGTTTGTGCAGTCGGCCCACGCGGGAGAGTTCTCCGAGCATGGCGCCGCCCACTTGCAGGCTGTCATTGATTTGGGCCGTGGTGCTCATGTCCAGAAGAGCCTGCCGGACGGCGGTGTCGTTAACCTTGAGATTGATGCCGCCCACGTTGTCGGCGGCGTTCTCCTTATCGGCCAGCCAGCGTGCAGCACTGCTGGTGGCGCCGCGCTCACTCAGAACGAACACGCTGGCTCCTTGCGGCCGCGGCGTGAAGAAAGCGTCAGCATGGATGCTGATGAACAGGTCAGCCTTGACCCGCCGTGCTTTCTGCACACGGACATGCAGGGGGACGAAATAGTCGCCCTCGCGGGTGAGAAAAGCGCGCATGCCGGGGCGGGCGTTGATGCGATCACGCAGCAGCTGCGCAACCTGAAGCACCACGTCTTTCTCACGGGTGCCTCCGGGTCCGATGGCGCCGGGGTCCTCGCCGCCATGACCGGGGTCCAGCGCCACGATCACCAGCCGATCGGTGGACGTGCTACGGGAGGTCGGGTCTGCGGTGGTGTTCGATCCAGCGGCTACCGTGGGAGCAGCCTGCGGCTGGGTCTGCTCGCGCCGGCTGCGCTCGGCCATGAATTGGCCCAGCGGGTCGCCGGTGCTCGGGGCCCCTTCGGCTGAAGCGGGAGTCTGACGCTGCTCTAGTTCACGAATCAAAAGTTCTAGCGGGTCGGGCGCGCGAGATGGATACAGATCGAGCACCAATCGGTGCTGGTAGTTGGCAATCGGCCTGAGGCTGAACACCTGAGGCGCAATGCCCTGTTTGAGCTCGATCACCAGTTGCACGCCGCCGGTGGCTTGCTGGGTGAGCCTGATCGCCGCCACATTGGGATCATCTGGCCTGACCTTGCCCACCAAATCGCGCAGGGTCGGTTGCAAATCCAGGCCTTCAATATCGACGGTCATGCGTGGCGGATCAGCCAGCACTTGGTGCCTGGCGCGCAGCGCCTGATCCGACTCCAGAGTGACCCGGGTGTAGTCTCTTGAGGGCCAGAGCCGTACCGCCAGAACTTGTGCGCCGTAGGCGATCTGCAGGGGACCCAGCAGCAGTACGAGGCCGCCGCGTTGAAGCCACCGGCGCCGATCCAGTTGGCCTGGCCGAATCATGTCATTGACTCCATCAGCGCTTGCCCCAGCGGCCCAAGGGCCTCCAGCCGCACCCGCCGGGCCGTCTCATCATCGGAGGCCCCAGGACTTTGGATGTGAAGGCTCAAATCGGCCGGCGGTAGGCGTCCGGCGGCGCGTTCGGGCCATTCCACGAGTTTGAGGCCCTGGCTGGCGAAGATGTCGCGAAGTCCGGCGTGCTCCCATTCGGCGGGGTCGTTGAAGCGGTAGAAATCCATGTGCCAGATCGGCAGACTGCCTGAGTCAGAGGCCGCTTCGTAGGATTCGACCAGGCCGTAGGTTGGGCTCTTGATGCGGCCATGCACGCCCAGCGCGTGCATCAGATGGCGCACCAGGGTGGTTTTGCCAGCCCCCAGATCCCCGTGCAGGGTGATGAGTGTGCGCGCAGTCCTGGGCAGCCGCAGCAGGGCCTGCGCCAGCCGGCCTGCAAAGGCACGAGTATCTTCTTCGGTGCGCCATACCGTGCTTCCTACAATCGTCGAATGCCTCAAGACGCTCATGGGCTGTTGTCATCGATCCGGGTGTGGGCCCGGGAGCTCGGATTCTCTCAAATCGGGGTGTCGGGGGTAGACCTGTCCGCTGCCGAACCCGGGCTGGCCGCATGGTTGGCCCAAGGTTTTCACGGGCAGATGGGCTACATGGCTGACCATGGCATGAAGCGGGCACGACCGTCTGAACTGGTGCCTGGCACGGTCAGTGTGATCACGGCCGCCATGGACTACCTGCCCGCCGATACGCCGCCGGATTGGGCGGATCGCGAGATGATGCGTTTGCGCGAGCCCGGGCAGGCGGTCGTTTCGCTCTATGCCCGGGGTCGGGACTATCACAAGGTGATGCGTTCGCGATTGGCCCAGCTGGGCCAGCGCATTGCCGCGGCGGTGGGTGAACTGGGGCATCGGGCCTTTACCGACTCGGCGCCGGTTCTGGAGGCCGAGTTGGCCACACGCAGCGGCCTGGGCTGGAGGGGCAAGCACACGCTGGTGCTCAACCGCCAGGGGGGGTCGATGTTCTTTCTGGGTGAGATCTTTGTCGACCTGGCCCTGCCTCCCACCGAGCCGGTCGAGGCCCACTGCGGCAGCTGCAGGGCTTGCATGGACATTTGTCCCACCCAGGCCATCGTGGCGCCGTACCGCCTGGATGCGCGGCGCTGTATTTCCTACTTGACGATCGAGCACGAAGGCCCGATCCCAGAGCCCTTGCGAGCGCCGATGGGCAATCGCATCTACGGCTGTGATGACTGTCAGCTGGTATGCCCCTGGAACAAGTACGCCCGCCGCAGCGACTTGAGCGATTTTCTGGCCCGCCCCAGCCTGACCGGTCAGACATTGCTGGATTTGTGGGCCTGGAGCGAAGAAGAATTTCTGCGGCATACCGAAGGCAGCGCAATACGGCGGATTGGCCATGAGCGCTGGATGCGCAATCTGGCGGTCGCTTTGGGTAATGCGCTGTCTCAGGGGGTTGAAGAGAGTCAGCAGATCCGCGCCGCGCTGCGCCAGCAGATTGAACACTCCAGCGAGCTGGTGCGGGAGCACGTGCTTTGGGCGCTGGGCCAAGCTGCCAAGACACTCTCGTCTTCCCAGACCCTAGTCATGCACAAAGACGGGGATTAACCCAGGATCGCAGTAGGTCATGCCCAATCATGGTGCGGAAAAGGCCGAGTTTGATCGATAGTGGCTTGGCACGAATCTAGCGCCTCAAGCGCGTGTCATGGGTCCCCATTCGGCACCTTCGTTCAACTTTTTGGGATTTTCAAATGAACTCTTTACGTCGTCTCGTGGTCTCGGGAGTGGTTTTTTCAACTGCGCTGTCTTGGTTGGGGCTGGCAAGTGCCCAGGGAGCCATGGACAACATTCAAAAAACCAAGTTGATCAAGATTGCTATCCCTACTGACTTCCCGCCCTATGGGTTTGTTGGAATCGACCTTAAGCCACAGGGCCTTGATGTCGAGATGGCCAATTACATAGCCGCCAAAATGGGTGTCAAGATCGAGCTTGTTCCTGTAACCAGTGCCAACCGAATTCCCTACCTTCAGACCAAGAAAGCCGATCTGGTGATTTCCACCCTGGGCAAGAACGCAGAGCGCGAGAAGGTGATCGATTTCACGGCTGCCTACTCGCCGTTTTTTCAGGCCATCTACGGCGCCAAAACCTTGAGCGTGAAGTCGATGTCGGATTTGGCGGGAAAGTCAATCGCAGTGACTCGCGGCGCCATCGAGGACCAGGAGTTGACCAAGGTGGCTCCGCCGAACGCCGACCTCAAGCGCTTCGAGGACAACAATGCGACCGTTTCGGCTTTCGTTTCGGGCCAGAGTCAGTTGTTGGCGACCGGCGCGTCGGTGGCCGGCGTCATGATGCAGAAAAACCCGCAACTCAATGCGGAATTCAAGCTTCTGCTCAAGGACAGTCCCAACTTTATCGGAGTAGCCAAAGGGGAGGACGCTTTGCGCAACCGCGTCAACAGCATCATCGCCGAAGCCAAGAAGTCTGGTGACATCGACAAGATGGCGCAAAAGTGGCTAGGGCGGCCGGCAGGTCAGCTCCCTGAGTAAAGCTCGACAGGTAGCGCCTGATTGGCCCTTGAGCTAGATTTTTCCGCGGTACTGAGCCAGTGGCCCCTGCTGGTCAAGGGCATGGCTTGGACCGTCGTATTGACCGCCGTCTCAGCCTTGCTCGGCGTCTTGTTGGGGACCTTCTGTGCTTGGACGCGTACCCAGGGCCCCGGTTGGTCTGGTGCGATCGTGGCGGCGTACGTGGAGTCGATCCGCAATACGCCTTTTATCGTCCAGCTGTTTTTCATCTTTTTCGGCCTGCCTGCTCTTGGTTTGCGATTGAGCCCCGAGTGGTCCTCGGTCATTGCGATGGTGATCAATCTAGGCGCCTACTCTGCAGAAATTATTCGTGCGGGCATCCAGGCTACGCCTTTGGGTCAAATCGAGGCGGCCATGAGTCTGGCGCTGAGCCGAACGCAGACTTTTATTCATGTCGTCTTGCCCCCGGCTTTTCAGCGTATCTGGCCGGCGCTGGTTAGCCAGATCATCATTGTGATGTTGGGCTCAGCGGTTTGCGGTCAAATCGCTACCGAGGAGCTCAGCTACGCTGCCAACCTGATCCAAAGCCGCAATTTTCGGGCTTTCGAGGCGTTCATCATTGCGACGCTCCTGTACTTGCTGCTTGCCATAACCACCCGCAGCGTCCTCAACTGGATTGGGGAGCGTTTTGTGTTTGGGAGGCGCAATGGTTGAATTTAGCCTATGGGATATTGTCAGCAATCTCCTACTGGCGGCCCGCTGGACTTTGGCGCTGTCCTTGATCGCCTTTGTGGGCGGCGGCATTGTGGGATTGTTGCTGCTGGTGCTGCGTACGATGCCAGTGACGGCCATCCAGAGGGCTGTCGCGGCTTATGTGCAGCTGTTCCAGGGCACCCCCCTCCTGATGCAACTGTTTCTGGCTTATTTTGGTCTTGCTGCGATCGGGTTTGAAACCTCGGCCTGGACGGCGGCCGCCTTTGCCCTGACGCTGTACAGCAGTGCTTTTTTGACTGAGATTTGGCATGGATGTGTGCGTTCGGTTCCTCGAGGGCAATGGGAAGCGGCGCAGAGTTTGGCCTTGACCTTTGGGGAGCAGCTTCGGCACGTCATTCTTCCGCAGGCGGCGCGGGTGGCTGTTGCGCCAACAGTTGGCTTTTTGGTTCAGGTGGTCAAGGGCACCGCATTGGCCTCTGTGATTGGCTTTGTTGAACTGACCAAAGCGGGAACCATGATCACCAATGCCACGTTCAAGCCCTTTTTGGTTTACAGCTGTGTGGCTGTTTTGTATTTCTTGATCTGTTATCCGATCAGCTTGTATGCGCGATCTCTTGAAGGCAGGCTCCATGTCCGAAGATTTTGATATCCCGGCGCTTTCAATAAGTCAGCTGCGAAAGTCGTTTGCTGCAAACGAGGTACTCAAAGGCATCGACCTGAAAGTTACCAAGGGCGAGGTGATTGCGATCATCGGACGCAGTGGTTCTGGCAAGAGCACATTACTCAGGTGTATCAACGGTCTGGAGTCCTTTGACAGAGGAACTTTGGAGGTGATGGGAAAGCCCCTGGTGCCTGGGGATCCGGTGGCCATGCGATTGCTACGGCAAGAGGTTGGGATGATTTTTCAGTCCTTCAACCTGTTCCCGCATCTCAACGTCGGTCGCAATATCCAGTTGGCACCCGGCTTGGTCAAGGGTCTTTCGAGACAAGAGTCGGAAATGAAAGCCAGGTCATTGCTGGAGCGGGTGGGCTTGGCCGATAAGTTCGGTGCTTATCCGGATCAACTCTCAGGGGGGCAACAACAGCGTGTGGCGATCGCTCGCGCTCTGGCGATGTCGCCCGGCATTCTTCTTTGCGATGAGATTACTTCGGCCCTTGATCCCGAACTTGTGGGAGAAGTTCTTGCGGTGGTTGAGTCGCTGACGCGTGAAGGCATGACTTTGCTCATGGTGACCCATGAAATGGGATTCGCGCGCAAGGTCAGTCATCGGGTGATTTTTATGCATCAGGGCCGAGTGCATGAGCAGGGTCCAGCCCGTTCGCTGTTTGCCGACCCACAGACCCCTGAGCTGCAGCAATTTCTCTCTTCACTCCTGTAGGGCTGGAAGCCGCACGAAGAGTGGCGGTCCCGCGCGATTCTCAGCGCCCGGCCAGTGCCATCGCCAGCGGCAGACTGACCAAGCCCATCAACGTGGACAGGGTGACCAAGGCTGCCACCATGGCGCCGTCGTAGCCCATGCGGGCGGCCAGTACATAAGCGCTCGATGCGGTGGGCAGAGCGGAAAACGCCATCAGGACCAGCGCCTGTGTCGGCTCCAGGTCCAGCCCTTGAGTCAACCCGAAGGCCACCAGGGGTAGCAGCAGGTGCTTGATGCTGATCACGCACAGGCTCAGAAGTTTGGCGCGTGCCAGCGAGGAAAATTGCATGCCGGCCCCGGCGGCCATCAGGCCCAGAGCCAGTGAGGCAGCTCCGATGCGGCCGACCGCCGGTTCAATGGAGGCCGGCAGGCGAAAGCCCAGCAGGTTGGCCAGCAGGCCACCGAGCGTAGCCAGTATGAGCGGATTGCTCAGCAATTCGCGTCCGAAGTGCCGCTGTGATTGCCGAGCCATGGGCCAGACGGCGGCGGTGTTGAAGAGGGGGACGCACAGGCCAATCAGCACCGCCATGAGCAGCAAGCCCTGCGCGCCAGCGAGTCGTTCGACCAGAGCCAGTCCAATGAAAGAATTGAATCGAAAACCGATCTGGGCTGCAGCCGCGTGGGCTCGACGGTCTATTCGCAGTCTCAATAGCGGTAGATGCGGCAGCAGGTAGGTCGCCGCAATCCCCGTGGCCGCCAACATCAATCCCCCGGCCACCAGCCCGGAGGCGTCCTGCAATTGCAGTGGGCTTTTCACAATCGAGTGAAACAGCAGGACCGGAAAGAGAAAGAAATAGACCAGCTTCTCCACCTGTTCCCACAAGGGACGATCCAGTGCCGTGTAGCGGCAAATCAGAAAGCCACAGGCGATCAGGGTGAAATCGGGCAGCAGGAGTTGCAGATAGCTCACGCGCCGAGAATAACCGTTCCGCTTGCGGGGTTCTCCGGATGCGAGGTTGGCGCTGCTCCACTATGATGCGGCCGCTTTGCCAGTCTGACTCCAGTCGGCCGGACTCTTTCCCTTAAAGGTACTTCCCATGTTCCAACGACGTTCCCTGTTTCCCCTGCTTTCGGGCCTGTCTCTGGCCTGTGTCTCCAGCCTGGCGCTGGCTCAGCCCTATCCCAACAAGCCGGTCAAACTGCAGGTGCCGTTTGCTCCGGGGGGTACGACGGACATCATTGCACGGGTGATTGCTGAGCCTTTAGGTCGTGTGATCGGTCAGAGCGTGGTCGTTGAAAACCGTGCCGGGGGTGGCGGCGTGGTTGGGGCTAACGAGACAGCCAAGTCCGCACCCGATGGCTATTCCCTGGGGGTGGGGACAGTGTCCACCACCGCATCGAACCCGGCTATCAATCCCAAGATTCCGTACAACGTTCTGACCGACTTCACGCCCATCATCAACATTGCCGCCACTCCGAACGTGATCGCGGTCCATCCCAGCTTTCCGGCCAAGGACTACAAGAGCTTCGTCGCAGAACTGAAGAAAAACCCCGGCAAGTATTCGTATTCGTCCTCCGGCACCGGCGGTATCGGACATCTGCAAACCGAGCTTTTCAAGAGCCTGACCGGCACCTTCATCACGCATATTCCTTACCGTGGGGCGGGCCCGGCCCTCAACGACACGGTGGCAGGTCAGGTCCAGATTATTTTCGACAACCTGCCGTCTGCGCTGCCCTTCATTCAGCAGGGGCGCCTGATCCCCATCGTGGTCGCTGCCCCGCAGCGACTCTCGGTTCTGCCCAATGTTCCGACGTTCAAGGAAGTGGGCCTTGAGCCCGTCAATCGCATGGCTTACTACGGTATCGTCGGCCCGCGTGGCTTGCCCAAGGAGGTTATTGACCGGATCAATGCGGGCACCCGTAAAGCGCTGGAAGATCCCGCTGTTCGCAAGCGCATCGAGGATACGGGCTCTTTGATCATTGGCAACTCCCCCGAGCAGTTTGCCGAGCAAATCAAGGCTGAATTCGAGGTCTACAAAAAAGTTGTAGAGAGCGCCAAGCTGCGACTCGAGTGATTTTCTGTGCTCAAGTTACAACCGCTGCCGCGTTCGCGCCGCAGCGGTTTTTTTTAAGGGTGTCCATGGGGCGTAAGGCGTTTCATGAAGCTGCTCGACCGCTCATCGCTTGATGTGTTCATCGATGCCCTTTGGCTCGAGGACGGGTTGTCGTCCAACACACTGGCGGCCTATCGCCGTGACTTGACCCACTACGCCAATTGGCTAGCCGCGCAGTCCAAGGAACTGGAGGAGACCCGGGAAGCGGACTTGCAGGGTTACTTTGCGCTGCGGCACGCATCCACCCGCGCAAGCTCGGCCAACCGGCGCCTGACGGTATTCAAGCGCTATTTCCGTTGGGCTCTGCGTGAGGGGCGCATCAGCGTCGACCCGACTGTGAGGCTGCAGTCGGCGCGGCAGCCGCTGCGTGTGCCCAAGAGCCTGAGCGAGGCCATGGTCGATCAACTCCTGGCGGCGCCGGATTTGAGCACCGCGCTGGGCCTGCGCGATCGGGCCATGCTTGAATTGCTCTATGCCAGTGGCTTGCGTGTGAGCGAACTGGTGGGACTCAAGACCTTCCATCTGGGCATGAATGAAGGCGTCCTGCGCGTGACCGGCAAGGGCGGCAAGGAGCGCCTGGTGCCCTTTGGTGCGGTGGCTCGAACGCATTTACAGGCTTACCTCGGCGGCGCTCGCTCGCAGATTCTCTCGGGCCAGCAAACCGAAGACCTGTTTGTGACTGCCCGCGGACGCGGTATGAGCCGGGTGATGTTCTGGATGCTCATCAAGAGGTACGCAGTCAAGGCAGGTATCGATGTACCGTTATCGCCTCACACCCTGCGTCATGCTTTTGCCACCCATTTGCTCAACCACGGCGCTGATCTCCGGGCGGTACAGATGCTCCTGGGTCATGCAGATATTTCGACCACCACCATTTACACCCACGTAGCCCGGGAGCGGCTCAAGCAACTGCATGCCCAGCATCATCCCCGCGGCGCCTAATCAAGTGATTCAGTGCCCGTAGATATGGTCGCGTCGGAAGGGGTAGTCCGATTGTGCGCCGCGCAACTGATGACTCCCCACGCGGCCTGAGGGGCGGATGGCCAGCATCTGGTGCAGGGCGATCCAGCCTTGTTCGAAGGCCATGGCGCAGCCCGCCAAATAGAGCCGGTAGGCTCGCAAAATCTTTGGCGCCAGGTCTGGGCTTTTGTGATGGCTCAATACAGCCTGGGCCTGAGGGAGTTGCGACTCGAGCGCATCCGACCAGGCCCAAAGCGTGCGGGCGTAGTGTGGCCTGAGGTTTTCTGTGTCCACCATTTCCAGGCCTGCATGGGCCATGTCGGCCAGTACCGTGCTGGCGTGCATCAGTTCTCCCCCTGGGAAGATGTATTTTTCGATGAAGTCTCCAAGTCCAGCGCCCAGACGATAGCGGTCGGGTGCGCCCGCAGTGATGCCATGGTTCATCACCAGCCCTCCGGGTCGCAGCAGGCGGCCGAGCTTTGCGAAGTAGTCTTGCAGGTGGGCACGACCCACGTGTTCAAACATCCCCACGGATGCGATCTTGTCGTAGGGGTGGGTTTCGTCGAGATCACGGTAGTCTCGTAACTCAATACGCACGCGATGGTGCAGGCCACGTTCATCAATCAGCCCTTGGACGTAGGCTCTTTGATTCTTTGAGAGGGTGATACCGGTGGCATCGACCCCATAGTGTTCGGCGGCCCACAGCAACAGGCCGCCCCAGCCGGCCCCCACATCGAGAAAGCGTTCGCCCGGCTTGAGCATGAGCTTGCGGCAGATATGGTCGAGCTTGGCCTCCTGGGCCTGCGCCAGATTCATCTCGTCCTGCCGGTAATAGGCGCAGGAGTAAACGCGACGTGGATCGAGCCACAGGGCGTAGAAGGCATCGCTGAGGTCATAGTGGAATTCGATCTGCACACTGTCCTTCAATCGGGTGTGAGCCTGATGCGAAAGCCAGCGGCCCAACCACCGGTCCTTCCAGCCGGTTTGCGGGGGTGGGGTGCCCTGCGGCAGCAGCGCTACCACCGCCGCCATCAGGTCGCGCATGCTGCCCTGCAGGCTCAGTCGTCCTTCGACATAGTCCTCGGCCAGGGCGCCAATCTGCGCACTGTGCAGCCTCTTGAGGGTCGACCAGCGCTGCAGATGTAGCCGGATCGGGGCTTGGCTCTGGCCCAGCGTCTGACCCGACGGCAGTCTCAGTTGTATTTGCTCGGGTAGGGGGCGGCTCAGGGTGGCGGCTGGCATGGGTGGCATGGGCTTGGATGGGCACCCAACCGATCTGCTGCGCTGCGCTGGGGCGAGCTCTCAGGGCGGGGCGAGTGAGAGGCTACAGGCCAGGCCCGAGACCCAGCAAGCGCGGCCGGCGATGTTTACCGTTTATTGGCTGCGGGCTTACAGGCAGGCGGCACATCGTCCTGCGCAAGCGATGGAGGTGATTGAAGCGCGGGATTTAGTCCTGGCGCTCAAGCTCGGCTAACTCAGCCTCGCTAAATCCTGCAGCGCGCCGTGCCACCTTGTTCAAGGGACCTCTGGGATGAGGCGCACCGTACTGCGAAGTCAGCAGCCTGTGTTGCTCGACGGGGTCGAGACCGCGATGCCGGCAAAGCCAGCCGAACCAGTGGTTACCGATGGCGACATGGCCGATCTCATCCTGGAGGATGATTTCGACAATCTCTGAGCCCCGTCGATCGCCCGCAGACCTGAGTTTGTGGGCGATAGCGGGCGAGGCATCGAGCCCACGAGCCTCCAGTACGCGAGGCACGACCGCCAGTCGTGCCAGCAAGTCTGATCGGGTACGTCGGGCCATATCCCACAGCCCCTCGTGGGCGTCGAAATCGCCGTAGGTAAAGCCCAGACCCTGGAGGTGTTCATGCAGCATCCGGAAGTGCAGAGCTTCCTCCTGTGCCACTTGCAGCCAGTCGCGGTAGTAGGTCTCGGGCATATCGGGGAAACGCCAGATCGCATCAAGGGCCAGATCCATGGCGTTGGCTTCGATATGGGCCAGCGCATGGATCAGCCCGGCTCGCCCTTGCAAGCTACCCACACCCCGCATCGGCACCTGCTGGGGAGGTAGCAGCCGCGGCCGATCGCTGCGTCCCGGCAGACCTTGGGGTTCAGTCCAGCGGGTATCGACTTGCAGCGCAAGAGCCTCGGGCCAATTCAGCAGGGCCCGGGCCTTATCTTCGGCGCTGGTGATGAGCAGGGTCTGGAGCGCGTGACTTCGCAGGCAGGTCATGCTGGCATCATAAGGCGCTGGGCCGTGAGGCCCGCTGCGTCTGAAAGACTCGGTCTCAGGGGCCACTTTACAATCGGGCGATTCCCTTTCTGAATTGATATGGCGCTATATCAGCTTGACGGTGTTCAACCCCAGGTGCATGAGTCCGCTTGGGTGGCCGATAGCGCCCAGGTGATCGGTGCGGTCACGCTCGAGCGCGATGCCAGCGTTTGGTTCGGGGCGGTTTTGCGTGGTGACACCGAGACCCTGCGCATAGGCAAGGGCAGCAACGTTCAGGACGGCAGCGTTTTGCATGCTGACCTGGGGCAGCCCCTGACGGTGGGGGAGGGGGTCACCGTCGGTCATCAGGTCATGCTGCACGGCTGTACGATTGGTGATGGGTCCTTGATCGGCATCCAGGCGGTGGTGCTCAATGGCGCCCGCATCGGCCGATACTGTCTGGTGGGCGCTGGGGCGCTGGTGACCGAGGGCAAAGAGTTTCCCGACGGGTCGATGATCTTGGGCAGCCCGGCCCGGGCAGTTCGTCCATTGACACCGGAGCAGATCGAAGGACTCAAGCGCAGCGCCGCCACCTACGTGCAGAACGCGCGTCGCTTCCGTCTCGGACTGCGCAAGATCGGCTGAAGGGGCCCGCGCAACCCCGGCCGGACGCTTCCGGGTGTCCGGCCTTTGTTTTTGAAAGATGGTGTTCTGCATGTCGGAACTGCATAAATTTATCTTTGAGGGCCTGCCGGTCAGGGGCATGTTGGTTCGCTTGACCGACAGTTGGCGGGAGATGCTGCAGCGCCGCCGGGCAGGCGGCGCCTATCCCCCTGAGGTTGAGCATTTGCTGGGCGAGATGGTCGCTGCGGCGACGCTGATGCAGGCCAATATCAAGTTCAACGGTGCGCTGGTACTGCAGATCTCCGGCGATGGCCCCTTGAAACTGGCGGTCGCCGAGGCGCGATCAGACCTGAGCTTTCGCGCTACGGCTTCCTTCGGACCTCAGGGGGCGGATGCCATACCGGGCGGCGCGAGCCTGAGTCAATTGGTCAACGTCAGCAATCGGGGACGGTGTGCTATTACCCTCGATCCGCAGGACCGCCAGCCCGGCCAGCAGCCCTATCAGGGCGTGGTGCCGCTTTTTGGAGACCAGCGGGAAAAGCTGGAAAAGCTCAGCGAGGTGCTGGAGCACTACATGCTCCAGAGCGAACAGCTCGACACCCGTCTGATTTTGGCGGCCAACCACGAAGTGGCGGCCGGCTTGTTGATTCAGCGCCTGCCGGTGATGGGGCAGGGCAATCTGGCTGGTCAACTCGATCGCGATGCCCGGGAGGACGAGTTGGGTCGCAACGAAGATTACCGGCGCATTGCAATGCTGGCCGGGACCCTGCAGGCCGATGAGTTACTGACCCTGAGTGCCGACCAGCTTTTGCATCGGCTCTTCTGGCAGGAACAGGTCACCCGTTTTGAGCCCATGCGTCCACGTTTTGTCTGCAGCTGTTCGCGGCAGCGGGTGAGCTCCATGCTCCGCGGTCTTGGTCAGGCCGAGATCGACGGGATCCTGGCCGAGCAGGGGCAAGTGGAGGTGGCCTGCGAATTTTGCGGCGTTAAGTACCGCTTTGATTCGATCGATTCCGCGCAGTTGTTCACGGATCGGGCCGATCAGGCACCCAGCCCCCCGGGTATTCAGTAAGGTGGCAGCCCGGGGTGGCAGTAGGGCTAAACCGCACTTGGCATGCGGCCGAGCGATTTGCCTGGGACCGGTGGCACGTCGGTCTTGAACAGGCGAAATTCACAGTCTGGATCGTCACAGTTTTCACAGACCGATCTCCAGCCCGGTCGCCCCAGGGTTTGCGCACCCTCGGGTTTGAGCGCGGGCTGCCAGCGCGAAAGGGTGGCCAGCGCCTGATGGACCAAGCGGGGCAGATCGCCGCGTAGGACCTGGAAGGGCAGGCCTTGGCCGTGCAGGTCCTGTCGCAGACTTTGATGGGCCTGCAGGTCTTGCAGTCTCGTCTCTGGACTGTCCCAGCCATCCCAGGGCATCAGTAGGCACACATCGCTACCGATGGCTGCGCGCGCCTCACAACCGATCTGCCAGCGCAGAGCCGATGGATCGGCGCCCGGCAGGCATTGCACGGCCGCTTGCAGCGCCCGCACCAGATGCTGAGCCTGCTGCCGGCAGTGACCGAGCACCATGATTTTCAGACGGGGATCAGGGGTCGGGCGCGAGTGCATCGCGTTTGGATCTACTTGCGAACCATGTCGTACTGAACAAAGATCTCATTGGGCTTGACCATACCCAACTCGCTGCGCGCCTTTTCCTCGACCATGTGCAGCCCCTCCTTGAGGTCCCGCACCTCCGCGGATAGACGCTCGTTTTCAAGCTGAGCCTTGCGGTTCTCGAGGTTCATTTCCTCGAGTCGATCCTGCATCTGCTTGACGTTGGGGATGCTGCCTCGCCCGAACCACAGCTGCGCCTGGAGGATGACCAGTAGGCCCAGCAAAATCGCGGTGACCAGGTGCCTTGTCATGTGAGGTGTCTTGCTGCTTCAACGCAAGTTGTAGAAGGCCGTTCGACCCGGATAGCTGGCGATTTCGCCTAGGTCTTCCTCAATTCGCAGCAGCTGGTTGTACTTGGCCATACGATCCGATCGCGAAAGAGAGCCAGTTTTGATTTGCCCCGCATTGATGCCGACGGCAATATCGGCAATGGTAGCGTCTTCCGTCTCTCCCGAGCGGTGGCTGATAACGGCGGTGTAGCCAGCGCGTTTGGCCATTTCGATAGCAGCAAAGGTCTCGGTCAGTGTGCCGATCTGGTTGATCTTGATCAGGATCGAATTGGCGATGCCCTTTTCAATCCCTTCCCTGAGGATCTTGGTGTTCGTTACGAACAAGTCGTCGCCCACCAACTGAACTTTCTTTCCCAGGCGCTCGGTCAGCAACTTCCAGCCGTCCCAGTCGCCTTCATGCATGCCATCTTCGATGCTGATGATCGGATACTTGTCCACCCAACTGGCCAGCATATCCGTCCATTGGGCGGCCGAGAGTACCAGGCCCTCGCCCTCCAAGTGATACTGACCGTCCTTGTAGAACTCGCTGGCAGCACAGTCCAGGCCCAGTGCAATCTGTTCGCCCGCCACATAACCGGCTTGGTCGATGGCCTGGAGAATCATCTCGATGGCCGCCGCATGGCTGGGAACATTGGGGGCAAAGCCCCCTTCATCGCCGACCGCGATGCTCATGCCCTTGTCGTGCATGATTTTCTTGAGGGCGTGAAAGACCTCGGCTCCGTAGCGGACCGCTTCCCGGAAACTGGGCGCGCCCACCGGAATGATCATCAGTTCTTGCAGGTCCAGGTTGTTGTTGGCATGCGCCCCTCCGTTGACCACGTTCATCATCGGTACTGGCATCTGCATGCCGCCGGAGCCGCCGAAATAGCGGTACAGCGGTAAGCCTGCCTCTTCGGCAGCAGCTCGAGCGACGGCCATCGAGACCGCCAGCATGGCATTGGCGCCCAGGCGGCTCTTGTTGTCCGTGCCGTCCAGGTCGATCAGCGTCTTGTCCAGAAAGGCCTGCTCGGAAGCGTCAAGCCCCAGCACCGCCTCGGAGATTTCGGTATTGATGTGCTCGACGGCCTTGAGCACCCCCTTGCCCAGGTAACGCGATTTATCCCCATCGCGCAATTCGATGGCCTCGCGTGATCCTGTGGAGGCTCCCGAGGGAACGGCGGCACGTCCCATGACGCCCGATTCAAGCAGCACATCGCATTCGACCGTGGGGTTGCCCCGACTGTCCAGAATTTCACGGCCTACGATGTCGACGATTGCACTCATT